>PWYW01000060.1 GCA_003567685.1 Gammaproteobacteria bacterium
TGGTTGGCCACTCCGAGCGGCGCAGCTTGCATGCAGAATCCAATGCGGTGGTCGCCGAGAAATTTG
This sequence comes from Gammaproteobacteria bacterium, assembly GCA_003567685.1. Taxonomy (GTDB): domain Bacteria; phylum Pseudomonadota; class Gammaproteobacteria; order Xanthomonadales; family Wenzhouxiangellaceae; genus Wenzhouxiangella. The sequence continues at coordinate 67 of PWYW01000060.1, forward strand.
CCCAGGCCCAGGCGGCCGGGCTGCAGCCGATTCTTTGCGTGGGCGAAACGCTGGAACAGCGGCAGGCGGGCGAAACCGACGCTGTCGTTGCTGCCCAGATGAATGCCGTACTCGACCGCGTTGGCATTCAGGCGTTCTCGCACGCGGTGGTTGCCTACGAGCCTGTCTGGGCCATCGGGACCGGCCAGACGGCGAGCCCGGAACAGGCCCAGGCGGTGCATTACTCAATTCGGTCCCAATTGGCCGAAAGGGATGCTACAATAGCGGGCCGCATTCGGATCCTCTATGGTGGAAGCGTCAAGCCCGACAATGCCGAGGCATTGATGGGCTGTGATGACATTGATGGAGGTCTGATCGGCGGCGCATCCCTGGATGCCGAATCGTTCATGGCTATTTACAAGGCCGCTGGCTGACACTCGCCAATACAGATTGGTTATAAAAGAATGCTTTACACCGTCCTGATCGTCTTCCATGTGGTGCTTGCTGCATCACTGATTGCCATCGTTCTGGTCCAGCGCGGACCGGGAGCAACCATGGGCGCCGCTTTTGGCGCAGGCGCATCGGGCACTGTGTTCGGCTCGCGTGGTGCGGCCAGCTTCCTGACCCGTGCAACCACCTGGCTGGCCGTTGGCTTTTTCGCCATCAGCTTGTCCATGGCGGTTATCGTGGCGCGTTCGGGCACCGGTCTGGCACCTGCTGATGACCTTGGTATTGCCGGAGCGCTCCAGACCTTGCCGGTTGAGGTAGAAGCGGAAGAACAGGACGAGCTCCTGCTGCTTCCCGAGGACGCCTCTGACGAAGCCGACGAATCCTTTCCAGAACCGCCTCTCGACTGAGGCCGGTTTCACGAACCTTTGTCCGAATACGCATAAAATTGCCGAAGTGGTGGAATTGGTAGACACGCTGTCTTGAGGGGGCAGTGGCGAAAGCCGTGCCGGTTCGAGTCCGGCCTTCGGCACCAATTTTATGCAAGCAAACGGGCATGGCCAACGCCGGGTTGATCTGATCTGACGTGAGAGTCGCCAGCCCTGACATGGCAAACGGAATCGACGCGCATGCTGGCCGAGTATTTTCCAATCCTGATCTTTCTGGCCGTCGGCTTCGGCATGGGTCTGGCCCTGTTGCTGGTTGGCGGCATTCTCGGTCCTCGTAATCCCAGCGACGAAAAACTCTCGCCCTACGAGTGCGGCTTTGAAGCGTTTGAAGATTCGCGCATGAAGTTCGACGTGCGTTTCTATCTTGTTGCCATCCTGTTCATTATCTTTGACCTGGAAATTGCTTTTCTCTTCCCCTGGGCGGTAATCCTCGATGAGATTGGCATGACTGGTCTGATTGCCATGGGCGTATTCCTGCTCATCCTGGTAATCGGCTTCATTTATGAATGGAAGAAAGGTGCGCTGGAATGGGAGTAAGTGAGCTGCTGCACAATCCCCTGGCTGAGGGCGAGGTTGACGACATTCTCAGGCCTCAGGCCGACAACCCGCTGCTGGAAAAGGGCTTTGTCACCACCAGCGCAGACGCCCTGATCAACTGGGCGAGAACCGGCTCGATGTGGCCGATGACTTTTGGCCTGGCCTGCTGCGCCGTTGAAATGATGCACTCGGCGGCATCACGTTATGACATCGACCGCTTTGGCGTGATCTTTCGGCCCAGCCCGCGCCAGTCGGACGTGATGATTGTTGCCGGCACCCTGTGCAACAAGATGGCGCCGGCCCTGCGCAAGGTCTATGACCAGATGCCTGACCCCAAATGGGTAATTTCCATGGGCTCTTGTGCCAACGGCGGCGGCTACTACCATTATTCCTACGCGGTGACCCGTGGCTGCGACCGAATCGTGCCGGTGGACGTCTACGTGCCAGGTTGTCCGCCGACGGCGGAGGCGCTGGTTTACGGCATCCTGCAGCTGCAAAAAAAGATCCGCCGCACTGAAACGATTGCGCGCTCATGAGTCGCGCTGACGGAACACTTCAGTCCCTGGAAGACAATCTCCGGGACATTCTTGGTCCCCGTCTGGAGCGGTTGGAAAGCCATCGCGGCCAGTTGACGGTGGTGATTCCCGCTGAACACTGGCTGGATGCAGCCGGGCTGCTGCGCGACGAGCCGGTCCTGTGCTTTGAGCAGCTCACTGATCTTTGCGGCGTTGACTACCTCGGCTATGGCGATGACGAGTGGGAAACCGGCGAGGCTACCGGCCACGGTTTTTCGCGCGGCGTCGATACCCTGGGGCCCGGGCGTTTTACCTGGGCCGACCGGCCCGAGGCCGGCGATTTCCCCAACCGCTTTGCCGTGGTGGTTCACCTGCTGTCGCTCAAGCACAACCGACGCCTGCGCCTGCGCTGCTACGCGCCGGACGATGAGCTGCCGGTCATTCCGTCGCTGGTCGATGTCTGGGCTTCCGTCAACTGGTATGAGCGTGAAGCCTTCGACCTGTTCGGCATCGTGTTCGAAGGGCATCCGGACCTGCGCCGGATCATGACCGACTACGGATTTATCGGCCACCCCTTCCGCAAGGATTTCCCGCTGATTGGCAACGTCACGGTGCGCTACGACGAAGACAAGGGGCGGGTGGTCTACGAGCCGGTTGAAATCGAGCCGCGTGTGGGCGTGCCCCGGGTGGTTCGACGCGACAGCCGCTACGTCGAGGAAAAACTCGAAGGACGCGATAGCTGATGAGCGAAATCAAGAACTACACGATGAATTTCGGGCCGCAGCATCCGGCGGCCCACGGCGTGCTGCGGCTGATTCTCGAGCTGGACGGGGAAACCGTCGAGCGCGCGGATCCGCACGTCGGCCTGCTCCATCGGGCCACTGAAAAACTGGCCGAGACCAAGCCCTACAACCAGTCCATCGGCTACATGGACCGGCTCGACTACGTCTCGATGATGTGCAACGAGCATGCCTACGTGCGCGCCATTGAACAACTGCTGGGTATCGAGGCGCCGGAGCGCGCGCAATACATCCGGACGATGTTCGATGAGATCACGCGTACCCTCAACCACCTGATGTGGCTGGGTTCGAATGCGCTGGATCTGGGCGCCATGACGGTATTCCTGTACGCCTTCCGCGAACGCGAAAACCTGATGGACACTTACGAGGCGGTGTCCGGTACGCGAATGCATGCCACCTACTACCGTCCTGGTGGCGTTTATCGCGATTTGCCCGACCAGATGCCGCGACTGGCCGAAAGCCGCTGGCGCAAGGGCAAGGACCTCAAGCGCATGAACCGCTGGCGTGAGGGTTCGTTGCTGGACTACCTCGACGCCTTCTACGACGACTTCTTCGACCGGGTCGATGACTACGAAACCCTGCTCACCGACAACCGCATCTGGAAGCAGCGGACGGTGGGCATTGGCGTGGTCAGCCCCGAGCGCGCCCTGCAGCTTGGTTTTACCGGCCCGATGTTGCGGGCCAGCGGCCATGCCTGGGATTTGCGCAAGAAGCAGCCGTATGCGCGTTACCGCCAGATGGACTTCGACATCCCGGTGGGCAGCAATGGCGACTGCTACGACCGCTACCTGGTGCGCATCGAAGAAATGCGCCAGTCTGCGCGCATCGTTCAGCAGTGCATCGGCTGGTTGCGGGCCAATCCCGGCCCGGTGATGCTGGATAATTACAAGATCAGCCCGCCCAGTCGTGCCGAAATGAAGGACGACATGGAAGCGCTGATCCATCACTTCAAATTGTTCACTGAAGGGTACTGTGTTCCCGAAGGCGAGACCTACGCAGCGGTCGAGGCCCCCAAGGGTGAGTTCGGCTGCTACCTGGTCTCCGACGGTGCCAACAAACCCTTCCGTGTTCACCTGCGCGCGCCCGGGTTTGCGCACCTGGCCTCGATGCACGAGATGGCCCAGGGACACATGCTGTCCGACATTGCGGCCCTCATTGCGACGCAGGATATCGTTTTCGGAGAAATTGACCGATGAGCATTCAGGCGGGCGATCGTGTCACCGCTGGCAAGGCCGACTTGCTCAATGACCACACGCGCCAAACCATTGACCACTGGCTGACCAAGTTTCCCGGCAATCTGGAAGGTCGTCGCTCGGCGATCATTCAGTCCCTGTACGCGGCCCAGCACCAGAACGGCGGCTGGCTCAGCCCGGAAATCATGGATGCTGTTGCCGACTACCTCGACGTGCCGCCGGTGTGGGTGTACGAAGTGGCCAATTTCTACTCGATGCTGGAGACGCAGCCGGTCGGTCGACATTCCATTTCCATCTGCACCAACATCTCGTGCATGTTGTGCGGCTCCGACGACGTGGTCGACTACATCCAGAACAAGCTCGGCATCAAGCTGGGCGAGACCACCCCGGATGGGCGCATTTTTCTGAAGATTGAAGAAGAGTGCGTGGCCGCCTGCACCGGCGCACCGATGATGGTGGTTGACGGCCACTACCACGAGAATCTCACGCGGGAAAAGATCGACGAAATCCTGGACGGCCTGGATTGACGGCGAAGGAGATCACCATGTCTGACCACCACGTAGTCTTTACCCATCTCGACGAGCCCGAGTGCTGGTCGCTGGAAGCCTACCGCAAGCACGGTGGCTACCAGGCCTGGGAAAAAATCCTGGCCGAAAAGACGCCGCAGGAGGAGATCATCGAGACGGTCAAACGCTCGGCCCTGCGTGGCCGTGGCGGCGCCGGCTTTCCGACCGGCCTGAAATGGTCATTCATGCCGCGCTCGGCGCCGGGCCAGAAATACCTGTTGTGCAACTCCGATGAATCCGAGCCGGGCACCTGCCACGACCGCGACATCCTGCGCTATAACCCGCACGCGCTGGTCGAGGGCATGGCCATCGCCAGCTATGCCATGGGCGTAACGGTGGGCTACAACTACCTGCGCGGGGAGTTTCACCACGAGCCGTTCGAGCGCATCGAGCAGGCCACCCGCGAAGCTTATGAGGCCGGCTACCTGGGTAAGGACATCAAGGGCACCGGAATCGACTTTGACATGTACAACGTGCTCGGCGCCGGTGCCTACATCTGCGGGGAAGAAACCGCGCTGATGGAATCGCTGGAAGGCAAAAAGGGCCAGCCACGCTTCAAGCCGCCGTTTCCGGCCAACTTTGGCGTCTACGGCAAGCCGACCACGATCAACAACACCGAAACGCTGGCCAGCGTGCCGGCTATCCTGCGCCGCGGGGCCGACTGGTTCCTGGAGCTGGGCAAGCCGAACAACGGCGGGCCCAAGGTGTTTTCGGTGTCGGGTCATGTCAACAAGCCGGGCAACTTCGAAATTCCGCTGGGCACGCCGTTCGCTGATTTGCTGGAAATGGCCGGCGGCATGCGGCACGGCCGGGCCCTGAAAGGCGTCATTCCCGGTGGCTCATCCATGCCGGTTCTACCGGGCGAAACCATGATGGGCTTGACCATGGACTACGATGCCATCCAGAAAGCCGGCTCGGGCCTGGGCTCGGGCGCGGTCATCGTGATGGATGAAACCACCTGCATGGTGCGGGCCTGCACCCGGATCGCGCGCTTTTACTACGCCGAGTCCTGCGGCCAGTGCACGCCCTGCCGCGAAGGGACGGGTTGGATGTATCGCGTGCTCAGCCGCATCCTGGACGGCAAGGGCCGCCCGGAAGACCTGGACCTGCTGATTTCCGCCGCGGGCCAGATTGAAGGCCACACGATTTGCGCCTTTGGCGAAGCGGCCGCCTGGCCGGTTCAGGGCTTTTTGCGCCATTTCAGGCACGAGTTCGAGTATTTCATTGAGCATGGCCGCTCGATCGTGGCCGACACCCTGGGCGAGGCGGCCTGAGCCGCCAGGTCACAGCCTGCGACCGGGGCAGAAGGACTGGGGGCGTCATGCCCCCGTCATTCGTTTGGAAATTTGAAGGATCACCGCACTGGTGACCGCTGGAGTGGATCATGGCGACCGTTGAACAGACACAATCGGATCTGGTAACGCTGGAAATTGATGGCCAGTCGGTCGAGGTAGCGCGTGGCTCGATGATCATCGAGGCGGCCGACCGGATTGGCGTCGATATTCCGCGTTTCTGTTACCACCCCAAGCTGTCAATCGCGGCCAACTGCCGGATGTGCCTGGTGGACGTCGAAAAAGCGCCCAAGCCGCTGCCGGCTTGCGCCACTCCGGTGGCCGACGGCATGAAAGTCTTCACCGAGTCACGCCGCGCGGTGGACGCCCAGCGCGGCGTCATGGAATTCCTGCTGATCAACCACCCGCTCGACTGCCCGATCTGTGACCAGGGCGGCGAATGCGAACTGCAGGACCTGGCCATGGGCTACGGTCGTTCGATCTCGCGTTTTACCGAACGCAAGCGGGTGGTCAAGGACAAGAACCTGGGCCCCCTGGTGGCCACCGATATGACCCGCTGCATCCACTGCACGCGCTGCGTTCGTTTCCTCGAGGAAGTGGCCGGCACCGCCGAGCTGGGCGGCATTGGCCGCGGTGAGAAGACCGAAATCTCCACTTTTGTCGAACGCAATATCAATTCCGAGCTGTCGGGCAACATCATCGACCTGTGCCCGGTTGGCGCGCTTACCAACAAGCCGTTTCGGTTCTCAGCCAGGCCCTGGGAGATGCGCGCTCGCCCCTCCCTCGGCTCGCACGACTGCGTCGGTTCCAACCTGTTCTACCACGTGCGCGGCCAGAAGATCATGCGCTGCGTGCCGCGCGACAACGAGGCGGTCAACGAGTGCTGGCTGGCCGACCGTGACCGCTACAGCCATTTTGGCCTGAACAGCGAAGAGCGCCTGACCCGTCCGCGCATCAAGGTGGACGGCCAGTGGCATGATGCCGACTGGGACAGCGCCCTGAAGGCCGCCGCACAGGCCCTGTCGGGTGTCGAGCTGGGCGCGCTGCTGTCACCGCGCGCCACCACCGAAGAGCACTTCCTGCTCAAGGCACTGGTCAACGGACTGGGCAGTGAGCACATCGACCATCGGCTGCGCCTGAACGATTTCCGCCACCCCGCCGCTGGCCGCGCCCGCATGGACATTGCCAGCCGCGACTGGCCCGACTGTGACGCCGTTCTGCTGGTGGGCAGCAATATCCGGCATGACCAGCCCATCCTGGGCCATCGCCTGAGAACGGCCTGGCGCAAGCGGCAGGCGCGCATCATGGACATCAACCCGGTCGCTTATCCCTTTCATTTCGATCTGGTCGAGCGCTCCATCGTGCCCCCGCAACGCATGGTTGACCGTCTGGCCGCCGTTACCCGCGCGGCCCTGGCGCACAAGGGCCGTCAGCCCGGTGACGACGTGCTGGGCAAACGCCTGGCGACGATCGAGGTCGATGAATCGGCCCGGACGATGGTCGAACAACTGGCCTCGGCCGAGCGCGGACTGATCGTGCTGGGCGATGGTGCCCTGGCCCATGCCGATGCCGCCTGGCTGCGCGAACTGGCCTCCTTGCTGGCCGAAACCCTGGACGTTGCCTTGTGCGTGTTGCCCGGCCCGGCCAACAGCGAAGGCGCCTGGCGCGCCGGTGCCGTGCCCGGAACAAAGGGCCTGGACGCCGCCGCCATGGTTCAGCAGCGACTGCCTGCTTACCTGCTTTGGGATATTGATCCGGCGCTGGACCTGGCCCGGCCGGCCAGTGCCCGTGAAGCCTTCACCCAGGCCCGGGTGGTTGCCGTCAGCGCCTTTGCCGATGCCCAGTTGGAGGCCGTGGCCGATGTGCTTTTGCCGCTGGCGCCGGTGCCGGAAACCGACGGCAGCTACGTCAATCTGGATGGCCGGCACCAGGCCTTTGCGGCTGCGCTCAAGGCGCCGGGCGAAGCCCGTGCCGGCTGGAAAATCCTGCGTCGACTGGGTGAGTTGCTGGGTCTGGATGGTTTCGATTTCGTCTCGCTGGATGCCGTGCAGCAGCGCCTTGAAGCGGTGTCGGCACCGGCCACTGGCCAGCTGGTTCTGGACGAGGCTGAAACCGGCAGCACCGATGAGCTGTGGCGCATTGGTGATGTGCCGATTTACGCCGGCGACAACCTGCTCAGACGCGCTCCGGAACTGCAAAAAACCCACCATGCCGGCGATGAGCGCGTCCGTGTCAACCCGGCAACCGCCAGCCGACTTGGCCTGGTCGACAAGCAGGGCGTGCGGGTTCGAGTGGGTAGCGCCGAGGTTTCGCTGGACTGGCTGGCCGATGATCGCATCGCCACCGATGCCGTCTGGCTGCCGGCGGCCTCGCGCGCTGCGGCCGCTCTCGATGGCACCAGTGGACCAATCGTGCTGGAGCTGGCCAAATGATGGAGCAACTGCTGACGCTGGTGTGGACGGTGACCAAGATCATGGCCATCGTCTTGCCGATCACCATTGCGGTGGCCTATTTCACCTACTTCGAGCGCAAGGTGATTGGCTACATGCAGGTCCGGCGCGGCCCCAACCGGGTCGGGCCGCTGGGGCTGCTGCAGCCGTTTGCCGACGTGTTCAAGATGTTGTTCAAGGAAATCATCATTCCGACCAACTCGAACCGTTTTCTGTTCCTGCTGGCGCCGGTGCTGTCGCTGGCCCCGGCCTTGACGGCCTGGGCGGTCATTCCCTTCAACGACTGGATGGTGCTGGCCAATATCGATGCCGGCCTGCTGTTCGTGCTGGCGCTGACCTCGATGGGGGTCTACGGCATCCTGATCGGCGGCTGGGCGTCGAACTCCAAGTACGCCCTGCTCGGTGGCCTGCGCTCGGCAGCCCAGACCGTGTCGTATGAAATTGCCATGGGCTTTGCCCTGGTCGGCGTGGTGGTACTGGCCGGCACGCTCAACCTGTCGGGCATCGTCCATGCCCAGTCGGGCAGCCTGTTCAGCTGGTTCTGGCTGCCGCTGCTGCCGCTGTTCGTGATCTATTTCATTTCCGGCGTGGCCGAGACCAACCGGGCGCCCTTTGACGTTGCCGAAGGCGAATCGGAAATCGTTGCCGGCTTCCACGTTGAATATTCGGGTTCGGCCTTTGCCGTGTTCTTCCTGGCCGAATACGCCAACATGATCCTGATTTCGGCGCTGGCCGCGCTGCTGTTCCTGGGCGGCTGGTTGAGTCCTTTCCAGGGCGTGCCGATACTGGGCGACACCTGGCTGGGGCAGGGCGGTATCCACTGGTTCCTGGCCAAGACCGCCATCTTCTGTTTTCTCTACCTGTGGTTCCGCGCCACTTTCCCGCGCTATCGCTATGACCAGATCATGCGCCTGGGCTGGAAGGTGTTCATCCCCATTACCATCGTCTGGGTGATGGTGGCCGGCGTGTTCCGCGTTCTCGGCTGGTACGGAGGTTGATGCCATGCAGGCTGTTCGTCGCTACGTCAAATCGCTGATGCTGCTTGAGCTGATGCAGGGTCTGGCGGTGACTTTCCGCTACTGGAAGTCGCCCAAGGAAACGCTCAACTACCCGGAAGAGAAAACCCCCAAGTCGCCGCGTTTCCGTGGCCTGCACGCCTTGCGCCGTTACCCCAACGGTGAAGAGCGCTGCATTGCCTGCAAACTGTGCGAGGCGGTCTGCCCGGCGCTGGCCATCACCATCGATTCGCACCAGCGCGAGGACGGCACGCGCCGCACCACCCGCTACGACATCGATTTGTTCAAGTGCATCTACTGCGGCTTCTGTGAAGAGTCCTGCCCGGTGGACTCGATTGTCGAGACCGACATCAGCGAATACCACTTCGAAAATCGCGGCGAGAACATCGTCACCAAGGAACAGTTGCTGGCCATCGGCGATCGTTTTGAAGATCGCATTGCTGCGGCCCGACAACAAGACGCCGCCTACCGCTAGGAACCGGAATACCTCATGCCCGCTCTCGAAATCGTCTTTTACCTGTTCAGCGCCATCCTGCTGGGCTCGGCCATCAGCGTGGTGACCGTCAACAACCCGGTGTATGCCGCGTTGTTCCTGGTGCTGTCGTTCTTCTCGGCCGCTTGTATCTGGATGCTGTTGCAGGCTGAATTTTTGGCCATCGTGCTGGTGCTGGTGTACGTCGGCGCGGTGATGGTGCTGTTTCTGTTCGTGGTGATGATGCTGGACGTCAACGTCACCCCGATGACCGAAGGCTTTGCCCGTTACCTGCCGATTGGCCTGCTGATGGTGGCCGCCATGGCCCTGCAGATGTTCCTGGTGATCTGGACGCGCGGCCTGGAAACCCTGCCGATGCCGCCGGAGCGACCCGAGGACTACAGCCACACCGCCGAACTGGGCCGGGTGCTGTACACCGACTATTTGTACGCCTTCGAAATTGCCGCCGTGCTGTTGCTGGTGGCGATCATTGCTGCTATTGCCTTGACCCACCGGCGCCGGCCGGGTACTCGCTACCAGGACCCGTCCCGCCAGATTTCCGTACAGCGTGGCGAGCGGGTACGCCTGGTCAAGATGAACGCCGACGGCGAGGAGAGCTGAGACGATGTTGACGCTGGCTCATTTCCTGTCCTTGGGCGCCATCCTGTTCTGCATCAGCGTGGCCGGGATTTTTCTCAACCGCAAGAACGTGCTGATCCTGCTGATGTGCATCGAGCTGATGCTGTTGGCCGTCAACATGAACTTCGTGGCCTTCTCGCATTTTCTCGATCACATGGACGGGCAGGTGTTCGTATTCTTCATTCTGACCGTGGCCGCGGCCGAGGCCGCCATTGGCCTGGCCATCCTGGTGGTGCTGTTCCGCAATCGCCAGTCCATTGAAGTTGGCGACCTCGCCGACCTGAAAGGCTGATCATCATGAGACTCCAGACGATTCTGCTGATGATTCCGCTGCTGCCGCTGGTCGGTGACCTCACCGCCGGCCTGTTCCGCCACTTTGTTGGCCGGGCCGGTGCCCATACCGTCACCATTCTGGCCGTTGGCCTGTCTTTCCTGCTGTCGGCCTACGTGGCCTGGGAAGTGTTCTTCAACAACCTGCCGGTGTTGAACTACTCGGTTTACACCTGGGCCATCAGCGACGGCATCCGTTTCGAAATCGGCTTTCTGATCGACAGCCTGTCGGCCCTGATGATGGTGGTGGTGACCTTCGTGTCGCTGATGGTGCACATCTACACCATCGGCTACATGAAAGACGACCCGGGCTACCAGCGCTTCTTTGCCTATATCAACCTGTTCACCTTCGCCATGCTGATGCTGGTGATGGCCAACAACTTCATCCAGCTGTTCTTTGGCTGGGAAGCAGTGGGCGTGGTGTCCTACCTGCTGATCGGCTTCTGGTTCAAGAAGGATTCGGCGGTCAAGGCCAATCTCAAGGCCTTCCTGGTCAACCGCGTGGGTGACTTCGGCTTCCTGCTGGGCATTGCCGCCGTGTTGCTTTACATGGGCTCGCTGGACTACGCGGAAGTCTTTGCCGCCACGCCGGCCGTCGAAGGTCAGACCATGACCGTGCTGTTCGGCTGGGAATGGCAGGTGATGACGGTCATCTGTATCTGTCTGTTCATCGGTGCCATGGGCAAGTCGGCCCAGGTGCCGCTGCACGTCTGGCTGCCGGATTCCATGGAAGGCCCGACGCCCATCTCGGCGCTGATCCACGCCGCGACCATGGTCACCGCCGGCATCTTCATGGTTGCCCGCCTGTCGCCGATGTTCGAGACTTCGGTCACGGCACTCAGCTTCATCCTGGTGATCGGTGCGGTCACTGCGCTGTTCACCGGCCTGATCGGCATCGTCCAGACCGACATCAAGCGGGTGGTGGCCTATTCCACCTTGTCGCAACTGGGCTACATGACCGTGGCGCTGGGCGTGTCGGCTTATTCGGTGGCGGTTTTCCACCTGATGACCCATGCCTTCTTCAAGGCGCTGCTGTTCCTGGCCGCCGGTTCGGTGATCATGGCCCTGCACCACAAGCAGGACATGCGCCAGATGGGCGGCGTCGGGCGCTACATGCCGATTACCGCCGCCACGGCCTGGCTGGGCTCGCTGGCGCTGATTGGCTTCCCGTTCTTTTCCGGCTTCTACTCCAAGGACCTGATCATCGAAGCGGTCAAGCTGGCCGACCGGCCGGGCGTGGCGTTTGCCACCTTCGCGGTTTACGCCGGCGTGGTGATCACGGCCCTGTATTCCTTCCGCATGCTGTACCTGACCTTCCATGGCCCCACGCGCATGGACGAAGAAACCCGCTCGCACGCCCACGAATCGCCCTGGGTGGTGACGGTGCCGCTGGTGCTGCTGGCCATTCCCTCGGTGCTGATCGGTTACTTCACCGTGGTGCCACTGCTGTTCGGCGGCGCGCTGGAGGATGCCATCTTCGTGCGTGAGGCCCACGACGTGGTTGCCCAATTGGCCTACAAGTTCGACAACGGACCCTTTGCCTTTGGCCTGGCCGGTTTCCTTACGCCGGTCTTCTGGCTGGCCATGCTGGGCGTGGGCCTGGCCACCTACATCTACCTGTTCAACCAGGCCCTGGCCGAGCGACTGAAACAGCGCCTGATCTGGCCCTGGACGGTGCTCGATCGCAAGTACGGCTTCGACGAGTTGTACCAGACCGTGTTCACCGGCGGCGGGCTCAAGCTGGCCTCGGGCCTGTCTCGCGGCGGTGATCGCTTCCTGATTGATGGCCTGCTGGTCAACGGCTCGGCGCGCCTGGTGGGGCGTCTGTCTGGCCTGTTGCGCCAGATGCAGTCGGGCTTCCTGTATCACTACGCCTTCGCGATGATCATCGGGCTGGTTGCCCTGATGGCCTCGTTCGTGCTGCTTCGCTAAGGGGAATGAATGGCAATGTTTGATTGGCCCCTGTTGAGTCTGCTGGTCTGGCTGCCCATCGTCGGCGCCGTGGCGCTGGCCATGCTTGGTCCGCGCTACCCCGACCTGGTTCGCCCGGTTGCGCTGATTACCGCGCTGGTTGTCTTCTTGCTGTCGCTGGTGCTCTACGCCGGTTTCGACAGCAGCACCGCGGCCATGCAGTTCGAAGAGCGCGTCGTCTGGATTGCCGCGTTCAATGTGCATTACCACCTGGGCATTGACGGTTTGTCGCTGCCGCTGATCCTGCTGACAACGTTCATCGGCGTGTTGATCGTTATTGGCGGCTGGACCATCAAGGACCGCGCCCACCTGTACCTGGCCGCCTTCCTGGTCTTGCAAGGTTTGATGGTAGGCATGTTCGCCGCCCTCGATGCGCTGCTGTTCTATGTATTCTTCGAAGCCATGCTGGTGCCGATGTTCCTGATCATCGGCATCTGGGGCGGGCCGAACCGGATTTACGCCACGATCAAGTTCTTCCTGTTCACCTTCTTTGGCTCGGTGTTCATGCTGATCGCCCTGATCTGGATGTACCTGCAAGGCGGAAGCTTCGCCATCCTGGATCTGCATCAGCTGCCGTTGTCGTTGTCGGCCCAGATCTGGATTTTCCTGGCCTTCCTGATTGCCTTTGCCGTCAAGGTGCCGATGTGGCCGGTGCACACCTGGCTGCCAGACGCCCACGTCGAAGCGCCCACCGGCGGCTCGGTGGTGCTGGCTGCGGTCATGCTCAAGATTGGTGGCTACGGTCTCGTGCGGTTCTCCCTGCCGATCGTTCCCGATGCCGCCGCCGAGCTCGACTGGCTGGTGATCGGCCTGTCGCTGGTCGCGATTGCCTACATCGGCTTTGTCGCCCTGGCTCAGTCGGACATGAAGAAGCTGATCGCCTACAGCTCGATCTCGCACATGGGCTTTGTCACCCTGGGGCTTTTCCTGAGCTTTGCCATTGTTCGCAACACCGGCGAACTGACCGGTGCGGGCCTGGGTATCTCGGGCGCGATGGTCCAGATGATTTCCCACGGCTTCATTTCCGGTGCGATGTTCCTGGCCGTGGGGGTGCTGTACGACCGGGTTCACAGCCGCGAAATTTCCAGCTACGGCGGTGTGGCCAACACCATGCCCTGGTTTGCCATGTTTGCCGTGTTGTTCTTCATGGCCAACTCCGGCCTGCCGGGCACCTCGGGTTTCGTTGGCGAGTTCATGGTCATCCTGGCGGCCTTCCACGCCAATTTCTGGTTTGCCTTCGTGGCCGGCACCACGCTGCTGCTGGGCGCGGCCTACAGCCTCTGGCTGGTCAAACGGGTTTTCTACGGTGAGGTGGCCAACAAGGCGGTGGCCGGTCTCAAGGATCTGGGCGCTCGCGAGTGGTTGTTGATGACCGTGCTCGCCGTGATGGTACTGGGTATCGGCATCTGGCCCTATCCGCTGATTGAAATGATGGAAGCCTCGGTGCAGAACCTGGTCGAGCATATCGTCGTGTCCAAGCTGGACTGAGCCCAAGTGAAGAAGACAACCTCATGACCCTAGCCGAACTACAACTTGCGCTCCCCGAGATCTTCGTCCTGTCGGCCGCCTGCGTTGTGTTGCTGGCCGACCTGTTCATTTCCGACGAACGCCGCGGCCTGACCCACCTGCTGGCCGTGGTGACCCTGGTGTTTGCCGCGATCCTGACCCTGCGCCTGATGCTGCCGCCGGGCGAGGTGTTGACGGCCTTCTCGGGCACCTTCGTGCGCGACCGCTTTGGCGACATTCTCAAGGTGTTCAGCTACCTGATCCTGGCCGCGGTGTTTGTCTACGCCAAGTTCCAGCTTCGCCGCACCGGTCTGTTCAAGGGCGAGTTCTATACCTTGAGCCTGTTTGCCCTGCTGGGCATCATGGTGATGATTTCGGCCGGCAACCTGATCACCGTCTACCTCGGCCTTGAACTGCTGGCGCTGTCGACCTATGCCCTGGTGGCGTTGGATCGCGACTCGCGCTTCGGCTCGGAAGCGGCAATGAAGTACTTCATCCTGGGCTCGCTGGCCTCGGGCATGCTGCTGTACGGCATGAGCCTGATCTACGGCGCGGCCGGTTCGCTGGACCTGGCCGAGATCAGTCTCGCCCTGGCCGGCGGTGCCGGCGATTCGATGCTGCTGACGTTCGGGCTGGTATTCATCGTCATCGGCATCGCCTTCAAGCTGGGCGCCGTGCCCTTCCATATGTGGGTGCCGGACGTGTACCACGGCGCGCCGCTGGCCATCACGCTGTTCATTGCCACCGTGCCCAAGCTGGCCGGTCTGGCCCTGGCCATCCGCCTGCTCGACAACGGCCTGATCGGCCTGCATGGTGACTGGCAGTCGATGCTGGTGGTCCTTGCCGCGCTGTCGCTGGTAATCGGCAACGTCGTGGCGATTGCCCAGACCAACATCAAGCGCATGCTGGCCTACTCGACCATCTCGCACATGGGCTTCATGCTGATGGGTATCCTGGCCGGCACCCCCGAGGGCTATGCCGCCGCCATGTTCTACGCCATCGCCTACGCCATCATGTCGGCCGGTGCCTTTGGTGTCGTCATCCTGGTCTCCACGCCCGAGCGCGAGGCCGACCAGCTCGATGACTACAAGGGCCTGGCCAAACGCAATCCCTGGCATGCCTTCCTGATGTTGATGGTGCTGTTTTCGCTGGCCGGCGTACCGGTGTTCCTGGGCTTCTTCGCCAAGTGGCAGGTGATTGCCGCCACCTTGTCGGCCGGCTTTACCGGCCTGGCGGTATTGGCCGTGCTCAGTGCCGTGGTCGGTGCCTTCTACTACCTGCGGGTGGTCAAGCTGATGTACTTCGACGAGCCCGACGACAGCAGCGCGCTGGCCGCCCCGGTGGATTTCCGCGCCGTGCTCACCGTCAATGGTGTGGCCATGCTGGCGCTGGGCATCTTCTCCGGCGGCTTGATCAGCCTGTGCATCAGCGCGTTTGCCTGACCCTGACGTCTTGAGTTCCCAATGACCGAGCCGGCCCACTACGATGTGGTCATCATCGGGGCTGGTGCCGCCGGCCTGTTTTGTGCCTTCACGGCCGGCCGGCGTGGTCGACGCGTGCTGGTGCTGGACCATGCCAACAAGGTCGGCAAGAAAATCCTGATGTCCGGCGGCGGCCGCTGCAACTTCACCAATATGTACTCCGGCCCGGACAACTTTCTCTCGGCTAACCCGCATTTCTGCAAGTCGGCGCTTAGCCGCTACACCCCTTGGGATTTCATCGAGCTGGTTGAAAAACACCAGGTGCCTTACCACGAGAAAACCCTGGGCCAGCTGTTCTGCGATCGCTCGTCGAAGGACATCGTCGCCTTGCTGCTGGACGAATGCCGGCAGGCCGGCGTTGAGATTCGTACCCATACCCCAGTGACCGTCGAGCAGCTGGGGCCACCGCATCACCTGCATACCGAGCGCGAGCGCATTCACTGCGATTCGCTGGTGATTGCCACCGGCGGCTACTCCATCCCGAAAATGGGCGCCACCGGCTTTGGTTTCGACTTTGCCCGCCAGCTTGGCCTGGCGGTGCAGCCGACCCGGGCGGCCCTGGTGCCGTTCGTGCTGGAAGAGCGCAAGCGTCGCCAGTTCGAGGGGTTATCGGGCGTGTCGGTCGATACCGTCAGCCAGGCCGGGCAGGGCACATTCCGCGAAGGCATGCTGTTTACCCACAAGGGTTTGAGCGGTCCGGCCATGCTTCAGGTGTCTTCCTACTGGCAGCCGGGCGAGCCCGTCACCATCAACCTGCTGCCCGATCTTGACCTGGGCGAACACCTGCGCGGTCTGCGCCGGGAACGCCCGCGCCAACAGCTGCACAACGCGCTGGCCGAACTGCTGCCCAGAAGCCTGGCCCAGCGCTGGTGCGATCTATGGCTGGGCAGTCACAGCCTGGCCGAACTGTCTGATCGGGCCATTGATGCCTGCGTCGAGGCCTGCCAGCAATGGCGAGTCTGGCCCAGCGATACCGAGGGTTATCGCACCGCCGAAGTCACGCTGGGCGGGCTCGACACCAACGCCCTGTCATCGAAAACCCTGGCGTGCAAGGACCACCCCGACCTGTACTTCATCGGCGAAGTGGTCGACGTGACCGGCCACCTCGGCGGCCACAACTTCCAGTGGGCCTGGGCCTCGGCCCATGCTGCGGGTGGCGTGGTCTGATGTGGTCTGAATAGAGGCTGTGTTGTGGTGTTCTATACGGTTAGAAACTGCATTGCTTCGACTCAAAGCGGTCTCTGAAAAGACCTTTTTCCAACTGCAGCTTGAAGAGGCCACCTCGCCGGTTGGTTGCATCGGTTAGCAGAGGAACAGTCAGGTAGTCCTGCGCGTGGGCATGGAGAAAGTCATAGGGCCCGCCCCAGAATGTTATGGCTGTGGCGACATCGAAATCTGCGAAAGCCAGACGCCGAGCGCCCTCTGGCAAATTCAGCAGCGAGTTGACACGACTGACGCCACCGCTATCGGCGATTAGGAAACCGCACGGGTTGCGTCCCAGGCTGCGCCCGAACCCTTGCCAGGTACCCAATAGCGGATCGCGTTCATTCCAAGATCCGCCTAGCAATTCGAATCTCCTCAGGGAGTTCGCGCTGCCTCCCATGATCAGCGTGTCGTGATCAGCCCACAACAGTGCGGTGCCCCAGTCTTGCGGTTCATCAAGAACTTCGGGCAGCGTCTCATAGGTTGACCCTGTCCATTCCAAGGCGATGATGACGCCGCTGAATGAGTGTGGAAAGCCGATCGCCAGGCGCGAACCGCTGACAGCAAACGTTGGCGGAGAGGTTATAAAAAAGTCCAGAGGCAGTGTCTGGAGTAACTGCATCGTCCCATCCGATATTGCCCACACTTCGATACCCTGAGCACTATCCACCAGCATCCTGTTCTCATGCTGAGCAATGCTTGAGCCATAAGTCAGCCAGGAGTCTGGCGGGGAGGGCAGCAGGCTTTCAACGAATTCGCCGGATGACAGTTCAAAGCCATGAATGACGCCCTGATCGACATAAAGCCCACCGTTTGGTCGCGGTGCATTTGTAAACGGTGCACCAATGTAAATGCGGTCCTCGATCAAGGCAAAAGCATGACCGAAACGGCCACAGTTATTGTCGTCATCGGGGCTTTGGAACCGCCGTATGATGGCCCCATCAAGGTCAGTTTCCAGCACTTCGCACCAGCCCGGAGCACTCAAGTAAAGCCGTTGTCCATCAGCGGAAACACGAGCCGTTCGGGCAAGTTCTCGATCGAAGCCGGGGTAGGTGGGTGCGATATCGTCCAAGCGCACGAGGCTCTGGTCTGTGCGCTGTAAACGAATGATGCCGCCTGTTTTAAGGTCGCGAACAGGGCGAACCAGATCTGCCAGAAAAAGAATTTCCTCTCTGGCAATCAGCCCGCCAATACAACAACTTTCAAATGGAGCTTCGAGTCCAAGCGCCGCCGATGTGATCAGAAGTTCCGGCTCGGGCAGGGTTTCTCCCAAGGGGCTGCCCCAACGGACAATCCCGAACTCTCCGCTGAATAGTCCGGGTAAATTGCGTGCCACCGCGACCAACTCGTCTTCAGATACGAACAGGGCCGGTTCGATGCTGGGCTCGGCAAAATCCTGTTCGGGGATTTCGATGATTCGCCGGAGGCTCCACTCATTCGCTTCGTTTTGGGCGATTTGTGCGAGTTGGCCTCGCAGGATGTTCAGTTGGTTCGGGACCTTTTTATGGACAAAAAGTTGTTCATCCAGCCACTGCATTCGTTCACCGATGTCGTAACCTTCGAAGGTCAGGTTGACCAGTGCCGGGAATGAAGGGTCGCTAAGGTCAAAAATTCGAATATCACCGCCACCTGGAAAGGCATTGGTTCTCGGTGCAGCGACAGCGAGCAAATTGGAATCGGCGGCGACACTCTGTCCAAAAAACGCAGATGGCTCAAGGTCAGGAGCCGATAATGTCACGACAGTGCTCAGATCTGCTGCTGGATCCAGAATATGCACCAGTCCCTTGCCATTTTCAGGCTCGCCAACAATGGCATACCCTGATGTCAAGGCGACCGAAACGCCAAAGCCCGTCTGGGGTCCGTCCTCGCGACTGGTCTCTTCGGTTAGAAAGTGAAGATGGTTATCGTTCCAGTCGAATAAGGATATTCGCTGCAACGGAGGCACCTCGCTAGTCGTGCCGTATCCGCCAACGGCACCGACAAGAACCAGCTGCCCGTCAGTGGCCAGTCGAATGTGGGCCTCTTGAATCCACCCCGACGAATCCGCGAGATCAACTACCTGGATCAGTTCCGCAGTGTTCGAGGAAATATCGAAAACCAGCAGTTGCGCTGTCTCGGCGGCCAGAATCAGATGCTCATCAAGCAAGAGCATGTCCGTGCCGATTCGCGAGTTAAACGTGCCAGGCTCATGAGGAATGATGAGCTCTGTCAAGGCAAAGCGGATCTCATCCTCTTGAGCCTTTGTTGCATCGGCAAACGCCAGCCCACCCATGCAAACGATGCACAATGCGGCAACTCTTACTGTTTTCAACATCATTTCCCAACCGTAGCCTAAGGAGCATTGCAGCGGCACCTGCAGCCAGCGCTGGTTTATACGCGAAGTCGAAAGGTCTCGCAACCGCGCGACCAGGATTTTCACGGGGGTGATGGCTTTTCCTGCACGGCGTGACCCATTCACTTACTATGGCGGGATTTATAGTTTTCTCAGGGGGTCCACACAAAATGACGACTACTTCCAGCCAGTCGCCCCAATCGGGAATCTTGTTGCTGGACAAGCCGCGCGGCATTACCTCGAACGCGGCGCTTGGCCGGGCCAAGCGGGTGCTGGGCATCAAGAAGGCCGGCCATACCGGTACGCTGGACCCCATGGCGTCGGGGTTGTTGGCGTTGTGTTTCGGGGAGGCCACCAAGGTTTCGGCGTTTTTGCTGGACGGTGACAAGGCCTACCTGGCCGAGGTCACGCTGGGGGTGACTACCGACAGCGAAGACGCCGAAGGGCAGGTGCTGGAAGAAAAACCGGTGCCCGTCCTGGACGAGGCAGCCATCGAGGCCGTTCTGGACGGCTTTCGCGGGCCGATCGAGCAGGTGCCGCCGATGTTCTCGGCTCTGAAGCACCAGGGCAAGCGTCTCTACGAACTGGCCCGCAAGGGCGAGCAGGTCGAGCGACCGCCACGTGCGGTCACCATTCACGATCTGGAGCTGCTGGGCTTTGACGGGCAACGCCTGCGCCTGGCCGTGTCCTGCTCCAAGGGCACTTACATTCGCTCGCTGGCGCGCGATATTGGTCAGGCGCTGGGTTGCGGCGCGCATTTGAGCGCGCTTCGTCGTACCGGGTCAGCGCCGTTCTCGATTGAACAGGCGGTTGATTTGGAGCTGCTGGATGAGTTGGATCGCGAGCAGGCCCGCGCACTGTTGCGCCCGGCTGATATCGCGCTGCCGGGCCTGCCACAGGTTCAACTCAGTGACGCCGAGGCGACTGACCTGCGCCACGGTCGTCCCTTGTCGGGTCTGGACCCTGCCCCGCCCGAGGGCCTGGTCCGCGTTTACGCAGGTGGGCACTTCATCGCGATTGCCGAAAGCGATGGACGGGGTGACTTGAAGTCCCGTCGCTTGTTCCATCCCAACGGTGTGTGAAGAAGAGTCCGTCCGCAAAGAGCGGCTCGCCTCATACCGTTTCGTGGCCGGTGATTGGGCCGCTCTGTTCGTGGTCTGGTTGGGCGTCGATTTCTTCGCGGCCATGACTCTGCGCAACCGGATGGCCGAGTTGCGGCCTATGCCGGTAGGCGGAAGCGCAATAATCCGCAATCTTGCGCAGGTCGAATGTCTGGCGTTGTCCTCTGACTTTTGGGGGCCGTTGTTTCCGCAGGCGCGCCGGGTGCGCCTGCCCGACGGGGTCGTCGTGGCTCGGGCCCGCTGTATCGGGCTGGGCCCGGGAAATCGCAGTAAGGAATCCACTGTCCGGGTAACCCGCATCAACTGAGCGCGCTTGGTCGCTGTTTTCAACCTAATTTCAAGCCAATTTCATTTTTTTCGGGGCCTGAGCAGTAAAGCTGGGCCATGCAACGAATTCAGTAGATCTTTCGTTGCCGGTTTAATGAATGCGGAGATTAGGAAACATGCTGGCAAACCTCAGGGCTGCAATGCGCCGACGACTGCCGGATCTGGGCCTGCTGCTGGCGACCGTCGCGTTGGCGGCCTTGGCCTGGATCACGGTCAACACGGGCTTCATCAAGTTGCAGGAGCTGCGGCAACTGGAACGTACGCCGCGTTCGCTGGCCTCTTCCGTGCTGCCCGGGGAGGTTCATCTGCGCGGCATCGCGCGCGAGGGCAGCGCGCTGCTCACTGCGCCCTCGAGCCGCACGCCGACCCTGTATTACCGCTACGAGATCCAGCGGCAGGAAACCGATTCCGAGGGCAAGCGCCGTTGGGTAACCGTCAGTTCCCAACATAATTTCGTGGCCGATTTCTTTCTTGAGGATGAAAGCGGTCGCATTCTGATCCTGCCCGGGGGGCAGGTCACGCGCAGTGAAGAACGCCACAGTCAGCGCAGCGGCGATACGCGGGTTAGAGAGTACCGGATTGATCCCGGTGATGCGCTGTTCATTGTTGGTCATGCCAGCGAGCAGGGGCAGCAACTGGTCGTCAGCTTTGATGAACACGGCCAGTACCGCCCGATCATTTCGCTGCTGGGGGAGGACAATGCGCGCTTGGGCATGGTCGGTGGGGCGCTGTTTCTGATCTGGCTTGGTACCGCGTTTTCCAGCCTGGCGGTATTCACGGCCTGCTGGCTGCTGCGTGTGCATTTGACGGCAGTGTATCTAATCGTGTTGTGCGCAACCATCCTGATCGGCACAGTCCATCTGGCCAACAGCATGGCGCGGGATGACCTGCATTCGGCCTACCAGCGGCTGGATCGAGACCTGCGCGCAGCGGGCGAACGTTTGCAGACCCAGCTTGCAGCCGCTGGGGGACATTGGTCGGGTGACTGGCATGACCAGGTAGGGCTGCAACAGGCCCTGGATAGCGCGCGGCTCAGCGCGGAGCAGCGCCAGGTGCTAGGGCATCTGCGTGATCGTGTGCTGTTGCAGATGGAAATCACTGAGCGCATTGGCAGGCAATGGCCGGAACGGATCGTTGCCCGGGGCATGGACCTGCCCGAGTTGCCTGGCATCAACAATGCGATGGGGGGAGACGAGCAGCGTTCGAACGCCCCGGCCCAGCGCACGCAAATCCCGATCCTTGTCGCGCTGCCGTTCATGCTTTTTGGGCTCGGCCTGTCGGGCGTGTTCGCCTGGCTCGGTTTTCGCAGGATCAAACTCAAGCGCCTGATTGAGGACTTGCCGACCACGGCCAGCGCCGGCGTGGCTTACGGCTTGACCGAATTGAAGGGGCAGGCGGCACTGCTGCCCGGCGATGAGCCGGTGGCCGGCCCGCTCACCGGCGAGCCTTGCGTGATCTTTCGCTATGTAAAAGAGGAGCGTCGCGGCAGCGGCCTGAATGCGCAATGGGTGACGCTCATCGATCAACACAAGCTGCGTCGCTTCGCCATTGAGGACAGCGAGGGCCAGTTTCCGATTGATCCGCGCGGGGCTGAGCTGATTTACCGTGAACCGGTGGTCCGGCGGGAGGGGCGAATTCGCCACATCGAATATGCCTTTATGCCAGGCACCGAGGTCTACGCCTTGGGCCCGGCCAGCATCGACCCGAAAACCCAGTCAACGCTGATTTTGCAGCAGGGTGGCGTGCAGCAGCCTGCCAATAAGCGGGCGGGCAAAAAGCAGGCTACCAAACA
>PWYW01000106.1 GCA_003567685.1 Gammaproteobacteria bacterium
AACGACTCGATTTGGCGCACCGCACGATCCGCGTGGGCGAAGCCAGCCTCGATATCGCCGCGCCTGTGCTTCACCATCGCCAGGTTACGTGACAACTTGGCAGCCAGCACCGGATCGGCCACCACCAGCGGGTCGTCGACGATGCTCAGCAGCAGTGGCTCGGCGGCGGCAAAATCTTCCAGCGAAATCAGGATTTCGGCAATCGCCAGCAGAATCTCGATGCGCGTTTCCGGCTGGTCACGCAGCCAGGCCGAAGCGGCCTCGGCAGTTTCATCCAGCAGTTCGCGGGCAGTGAGCTCCCCGCGGTTGTCGCTAAGGCTGCCCACTTCGCGAAACAGCAAGACCAGATGGTCCTTGACCGCCAGCGAGACGGCGGCTTCATGGCGGGCGACATCGCGCTCCTGGGCGGCAATGCCGGCCTGCCAGACGGCCACGGCCAGACCAATCATCAGGCTGGCGATGGCCGCAGCGCCCAGACCGGCCACCAGTTTCTGGCGCTGCACCCACAGGCACAGGCGGCCAAACTGGCCGGTTGGTCGGGCGTCTACCGGTTCATCGGCCAGCAGACGCTGAACGTCGCGCTTGAGCGCGTTGACCGTGGCGTAGCGCTGTTCAGGATCAGCAGCAGTGGCACGGATGATGATCGCTTCAAGATCGCGCGGACGGCGCGAACAATCACCCTGGCTGCTCCGACCGCTCTGGCACATCCAGCGCAGCAAGGCGCCCAGGCTGAACACATCACTGGCCGTAGTCAGGGGTTCACCCCGAGCCTGCTCTGGAGCAGAAAAACCGGGGGTAATGGCTGCGGCACGATGGCCCTCGCCCCGCTCGTCCAGCCAGTGGGCCACGCCAAAGTCCAAGAGCCTGAGCTCTCCTGAAGACGTCACCGCCAGGTTGCCGGGCTTAATGTCGCCGTGCAAAACCAGCGCCCGGTGGGCCACCGCCACGGCTTCGCACACCGCCTGGAACAGGCGCAAGGCCTGATCAGGCGTGCGTGGCTTGTCGGCAAACCACTCGGCCAGGGTCTGGCCTTCTACCCACTCCATCACCAGGTAGGGCCGGCGGTCGGGCGCCAGACCGCCGTCGATCAGGCGGGCAATGGCCGGATGATTGACCCGCGCCATCATCCGGCGCTCTTCTTCCAGCAGGCTGGCCAGTTCATCAGCATGACGGCTGATCAGCTTGATGGCCACCGTCATCTCGAAGGTGTCATCGGCGCGCTCAGCCCGGTACACCTCGCCCATGCCACCCTGCCCCACCCGCTCGATAATTCGCCAGGGGCCCAGACGAGTGCCGGGGGCCAGCGGCGGCAAATCAGCAGCTTGCTGGTCGGCCAGCGCATCGGCCGCCAGGTGACGGGCCGATTGGTCGAGCAGGCCGGTCGGTTCGGTACTCATGTCCAGCAGACGGCCCAGCCAGCGGGCCATGCGCGGGGCGCGCTGGCGACATTGCTCAAGGTAGGCGGCACGTTCATCAGGCGGACGGTCAAACGCCTGGTCCAGCAGTTGATCGAGCACACGACGACGGGCCGGCGTCAGCCGTGACATCGGTGTCTGATCACTCATCGAACAGATCGCCCTGCAAATCCAGCAGCAACCAGGCTCGGGCGCGCTCCCAGTAGCGCTGAACGGTACGCACGGAAATGCCCTGGGCCTCGGCAATTTCATCAGCGGTGAAACCGCCAAAGAAGCGGGCAATCACCACCTCGGCGAGCTCGGGATTGCATTGTTCAAGCCGCTCGACCGCCTCATTGACGGCCAGGATGGTCTTCTCATCGCCACGCAAATCGGACGACACCTCAAGGTCGTCCAGCGACTGATCCACCTGGCCCGAACCGCGCTTGGCGGCCAGCTTGCTGCGCGCGTGGTCAACGATCAGCTGGCGAATCGCCAGATAGGACAGCCGCTTGAGATGCAGCCGGTTCTCAATGGACTGGTCCTTGGCGTTGCTCAGCTTGATGAAGGCCTCGTGCACCAGCTCGGTGGTTTGCAGCGTTGGGCTGCAACCCAGCCGGGCCTGCTGACAGCGGGCAATCTGGCGCAGGTCGTCGTACACCAGAGGCAATATCTGGTTGATCAATTCCGGCTGCCCCTTCAGCTCTGACAGAAGCTGGGTGACATCGGCTTGATCGACGTTGCTGCTCATTGGCTCCTTCTCATCATCGCAGCCTAAACCCCTGACTCAAAAACCAAAGTAGTGTGCCACATCTGACCAGGAGTGACGGTAGCCGCGTCGCGTTGACGCGGCTGAAGCTATATTAATTTACACTTCAAAAATGATCGACTACGCCGAACTGCATGCTCTGAGCGCCTTCAGCTTTCGCCGCGCCTGCAGCGAGCCGGGCGCGCTGGTTCGGCGGGCGGCCGAACTCGGCTACCGCGCACTGGCGATTACCGATGAATGCTCACTGGCTGGCGTGGTGCGCGCCCACGAGGCGGCCCGGGAGGTTGGCCTGCCGCTGATTGTCGGCAGCGAGTGTCGCTTCGGCCCTGAACTGACGCTGGTTCTGCTGGCCCCCAGCCAGGCCGCGTACAGCCAGCTCAGCCGCTTGATTACCCTGGCCCGCCGACGGGCCGACAAGGGCCAGTATCAGCTTCGACTGGACGACCTCAATGATCTGGACCAGGGCGGCAACGATCTGCTTGCGATCTGGAAACCGCAACGCCCGATGGCGGTGACGGACGAGTGGCTGATTGACCAGAACCGCCAGGCCGACGCCCTGAACGCGCATTTTCCGGGGCGACTATGGTTGGGGGCCACCCGCCTGCTCCAGCCCGGCGAGGTGGACTGGTTCAACCAGCTTGAACAACTGGGCCGCTACCACGGCCTGACGCGCCTGGCCTGCGGCGACGTTCGCATGGCCCGTCGCTCTGAACGCGCCCTGCTGGACGTACTCAACAGCCTGGACATCGGTCGGCCGCTGGCCGAATGCGGCCTGGCGCTGGCGGCCAACGGCGAGCGCCACCTGCGCCCCACGGACAGCCTGGAGGCGCTTTACCCCGAACACTGGCTGGCCGCCACCATCGACCTGGCCGAACGCTGCCAGTTTTCAATGACCGAACTGGGCTACCGCTACCCGAAAGAGTTGGTGCCCGAGCCCCTGAGCCCGATCCAGCACCTGCGCCAGCTCACCCTGGACGGCATGACGCGGCGGTACGGCGATTCCCCGCCCGAGTCGGTGCGTTCATTGGTTTCACGCGAACTGGGGCTGATCGAGGAGATGGGCGTGGAAGCGTTTTTCCTGACCGTGCATGACCTGGTTCGCTTCGCCCGCTCGCGCGGCATTCTCTGCCAGGGTCGTGGCTCGGCCGCCAACTCGGCGGTGTGCTACTGCCTGGGCATCACCGAGGTCGACCCGTCCAAACAGCAACTCTTATTCGAGCGATTCATTTCCAAAGAGCGCAACGAACCACCCGACATCGACGTGGATTTCGAGCACGAGCGGCGCGAGGAAGTGCTGCAGTACATTTACCGGAAATACGGCCGCGAGCGGGCCGCGCTGGCCGCCACGGTGATCTGCTACCGCGCCAAGAGCGCGATCAAGGACGTCGGCCGCGCCCTGGGCCTGGCGGCTGATCAGGTCAACCGCCTGACCGCCTCGCTGGCCGGCTGGGACCAGGCCGAGGGCTGGCCTGAGCGCCTGCGCGAGGCCGGCTTTGACCCTGACTCGCCGGTGATTCGCCAGCTCAGCATTCTCAGCCAGCAACTGATCGGCCTGCCGCGCCACCTCTCGCAGCACGTCGGCGGCATGGTCATCAGCGACCAGCCGCTGCATCACCTGGTGCCGGTCGAAAACGCCGCCATGGCCGAGCGAACCATCATCCAGTGGGACAAGGACGACCTGGAAACCCTGGGCCTGCTCAAGGTCGATTGCCTGGCGCTGGGAATGCTGACGGTGATACGGAAAGCGATTGATTGCATCAATGCTTCATCCCGTCTCCCGTCTTCCGTCTCCGCTCTTCCTGCCGGCGACCTGTCGCTGGCCACCATCCCCCGCGAAGACCCGGCTACTTACGAGATGTTGTGCCGGGGAGATGCCATTGGTGTGTTCCAGGTCGAATCGCGGGCGCAGATGGCCATGTTGCCGCGCCTGAAGCCGCGCTGTTTCTATGACCTGGTGGTGGAAGTGGCCATCGTGCGGCCCGGGCCAATCCAGGGCGAGATGGTTCATCCTTACCTGGAACGTCGCGACCACCCCGAGCGGGTGCGCTATCCCTCGCCGGAACTGCAGACCGTGCTGGAGCGCACCCTGGGCGTGCCGATCTTCCAGGAGCAGGTGATGCAGATTGCCATGGTGGCGGCCGGCTTCACTCCCGGGGAGGCCGACCAGCTGCGCCGGGCCATGGCCGCCTGGAAACGGCGCGGCGGGCTGGAGCCGTTCCGGGAGAAATTGCACCAGGGCATGCTCGAGCGCGGCTACAGCGTGGACTTTGCCGAACGCATCTACAGCCAGATCCAGGGCTTTGGCAACTACGGTTTCCCCGAATCACACGCGGCCAGCTTTGCCCTGCTGACTTACCTCTCGGCCTGGCTGAAATGCCACCATCCGGCCGCCTTTGCCTGCGCGCTGATCAACAGCCAGCCGATGGGTTTTTACGCCCCGGCCCAGATCATCAATGACGTGAAGCGGCACGGCATTCGGGTATTGCCGGTGGATGTGCGGTTCAGTGGGTGGGATTGCTCCCTCACGGGAGCGGTGAAAAGTGAAAGGGAAAAGGTGAAAGGAAACGTCAATACCCGTCACCGTGCCGAGCCCGACGTGCGTCTGGGGCTGCGGTTGGTGAAGGGGTTTGACGAGGCGGCGGCGGGGCGGATTGTGGCGGCGCGCGGGCAGGCGCCGTTTCGCGACGTGCATGATCTGGCCGAACGCGCCGGCCTGGATTCGCGCCAGCTTCGTGCCCTGGCCGATGCCAATGCGCTGAGAGCCCTGGCCGGCCATCGCAATCGGGCGCGCTGGCAGGCCCTGGGCGCGCGTGCCCAGGGGGACCTGCTGGCAGCCGCGCCGATCCGCGAAGAACGCGTCACCCTGCGCCCGCCCAGCCGGCGCGACAACCTGCTGGACGACTACGGCCACTTGGGGCTGAGCCTGGACGAACACCCGGCCCGGCTGCTACGCCGGGCCCTGCCCGCTGGCCTGGCGCGGCGCCTGAACCGGGCCAGCGAGCTGGCCGCGCTGGACGATGGACGCAGCATTGAAGTGGTCGGTCTGGTCACCCATCGCCAGCGCCCCGGCACTGCCTCGGGCGTGATCTTTCTGTCCCTGGAAGACGAAACCGGCATCATCAACGTGATTGTCTGGCCGCAACTGGCCGAGCGCTTCCGGCGCGAGGTGCTGGGCGGCTCGCTGCTGCGCGTGCGTGGCCAGCTGCAAAACGCCAACGGCACCCAGCATCTGGTGGCCCGGCAGATCATCAGCGAAGCGCATCGGCTCGACAGTCTGAGCGCCTCGTCGCGGGATTTCTGCTGAACACCCTTAGTAACTCGGTCATCAAATGGCTTGCCGCATTAATAGCAAAGTTCGGCACCGTTGCTGGCCGGCGGCTAAAATGCCGGCCGCCCATCATTCATTGGGCTTGTTTCCTTCCCGCGGTTAAGCGTCCGTTTAGGCTCACCGGTGTTCAATACGCCGCAAGTCGGCAGCCATTGGCTGACGTGCGGGAAA
>PWYW01000079.1 GCA_003567685.1 Gammaproteobacteria bacterium
GGTGGCGAAGGCAAAGTTGGTGTCATCGGCGCGCTCGAAAATGCCCAGCTGAAGACCGGTGGCCGGAAGGCCGTCAAACACCCAGGCACCGGTCATGCGACCGTGCATGATCGGAAACTCGAACTGGGTCGGGTCCAGGACCGGCTCGTAGGGCAGGATGTCGAACAGCTCGCCAAAAGGGGCCTCGTCGGGTGCGTAAGCGCCCCAGAACAGCTCCAGCGTGAACTGGTCGTTGTAGTCCTCAGGGAAGAACAACGTTTCGGCGTCGATCGCGATCGGGTCGACCGCGACCATCCAGGTCTGGCCGCCTTCGCGCAGCACATTGCCGCTGGCGCCGATATTGCCGGCGGCCGGGTGTTCGAGAAGCTGGGCCTGGTGGAAGGGTTGGTCAACCTGGCCGGCTTCGGCATAGACCATCGGCACCAGCACCGGGTTGGGTCCGGAAAGCTGTTCCAGCCGCAGCATGACCACCGAAAAACCTTCGTCATGGCAGCCCACCCGCCACATCTGGACGCGGACACGTGCGTCGCGGAAGCGACTGCCGATGCCCGGCACCCAGATATCTTCATCAAATAGCGTATTGTCGGCCGAACTGGGTTCGGTAGGCAGCGACAAGGCCACGCAACCCGGCGGGAAGGGCGTCAGCAGGTCGGTCAGTACGTTGATTTCGCCGGTTGCCGACGCGCGGCCCGAGAGCAGTATCAGCACGCTGGCGATCAATAAAGTGGTCAGCCTGGTCATGATTGTGATTCCTTGTTCAGCGCTTCCATCAATTGGCTCCAGATTACCGGCTCCTGCCTGAGCGCAAGCTGAACGACGGACAATGGTCGACGATTGCATGCGTTAGAATTCCAACCCAACTGAACCAGAGTGGAGACCGCCAATGGCCGGGCACAGTAAATGGGCCAATATTCAGCACCGCAAGAAGGCGCAGGACGCCAAGCGCGGCAAGATTTTTACCCGCCTGGTGCGTGAGATCAGCGTGGCCGCGCGCGAGGGCGGCGGTGACCCTGATGCCAATCCGCGCCTGCGCCTGGCCATGGACCGTGCCAACGCCGCCAACGTGCCCAAGGACAATATCGAGCGGGCCATCAAGAAAGCCACCGGCGAGATGGAGGGCGTCAGCTACGAGGAAATCCGCTACGAAGGTTACGCGCCTGGCGGCGTCGCCGTGATGGTGGACTGCGTGACGGACAACCGGAATCGAACCGTGGCCGCAGTGCGCCATGCCTTTTCGAAGCATGGCGGCAACCTCGGTACCGATGGTTCGGTGGCCTACATGTTTCAGAAAAAGGGGGTGTTCACTTTTGCCCCGGGCACCTCGGAAGATGCCGTGATGGAGGCCGCCCTCGAGGCCGGCGCCGAGGACATCGTCACCGGCGAGGACGGCAGCATCGAAGTGCTGACCCTGCCGGAGGATTTCAATGCGGTCGGCGAGGCGCTCAAAGCCGCCAGCCTGACCCCGGAAGAGGGCGAAATCACCCAGCGCGCCGACACCCTGGTGGCTCTGGATGTGGAGACGGCCCAGGGCGTGCTCAAGTTCCTGGACATGCTGGAGGACCTCGACGACACCCAGGACGTCTGGTCAAACGCCGAAATTCCGGCCGAAGCCTACGAGCAGTGAGCCGCTGATGCGCATCCTTGGCCTGGACCCGGGTTCTCGCGTGACGGGTGTTGGCATCATCGAGGGCGAGCGACTGGTGCACGCCGAGAACATGGCGCTGGGCGGCGGTCCGCTGCCCGATCGGCTGGGCATGATATTCAGCCGCTTGCAGCGCATCATTGCCGAGTACCGCCCGGACGTGGCCGCAGTGGAAACCGTGTTCATGAGTCGCAACCCGCAGTCGGCCATCAAGCTGGGTCAGGCACGCGGGGCGGCCATTTGCGCGGCCGTGGCCGGCGGCCTGCCGGTCCATGAATACGCGCCCAGGGCGATCAAGCAGGCGCTGGTCGGGCGCGGCTCGGCCGCCAAGGAGCAGGTTCAGCATATGACCCGAATCCTGCTGAAAATCGACCAGGACCTCGGCGCCGATGCCTCGGACGCCCTGGCCGTGGCGCTATGCCATCACCACGTGGCCCAGACCAATAGCCGGTTGCCGGCGGGTGTGGTGCTTCGGTGATTGTTCGTCTGAAGGGCACGGTAATCAGCCGCCAGCCGCCCCTGCTGGCGATTGACGTGGCCGGCGTGGGCTACGAGGTGGAAGCGCCCTTGAGCGTGTTCGACCGCTTGCCCCGAGCCGGCGAGGCGGTCACGATTCTTACCCAGATGATCGTGCGCGAAGATTCCCAGACGCTCTACGGATTCCTGCGCGAGTCCGATCGGCAGCTGTTTCGCGAGTTGCTCAAGGTCTCCGGCGTCGGTCCACGCCTGGCGCTTGCGATCCTGTCCGGTGTCAGCAGTGACGATTTCGCCCTGATGGTCGAAGCCGGCGACGCCCAGGCCCTGACGCGCCTGCCGGGTATCGGCAAGAAAACCGCCGAGCGGTTGATCCTGGAAATGCGCGGCCGCTTGCCCGAAGGCGAGGGCGGCGGTGGCGTGGCCGGCCCGGCCGATGCCGCCGGCGAGGCGCGCGCGGCGCTGACTGCGCTCGGCTATTCCACCGCCGAGGCATTGAAAATGGTGCGCTCGGTGGCCGACCAGAACCAGAGTTCCGAGGCGTTGATTCGCGCGGCGCTCAAGCAGAAGATGCAGGGATGACCCTGCCGGGAGCGCGGCGATGGATGATCGTTTGATCGATCCGGAGGGTTTGCCGGAAGAAGTTCGTCTGGACGAAAGCCTGCGACCGGCCCGCCTGTCGGAGTACATCGGCCAGCCGGCGATGAAGGAACGGCTGTCGATCTACCTGGAATCGGCGCGCAAGCGTCATGAAGCGCTGGATCATGTTTTGATTTTCGGCCCGCCCGGCCTGGGCAAGACCACCCTGGCCAACGTGATTGCGGCCGAAATGGGCTCCCAGCTTCGCCAGACGTCTGGTCCGGTGCTCGAACGCGCCGGCGACCTGGCCGCGCTGCTGACCAACCTGGAGCCCGGCGACGTGTTGTTCGTCGATGAAATCCACCGCCTGAGTCCGGTCGTCGAGGAAGTGCTCTACCCGGCCATGGAGGACTACCGCATCGACATCATCATTGGCGAGGGCCCGGCCGCGCGCTCCATCCAGCTCGACCTGCCGCGTTTCACCCTGGTGGGCGCCACCACCCGGGCCGGCCTGCTGACTTCGCCGCTTCGCGACCGCTTCGGCATTGTCGAGCGGCTTGAATTCTATTCGCCGGATGACCTGGCCCGCATCGTCAGTCGCTCGGCCGGCATTCTTGGCATAGAGGCTGATCCGGGTGGTGCCGCCGAGATTGCCCGCCGCGCCCGTGGCACCCCGCGTATTGCCAATCGTCTGCTCAGGCGCGTGCGTGATTTTGCCCAGGTCAGGGCCGACGGGCGCATCAGCGAGTCGGTTGCCCAGCAGGCGCTGGAAATGATGCAGGTCGACCGGCGCGGATTCGACACCATGGACCGGCGTTTCCTCAAGGTGCTGGTCGAGCATTTCGGCGGCGGCCCGGTGGGTGTCGAGAGCCTGGCGGCCTCGCTGTCGGAAGAACGCGGTACGCTGGAAGACGTTATTGAGCCTTACCTGATCCAGGAAGGCTACCTGGTGCGCACCGCCCGCGGCCGCATGGCTACGGCACTCACCTGGCGGCATTTCGGGTTGCAGCCACCGCAGGGCGACACGCCCCCGGACCTGTTTGCCGGCGCCCCCTCCGAGCACGATGACTGAGCCGGCCCGCTTCCGCGTTTACTGGGAAGACACCGACGGCGGCGGCGTGGTTTACCACGCTCGCTACCTGCACTTTTTCGAACGCGCACGGTCTGACTGGCTTCGCGCCCTGGGCTTTGGCCAGCGAGACCTGAGAGACCGTGTCAATCGGGTCTTCGCGGTCACCCGCATGGATACCCGGTTCATTCACCCGGCTCGCCTGGACGATGAACTGTTGGTCAGTGTTGTCGTCAAAGCGACGCGTGCCGTCTCGATGGACTTCGTCCAGACCATGCACCGAGCGCACGACCAGGTACTGCTGGCCACGGCCGAGGTCAGGGCGGCCTGCCTGGCGGCCGATACTTTCGAGCTGGCTCGCCCGCCGGCCGACCTGCTGGCCGCGATCAAACAATCACAAACGGAATAACGATTCATGGAACAAATGGGAATATGGGAGCTGATTCTCGAGGCCGGCTTGCTGGTCCAGGGCGTCATGGCCTTGCTGGTTCTTGCTTCGCTGGCTTCATGGGTGGTGATCTTCCAGAAGCGCCAGGTGCTCGCCCGTGCCGAGAAACGCGCCCGTGATTTCGAGGAAAAGTTCTGGTCCGGTGCCGATCTCAACGCCCTGTACGACAAGGTCGCCGGCAACAGCGCTGGTCGAGAAGGCATTGAATCCATCTTCGAGGCTGGCTTCCGCGAGTTTTCCCGGCTTCGCGAAGACCGTCACCTCAACCCCGACACCCTGACCAGTGGTGCCCAGCGAGCCATGCGGGTAACACTGTCGCGCGAGATGGACCGGCTTGAAGCCCGCCTGAGCTTTCTGGCGACGGTCGGCTCGGTCAGCCCCTACGTTGGCTTGTTCGGCACCGTCTGGGGGATCATGAATTCCTTCCGGGGCCTGGCTGGCGCTCATACGGCCACGATTGCCATGGTGGCGCCCGGCATTGCCGAAGCGCTGATTGCCACCGCCATGGGCCTGTTTGCCGCGATCCCGGCGGTGATTGCCTTCAACAAATATTCGGTCCAGGTCGAACGGCTGGAGCTGCGCTACGACAACTTCAAGGAAGAGTTCGCCGGTATCCTGCATCGCCAGGCCCGTCGCCTGTCCGAAAAAGCCTGAACGGAGGGTCTGAGCGTGTCCGAGCAATACGTCCGACGCCGCCGCAAGCGCATGGCCGAAATGAACGTCGTGCCCTACATCGACGTCATGCTGGTTCTGCTGGTGATCTTCATGATTACCGCACCGCTGATGAACCTGGGCGTGGAAATCGATCTGCCCAGCGCTACCGCCGAACCGCTGACCGACCAGGGCGACCCGCTGATGGTGTCGGTCACCCGCGACGGGGATTTCTTCCTCGATACCGGCGACCGGCCGCAACTGGTGGATGGCGAAACGCTGGTGACGACAATCCGGGCGATTGCCGAGCGCAACCCGGACCTCCAGGTGCTGGTCGGTGGCGACCGGGATGCCGCTTATCAGCATATCTACGCAGCAATGGTGCTGCTGCAGCGCGCCGGCGTGCCCACCGTGGGCCTGATCGGCGATCCGGACGAGGACTGATGGTGGCCTGATGTGCCGCCATCCAGCCCTGTTCAGGTAACCCCTTCCGATGACTTCAGCGCAGCGCAAGCAGGAACTCAAGGATCTGGCCCAGGCGGTCGGACTGGCCGTGGCCGTGCACCTGGGCTTTGGACTGATTCTGTTCATCGGTGCCTGGGAATGGCCGCGCTTTGACCAGCCCGATCCGCCGGTGCGGGTCACGCTGGTCGACATGGGCCCCATGGTCGAGCAGCGCCGCGCCGAAGAAGCCGAGCGCCAGGCGGCCGAGCAGGCTGCCGAAGAACAGCGACGCCAGGCCGAACAGCGTCAGCGCGAGCAGGAGGCCGAGCGTCAACGGCAGGCTGAACGACAGCGCGAAATCGAGCGTCGCGAGCGCGAGTTGGCTGAGCGACGAGCCGAGCAGCAACGGCAGGAAGCCGAAGCCCAGCGCCAGCGCGAGCTTGAACAGCAGGCCCAGCGCGAAGCCGAACGCCAGCGTGCCGAGGAAGAGCGTCGTCGGGCTGAAGAAGCCCAGCAGCGAGAACTCGAAGAACTTCGTCGCCAGCGCGAGGAAGCCCAGCGCCGGCGCGAGGAGGAACAGCGTCGCCTGGACGATATTGCCCAGCGGCGCGAGGCCGAGGCCGCCGAGCGCCGTGCCGCCGAAGAGGCCGAGCGCCTGCGCCTGGCGGCCGAACAGGCTGAGGCCGATGCCCGTCGCGCCACCTTGCGCGAGGAGTACGTCAGCACCATCCGCGAATTGGTGCGGCGCAACTGGAACCGGCCGCCAACCACCCGGCCTGGCGTGGTTTGCCGGGTTCGCGTGGTACAAATTCCCGGCGGGGAAATCATTGCCGCCGAAATTGTCAGACCCTGTAATGCCGACGAGGCCACTCGGCGGTCGATCGTTGCCGCCGTGATGCGCGTCGGCGAATTACCTTACCGAGGATATGAAAGTGTCTTTGCCCGGGAGATTGATTTTGACTTCAGATTCGATGGTTGACCTTCGCCGCGCCCGCTGGTTGCCGGTGCTCAAGAGCCTGCTGATTGTAGGCCTGATGTTGCCGATGGCGGCCATGGCCCAGCTGCGTATCGAGATTGTCGATGGCGTGGAAGGGGCCATGCCGATTGCCGTGGCGCCGTTTGCCTGGGAGTCATCCGAGTCGGAGCCGGCCACCACGGTTTCGCAGATTGTCAGCGACAACCTGCGGCGTTCCGGTCTGTTTGACCCGATGGCCGAGGCGCAGATGATCGACCGCCCGACGCGGCCGCCCGAAGTGAATTTTGGTACCTGGCGACTGCTGCGCGTCGACCACCTCGTGGTGGGCCGGGTTGTCGATAGCCCCGACGGTTTCGGCCAGGAAATCGAATACCACCTGCTCGACGTCCACACCGGTCGCATCCTGCTGTCGCAGGCGCTGCCGGTCGCGCCTGGTGACTTCCGCTTTGCCTCCCATCGAGTGAGTGATGCCATTTACGAAGCGCTGATTGGAATCCCCGGTGCTTTCGCCACGCGAATAGCCTACGTGGTGGCGACTGGTCTGGGCACGGGTGACGAGCTTTTCGAACTGGTGGTTTCGGATGCCGACGGCTTCAATCCGCAGACCATTGTGCGCAATACCCAGCCGATTCTCTCGCCGGCCTGGTCGCCGGACGGGCGCAAACTGGCCTACGTGTCTTTTGCCACCGGCCGCTCGAACATCATCGTCCAGGATCTGTTTACCGGCCAGAACCGGGTGGTGAGCTCCGAGCGCGGCATCAACGGTGCCCCCGCCTGGTCGCCAGACGGTCGCGAACTGGCCGTCTCCCTGTCGCGCGGTGGCAGCCCCGACATCTGGGTGATCGACTTGGAAAACGGCGATCGGGCTCGTCAGCTGACTCACCATTGGTCGATCAATACCGAGCCCGCCTGGTCGCCGGACGGGCGTTTCATCTATTTCACATCAGATCGTGCAGGACGCCCCCAGATCCATCGTATGGATACCAGCGGTGACGGCATCGAACGGGTCACCTTTGACGGACGTTACAACGCGCGTGTTTCGCTGGCCGACAACGACCGTTTCCTGGCTGTGGTTCACAGCGATGGCGATAATGACTTCAGAATTGCAATCCATGATCGCGAAAACGAGCGTTTACGTGTATTATCTGACGGCCGGCTGGACGAGTCGCCAAGTTTCGCGCCCAACGGCAGCATGGTGCTGTACGCTGCGCGCTATCAAGGCCGCGGTGTACTTTCTGCCGTCTCTGCCGACGGAAGAATACGACAGCGACTCGTGGTAAGTGAAGGCGATGTCCGGGAGCCGGCCTGGTCGCCATTGATTCGATGATTCATCGCCCTGTAACCCCTGATATGAATCGGGAGATTTGAATGAAAACTGCTCTGCGTTTTATGGCCCTCGTCATGCTGGTCGCGCTGCTTGCCGCGTGCGCCCGGGAAACTGCCCCGGAAGCGCCGCCGGAACCCACTCCGCCGCCGCCGCCGGAACGCCCGGTCGAAACGGATCGTCTTGATCCGCGTGACTTCGCTGACCCGCGCAACCTCGATAACCCGGACAGCCTGCTGAGCCAGCGGACCATCTATTTCGAGTTTGACCGTTCCAACGTTCGCGCCCAGTACCGTCCGGTCGTCGATGCACACGCGGCCTACATCCGTGCCAACCCGACCGCGCGTGTCATTCTGGAAGGTCACACCGACGAACGCGGTTCGCGTGAGTACAACCTGGGCCTCGGCGAGCGCCGTGGCAACAGCGTTGAAGAACTGCTCCGTGCCGCTGGCGTTTCTTCGCGCCAGATTGAAGTTGTAAGCTTCGG
This sequence comes from Gammaproteobacteria bacterium, assembly GCA_003567685.1. Taxonomy (GTDB): domain Bacteria; phylum Pseudomonadota; class Gammaproteobacteria; order Xanthomonadales; family Wenzhouxiangellaceae; genus Wenzhouxiangella. The sequence continues at coordinate 8,095 of PWYW01000079.1, forward strand.
TGAAGAGCGACCGGTTTGCCGCGAAAGCAATGAAGATTGCTGGCAGCGCAACCGTCGCACGGAGATCGTCTACACCGCCCGGTGATGATGAGCTCCAGGCACGCAAATAGCCTGAAACTGGCCGTGGCGACCGTATTACTGGTCGCCACGGCCTTTCCCGTTCAGGCCCAGCAGGACAGCACGCGCATGGTGATGCAGGTGCAGGAGTTGCTGGAAGAGGTTCGTGAGCTTCGCGGGATGGTCGAGTCGCAGCAGCAGGAGATTGAAAACCTCCGTCGCCGCCAGCGTGATCAGTACCTCGACCTCGATCAGCGCTTGTCGCAACTCGGAAGCGGCACGGCCCAGCGACCCGCCGGGAGGCAGCCAGCAACAGGCGATGACGCCGAGCCGCAAGTACGTCCACTGCCGCCGGAGGTGATTGCCGACGCGCCGCGCAGCGACGTGCCCGAGGTGCGGGCGCCGATTGATGCGCAAGCCGAGATTACACCGCTCGCAGCACCGATCAGCGGTGGCCCGCGCGACCTGGGAACGCCGACCGAGGCCGAGCAGACCGCCTATGATCGCGCGTTCCGTGCGCTGCGCGAGGCGCGCTACGCCGATGCCGCCCGGGGCTTCTCGGATTTCCTCGATGAATTCCCGGAGTCGGCTTATGCGCCCAACGCGCAATACTGGCTGGCCGAGACGTACTACGTGACCCGCGATTTTGAAACGGCATTGAGCTTCTTCAATGAACTGCTGGAGCGATTCCCGGGCAGTAACAAGCAAGGTGATGCCTTGCTGAAAATTGGTTTCAGCCATTTTGAATTACAGCAGTGGAACGAAGCCCGCGCCGCCCTGGAACAGGTCCGCAGCGACTTCCCCAACACCACCCTGGCGCGGCTGGCCGAAACTCGCCTGCGCGACATGCGGCTGGCGGGGCATTATTGAGTCCAGGCGCCGCTGGCGCCTGGGGTGAAAGGTAAAAGGTGAGAAGTTAAAGGCGACGCTGAACGAAGGATCGCCGGCCCTGCCTCTTTCCTCTTGCCTTTCACTTCTTACCTTTTACATCTTCGACACTTTTCAATGGAAGCTACCACCCCCGCTACCGAAACCGCTGTCGATCGCCGTCTCAAACTGACCGAAATCTTCTATTCGGTTCAGGGCGAGTCGGACCTGGTTGGCTGGCCGACGGTGTTTGTGCGGCTGACGGGCTGTCCGCTGCGCTGTAGTTGGTGCGACACGCCGTATTCCTTTCACGGCGGCGAGTGGGCAACCTTCGACGAGATTCTTGAAACCATTCGCGGATACAACTGCCAGCGTGTCTGCGTGACCGGCGGGGAGCCGCTGGCTCAAAAACGCTGCATTCCTTTCCTTGCCATGCTCTGCGATGCCGGCCTGACCTTGTCGCTGGAAACCAGTGGCGCACTGCCGGTGGACCAGGTCGACCCGCGTGTCATCAAGGTCATCGACTTCAAGGCACCGGGTTCGGGCGAAGTGGCGCGCAACCTCTGGGACAATCTCAACTGGCTGCAGCCACATGACCAGATCAAGCTGGTACTCACCGGGCGGCAGGATTTTGATTGGGCCCTGGAGCAGATTGCCAGCCACAGGCTGGATCGCTGGCAGGTGCTGTTATCACCAGTCTGGGAAACCCTGCCGCCAGCCCAGTTGGCCGAGTGGATCCTTGAGAGCCAGGCGCCCGTGCGCCTGCAACTGCAATTGCACAAGGTCTTGTGGGGCGAGTCACCGGGGCGATAGTGGGCCACTAGTTTGGCCCCCTTCCGATCGTCTTATCGCGTCGGAAAGTTCCAACCCATGTGCCGGGTTGCGCTAACATCTGGGACATTGACTCGCAGGCAGGGACCTTCATCACGATGGACTTGAGCAAAACCCTCACCGACGTACGCCAGATCGTTGCCGAAGCCGGCGCGAAAATTCTTGAAATCTATTCCGATCCGAAGCGCTTCGATACCGAGCACAAGGCCGATGACAGCCCGTTGACAGCCGCCGACCTGGCCGCCAACAAGCTGATCGTCTCGCGCCTGCAGGAGCTCACGCCCGGCATTCCCATTCTGTCCGAGGAATCCGCCCAGGCGCCCTGGCATGAACGCAAGCACTGGGACCGCTGCTGGGTGGTTGATCCGCTGGACGGCACCAAGGAATTCCTCAAGCGCAACGACGAATTCACCGTCAACGTGGCCCTGGTTCGTGACCATCAGCCCATCCTCGGCGTGGTGTACGCCCCGGCCCTGCAGGAGTGGTACTACGCCGCCCGTCATGAGGGCGCCTGGCATCAGACCGGCAAACGGGTGGTCGAACGCCTGGAAGTTGGCGAAAAGCCGGCTGGACAGCCCTGGCGGGTGGTTGGCAGTCGCTCGCACAGCACCCCGGAAGTGGATGCCTTCGTCAAGCGACTCGGTGATGCCGAACTGGTTGCCATGGGCTCATCGCTGAAACTCTGCCTGGTGGCGGCCGGCAAGGCGGATGTCTATCCGCGCCTCGGCCCGACCAGCGAATGGGATACCTGTGCCGCCCAGGCCGTGGTCGAAGAGGCGGGTGGCCAGGTGCTGAATGCTGAAACCGGCGAGCCGCTGCACTACAACGCGCGCGAGTCCATTCTCAATCCGCATTTCATTGTCTGCGCCAAAGCCGATCCGGCCTGGTTTGGCGCTGCCTGAGCGTTTATTGCCCGCCGCTTTGGCGGCGGGCAAGAACGAGCCGTCATTAGTCATAGCCAGATCGTTGAATTGAGTCGGCGCGGCTGGTTTACAGTGCCAGCTCCTCTCCAGAAGGTTGTTCCAAGCCATGAATGCTCCGAAGCCCCTCGCCGCCGGGCAGCGCATGTCCCACCTCGACACGCTTGAGGCCGAGGCGATCCACATCATTCGCGAGGTTGCCGCCGAATTCGAGCGCCCGGTGATGTTGTATTCCATCGGCAAGGATTCTTCCGTGATGCTGCACTTGGCGCGCAAGGCTTTTTCTCCGAGCCCGCCACCGTTTCCCCTGCTGCATGTCGATACCACCTGGAAATTCAAGGCGATGTATGCCTTCCGCGACCAGATCGCCGAAGCGGCGGGTATGGAACTGATCGTCCATATCAACCAGCAAGGCGTCGATCAGGGCGTTGGCCCGTTTACCCATGGTTCGCGGGTGCATACCGACATCATGAAAACCCAGGCCCTGAAACAGGCCCTGAGTCAATACGGTTTCGATGCCGCGTTTGGTGGTGCACGTCGCGATGAAGAGCGCTCACGGGCCAAGGAGCGGGTGTTTTCCTTCCGCGATCGCCATCACGGTTGGGACCCGAAAAACCAGCGGCCCGAGCTTTGGAACCTGTACAACGGCCGGGTTCACAAGGGCGAATCGATCCGCGTGTTCCCGCTGTCCAACTGGACCGAGCTGGATATCTGGCAGTACATCCATGCCGAAAACATTCCGATGGTGCCGCTGTACTTTGCGGCCGAACGGCCGGTGGTCGAGCGCGATGGCATGTTGCTGATGGTCGATGACGAGCGACTGCCGCTGAAACCCGGCGAGCAACCGCAAATGAAAAGCGTGCGTTTCCGAACCCTGGGCTGTTATCCGCTCACCGGCGCGGTCGAGTCCTCGGCCAGTACGCTGCTGGAAGTCATTGAAGAAACCATCTCGGTGCGCCATTCGGAGCGCCAGGGCCGGGCCATCGACAAGGACGCCGGTGCCTCGATGGAAGACAAGAAGCGCCAGGGGTATTTCTGATGAGCATCGAGCAGATTCTCGAGCAGCATGGCCAGAAGGACCTGTTGCGTTTCATTACCTGTGGCTCGGTGGACGACGGTAAATCCACGCTGATCGGTCGTTTGCTGTTCGATTCAAAGCAGGTTTACGAGGACCAGCTGTCAGCCGTTGAGAGAGACTCCCGCAAGTGGGGCACCCAGGGAGACGCTGCCGACCTGGCGTTGCTGGTCGATGGTTTGCAGTCCGAGCGTGAGCAGGGCATAACCATTGATGTGTCCTACCGGTTCTTTGCCACTGCGCGTCGCAAGTTCATCATTGCCGATACGCCCGGTCACGAGCAATACACCCGGAACATGGCTACCGGCGCGTCGACTGCCCAGGCCGCTGTCATCCTCATCGACGCCAGGCACGGCTTGCAGCTACAGACCCGGCGTCACAGCTTCATCGTGTCCTTGCTGGGCATTCGTCAGGTGGTGGTGGCGATCAACAAGATGGACCTGGTCAACTACGAGCAGGCGCGCTTTGAAGCAATCTGCGAGGACTACCGCCGCTTTGCCAGCAAGCTCGACATCGAGACGATTCATTTCCTGCCCGTGGTGGCACTGCATGGCGATAACATCACCCGCGCCTCGGAGCACATGGACTGGTTCCAGGGCGAGCCACTACTGACGCTGCTGGAAAGCCTGCCGGTGAGCGCGCAGCGCAGCGATGCGCCGTTCCGGCTGCCGGTTCAGTACGTCAATCGCCATAGCGCCGATTTTCGCGGTTTTGCCGGCACGATCAGCAGCGGTCAAATTCGTCAGGGCGATCGCCTGATGGTGATGCCCTCCGGCCGCCAGAGTGAAGTTGCCCGCATTCTCGGAGCCTCTGGCGATGTGACCGAGGCTCATGCTGGCCAGTCCATCACCCTGACACTCGCCGATGAAATCGATATCAGCCGCGGCGACGTACTGGCTCGGCCGGACGACAAACCACGGGTCGCCGACGCGTTGGATGCCCGAGTTGTCTGGATGGTCGATCAGCCGATGCTGCCCGGTCGCCAATACGACATCAAGTTGGGTACCTGTACGCTGGCGGCAACCCCGCAGCTCATCCATCACCGAATCGACGTCAACACGCTTGAGCACCAGCATGCAGAGCAGCTCGACCTGAATGAAATTGCCCTGGTTCGCTGGCAACTTGGCCGGCCGGCCGCCTTCGATGCCTACAGCGAACTGGCCGGCACGGGCTCGTTCGTGGTCATCGACCGAGTCAGTAATCTGACCGTCGGGGCAGGGATGATCGTCCGGCCGGTCACCGACTCGCTGGCCGACAAGTCGCAGAACGTGGTGTGGCACGAGCACAAGATTGCCAAGAGCCAGCGCGCCCGGCAGAAATCGCAACGGCCGGCCGTTCTGTGGTTCACCGGACTTTCCGGTGCTGGCAAGTCTTCCGTGGCGAATGCGCTGGAGCAGGCGTTGTTCCAGCGCGGGCACCACTCCTACCTGCTCGACGGCGACAACGTCCGCCATGGCCTGAACCGCGATCTGGGTTTTACCGACGAAGACCGCGTAGAAAACATTCGCCGGATTGGCGAGGTAGCCCGGTTAATGGCCGATGCCGGCCTGGTGGTGCTGAGTGCTTTCATCTCGCCGTTCCGGGCTGACCGGGCCATGGTGCGCGAGCTGATGGAGCCAGGCGAATTCGTCGAAATCTACGTCCATGCCAGTCTGGAAACCTGCGAGAACCGTGATCCCAAGGGACTGTATGCCAAGGCGCGCGCGGGCACCATCCGCCACTTTACCGGCATCGATTCGCCCTACGAAGCACCCGAGAAACCGGAAGTGGTGCTGGACACGGAAAAGCTCAGCATCGAGGAAAGTGTGGACGAGCTGCTGGATTACCTGCGCAAGCGCCAGATCCTGGTGTGAATCGGCCGGTGCCGGCCGCTCAGCGCAGGCCGAGCTCCGCCGCCTGACCGCGGGCGTCATGGCCGCCGGTGGTCCTGACGGGTCTTGTCTTTAGCCCCATCCATTTTGACTGGTAGCTTTTCTTGAGGTCGGGTCTCAGGGTCAGGCTGTGAGCTTTTTCCAGTGCGGCCAGGCTGCGGTCTGGCTGGCCCAGTTCTTCATAGACAATGGCCTGGCGCCAGTAGGCTTCATGCAGGTAGGGCGCTCTCGCCAGGGCTTCGCCGTACCAGCGTAGTGCGGCATGCAGTGAGCCGCGCTGTCTGGCCCGCTCGCCGAGGTCAAGCCAATGGAACGGGTTGGGGTCATCCAGCTGGGCCAATTGCGCGACGAGTTCATCCGCTTCGGCATCCTGGCCCAGTTGCCGGAGAAGGCTTTCATGATTGCTCAAGAGGTTGATGTGGTTTCTGTGCAGCCGGGTGGCGTGGCGGTAGAACTGGTCCGCGGTGGCCAGGTCGCCTGCCCGGCGGTGGATAACCGCCATCAGGTTCAGTGAGTCGGCGTGATCCGGGTCGAGAGCGAGCGCGGCCTGGGTCATCGCAAAGGCGCGGTCCGTCTCGTTGATGACCAGGGCATCGGCGGCCAGGTTGCGGTAGAAGAGGGCGAGAAACTCGTCCCGCGACAACATCTTCCCGCTGCCCCTGCGGTCTCCCGGGAAATAATCGATCTGGACGTGCGGCCGCTGAAGGGTCAGCACGCCGGGATTGGGTTCGTAGTCCGGGTCGTACAATCGGCTTCGCACATGGTTGCTGCTAAGAATCAAGCCGCCATCGCGATCAAACACCGGTGCCGTGGTCATCAGCTGGAACCGAATTTCAACGCCGACCAGGTCGGCCAGGGCCAGGGTGAGCGCAGCCAGTGATACACAATTGCCGCGGTGTTCAGCCATCGCCTCCGAGGCGGTCAGACTCTCTTCCAGATAACCAAACCCGGCCAGCCGATGATGAAGGAAATCCCGAATGCGATGGTGTTTGGGAACGGGCCGGACGGCCTCGCCGTGGAAGTAGTCCAGGAAGTCATCCTGCTGGGCTGCGGTCAGCGTCAGCAGGGCTTGTGGTGAGGGTAGCGGCGCTTCGCCGGCAAGCAAAGCGGTGTTTGGCGCAGGCATCGAGCGACTGGACGGCTTGGACAGCTCTGGCTGATGATCGACAGGCAGACTGGCGCAGCCGCCCAGTATCCAGAGGCTGAACAGCAGTCCGGTCAGTGACAAGCAGTGGCAACGGCATCGTTGAAGCTTGTCCGTGGTGAAAAGGGATTTCTCAGGGGGCATTCGAGGTCTCCGACTGGCGAGCACGGCGGCGGCACTCTTCATCGCTGATGTCAGGGCGTTCGCCCGAGGCGGTAATGCACCGACAGACGTTGGTATCACTGGATTCGGCGCAAAACAAACGGTCGGGATCATCGGCCCGCAGGAAGGAGGGCAGGCGAACTTCTTTTACGAAATCGTCATCGCCCCACCTGGAAGGCATGGGGCGATCCATGCCTAACCAAACCCCGCCGCCGACCGCCAGCAGAATCAAAAATCCCATGATGAACGGGCGTTTCCAGAAAGGCTTCTTGATGATCACTCGGTCATCTTAGCCCCTGTGCCCGCCGCAGGGAAGCGGTGTGGCCTGCCGAAGCCACGGGGGAGCAGCACCGGGCCGCTCCCCTGTCATCCCGGGATCGCGTCAGCGATACCCGGGATAACAAGCTTCGATTGTCGCCTCTCCCCTTTTACCTTTGACCTTTTACCGCCCTCAATCAAAATCCCCGGCAATCGAAATGCTCACCGTGGCTGGGTCGAAGTGCTCACGCAACGCCCGATTGACGTCATCGGCGGTCAGCGCGCCGATCTGTTCTTCATAGGCACGCTGGTGGAAGATGTCGCGGCCCAGGAACAGGTTGTTGGCCAGAATGCTGACCAGCGCGCTGTCGCTGGAGCGACGAACAGCCAGCTGCTGCAAATAGCCACGGCGCCCAACGTCGAGTTCCTCTTCACTGACGCCTTCCTCGATCAGCTTGGCCCATTCTTCGCGCATCACTTCGACCAGACGCTCCTTGTTCTCCGGTGCGTACATGGCGAACGCCTGGAAGGTGCCAATCTCGTCAATGGCGCCGGCCCCGAACCCGCCACCGACGGCGTAGCTCAAACCTTCGTCATCACGAATCCGGTTGGCCAGGCGTGAGCTCAGGAATCCGCCGCCAAGCAGGTGGCCTGCCATCGACATGGCGGGGTAGTCGGGGTGGTCCTGGTTCATGCGGAAGTTGCTGCGGGCAATGAACACGGCGCTGGTTTTGTCGTCCAGCTGCTGGATGGTTTCGATCGGCTCGATCTCGGCAAATTCGCGGTCGATGCGAACGTACTCGGCGCTGGAGGTCCAGTCGTTGAACAACGACTCCAGTTGGGCCCGCAGCTCATCGGCGTCGAAGTCGCCGACGAAGCTGATCGTGGTGCCCGGGCCGAAACCGTAGTGGCTCTGGTGAAACTCAAGCAGTTGCTCGCGCTCCACCGCGCGAATGCGCGCCTCGGTTTCGTCGAAGTCCGGCGTGTAATCCGGGTCTTCCGGCGGCAGCCGGTTGAAGTGGCGGTTCAGGGCCATGCCGGCAACCGAGCCCGGATCATCTCGCTGCTGGTCCAGGTTGCTGAGGTATTGACGACGTAGCTCCGACAGCTCCGATTCCGGGAAGGTCGGGTTCTTGAGTACTTCGGCCAGAACGTCCAGTGCCTCGGCCAGGCGGTCACGACGGCTCTCGATGCCGGCCGAAACCAGGCGGTCGCCACCAATGTTCAGCGTAGACTGGATTTCGTCCAGGTGATCGCGCAGTTCCTGGCGGCTGAAGCGCTCGGTACCGCGCATCAGCATGCTGGCTGTACCGCTGGGTACGCCACCCAGGCCGCTCAGGCTGTCGGCATTGCCCATGCGCATGCTCACCTGGCCAAATACCCGGTTGCCGCGGGTCGACTTGGGCAGCAGGGCTACCTTGGTGCCATTCGCCAGTTCGAATTCCACCAGGCGTTCCCGGATGTTCTCCGGGGTTGGGTCAAAGGCTTCGCCGGCGGCGCGGTCATCGCGACCGGTAAAATCGGCCAGCAACTCCGACAGCTCCGGGGCTTCGGGAATCTCTGCTCGTTCCGGGTGGCTATCGGGAATGAAGCGGCCGATGGTGCGGTTGTCACGCACCAGGTAGTGTTCAGCCACGCGCACCACGTCGTCGACCGTTACCTGCTCGATCCGGTCGCGGTGCAGGAACATCAGACGCCAGTCGCCGGCCGCGGCCCACTCGGAAAGCTGGATGCCAACCTGGTTGGAGTCGTTGAGCATCCGCTCCATGCCGTTGGTCAGGGCGTTAATGGCGCGTCTGACATCTGCCTCGCTGGGTGGCTCATCAACCAGCCCATGCGCGGCTTCTAGCAGCGCGTCCTGAACCGGATCCAGATCCTGGTCGTGCGAGCTCTGGGCGAACAACATCAGTACCGATGGCTCCGGCAGCGGCAGGCTGAAGGCAAACACCTGGCTGGCCAGTTCGGTTTCCACCAGGGCCCGGTAAAGACGGCCTGAAGGGCTGTCGCCCAACAGGTGGGTCAGTACCGAGATGGCGGCAAAGTCTTCGTGCGGGGCGGCCGGCACGTGATAGGCCGCCATCAGCGCGCGCAGGGTGCCGGAACGGCGAACGGTCACGGTTCGCTCGCCATCCTGGATCGGCTCGCGGGTGTAGGTTGGCCACAGAATCATGTCGCCGCTACGTTCGGGTGCCGGAATGCGGCCAAAGTGGTTTTCGATCAATCCCAGCGCGCGCTCGCTGTCGAAGTTGCCCGACAGGATCAGGATGGCGTTATCGGGCTGGTAATACTTGCGATAGAAAGCCTGCAGACGCTCGATGGGCACGTTCTCGATGTCGGAGCGGGCACCGATGGTAGAGCGGCCATAGCCGTGCCACAGGTAGGCCGTCGACATGACCCGCTGCATCAGCACGCTGATCGGATTGTTCTCGCCAATCTCGAACTCGTTGCGCACCACGGTCATTTCCGAGGCCAGGTCGTCCTCGTCGATCAGCGAGTTCACCATCCGGTCGGCTTCCATGCGAATCGCCCACTCCAGATTTTCCTCGCCCGAGGGCAGGGTCTGAAAGTAGTTGGTGCGCTCGTACCAGGTGGTGCCATTGGCCACGCCACCGCGTTCGGAGATCTCGGCCTTGATGTCCTGGTGGTCTGGTGTGCCGTAGAACAGCATGTGCTCAAGCAGGTGGGCCATGCCGGTTTCGCCATAGCTTTCGTGCTTGGAGCCAACAAAATACGTGATGTTGATGGTGGCGGTTGGGCGGCTTTCGTCCGGCATCAGCAACACGCGCAGGCCGTTGTCCAGGCGGTACTCGCTGATGCCCTCAACGGTGGTGACGTACTCGATGCGGTCGCTGGCAACAGCCGTAAGGCTTCCCAGAACCAGCGCAAGCACGGTAAGAATGGCGGTGGCCGATGCTTTCATGCAGCCTCTCCTTGGCAATGAAATGAATTGGAATGCAAAAGGGCGGCCGCCTGCCCCCGCAGTGCGCTACCCGAGGCCCAATAATGCCTCAAACGGGCGGATGCTGCCCGTGTGGAAAGTCACGGTCAGCCGCCGGCCTGGTCGCCCCATAGCGCTTCGAGGCGCTGGTCGCGCCCGCAACGCCATCGGTAGTAGCGGTAGCGCACCGGGTTTTTCAGGTAATACCCCTGGTGGTATTCCTCGGCCGGGTAAAAGGCCTCGAAAGGCAGGATGCGGGTGTCAATCGGTCCATCTTCCGGCCCGTAGGCCGCCAGCTCGGCCAACGAGTCGCGGGCCAGTCGGGCCTGCTCGTCGTCATGAACAAAAATGGCCGAGCGATAGATATCGCCGCGGTCGCAGAACTGGCCGTCAGCCTGGTAGGGGTCGATGTTGCGCCAGAACACCTCCAGCAGGCGTTCGTAGTCCACGACTTCCGGGTCGTACACCACCTGCACGACCTCCAGGTGGCCAGTGCCGCCGCGAACCACTTCCTGGTAGCTGGGGCTGCTCACATGGCCGCCGCTGAAGCCCGAGATGGTCTCGACCACACCATCCAGCCGGTCATAGGGCGGCTCCATGCACCAGAAACAGCCACCGGCAAAGGTCGCTCGTGCCAACGGTCGTTCTTCGTCTGCATCCGCCGTGGGAGCAATGGCCAGCAACAAGGTTGCCAACAGGCAGGCCAGGGTGGCCGTCAGAGGCTTCATCCGTTCACTCCGGTTCTCAGGGCCGGCAATGCCTCGCCAGCCGGTACAAAACGCAGGGCCAGGCCGTTGTTGCACCAGCGCTGGCCGGTGGGCTCGGGGCCATCATCGAATACATGACCCTGGTGGCCGCCGCAGCGAGCGCAGTGATACTCAGTCCGCGGAATGATCAGGCGAAAGTCGCGCCGGGTGCCGATATGCCGATCATCAATTGGCTGCCAGAAACTGGGCCAGCCGGTGCCGGAATCGTACTTGTGCTCGCTGGAAAACAGCGGCAGGAAACAGCCGGCGCAAACGTAGGTCCCGTCGCGATAGACTCCGTCCAGCGGGCTGGAAAACGCCGGCTCGGTGCGTTCTCGCCGCAGCACTCGATACGTGTCGGTCGACAGTAGGTCGCGCCATTCTCGCTCGCTCAGCTCCAGCAGTTCAAAGGGAAGCGAGTCCTCGGCATGCAGACCCGTCCGGCCCGCTCCCAGCCACCAAATGGCCGGCAATGCCAGCCCTGCCGCCAAAAGGGCGCGGCGCTGACGTCGTTGAAGGGTTTTCTTGTTCATGGCTGGATTGAATCAGATCACGGCGCAGACCGTGTGAACGGGCGACTGTGCCCGCATGAGTCCACTTCACGACTATTGAGCATGGCCAACAGTGGGAGACGTCCACGGATCCCCGCATCAAGCGTCGATCTTCTTTCTCACCTCTCCGAGAATATAGTCATCGTTTCGTATCCTGAGCAGGGTGATGACCATCAGCACCAGTGCGGCAATGCTGGAAAGAAGCATTCCTGCGACGGTAAGAAGCATCAGCACATCCGACTGAAACAAGATTCCCAGAGGGCCCAGCGTAAACAGAATGGCCCCAGGAAGGATGCAGCCCAGCGCACCTTTTCTGCGGGTGCTTTCGACGGATTTCTGAAAATAGAATTGAAATTCAGCGGCATCGATCTTGGCCAGGGCATCATCCGGTGCCGTTCTCACTACCCGTGCATGCAACGCAGCTGCCCGTTCATTGAGTTGCGTGGCCTTGTTGCGACTTCCAATGGCCAGGGCGATGCCAAACAAAAGGCAAACGATCAAAAATAGCCATAACATTTAATTCCCTCCTTGAGACTTGCTTCAAGCTGTTTCCCCATGCCCGTTTGTTCGCCGCCCGGACAATTACTTGACGATTAGGGCTGATCCCTGAATTGTCAGGAAACCGTCAGTCCCGGCCCGATTTTTCGGGTCAATAGTGAGACCTGGTCTTTCTTCTTCCGCTCGCAGTGTATAACACCGGAGCTGCGCGGGTTCTTCAGTGCCTTGAGTCCCAGCGCTCGGTGGAAACGTTTTTGCGGTTCAAGGGTTATGCCAGGGAGAGTTTCTGCAGCTTGGGCCGGCGTTTCTATCTGTAATCGCTTTCTAGAAAACCTTTCTCTTTGAGAGTCTTCACAAGTCTCGTCAGTTTCGAGTTTGCCGTCCAGCCCCACAGGAAGGCAATAAAGGCAACAGCAAGGGCGAGAGATTCCATGGTTTGTCTCCGTTATGAGTGTTCTGCCAACGTCCGAACATAGCCGTTCTGCGTTGGGCACGTCCTGCGGAACAGGAAATGCGGAACGAACTTGAACACTATATTAGGCGTTCGGAGGCGGAGCCTTGGGCGAAGGCTTGCCCAACAGAATTTGCCGATAGTGTCTTCGCGTAATGACCACAAGTAACTGCCAAAGCATAAACCCACCAAGTGCACCGCCTAAAAGAGCCCCGGCAACTCCCATATCGAGTTCGCGTCCAGCCAATGCGCCGAATCCACCAATAAGAGCACATGCCAACAAAGCTACCCAGGCTTTCCAGTTTCTGCGAGTTCTACTGAACGCGGCTTCCCACCGAGTTTTTCGCTCCCGGGCTGGCAGCGCTGAAAGTTCGGGAATGCTTTTGATCGACCAGTAGATCTTCATGAAAAACTCCTGACGTTCAGAATTAGCCGCGCGCGGATCGCGTCGATGGCCTGCGGTTGCCAAGGGCTCTCAATTATCCCAAAAAGTCATCTGCATCGAGGCCGTCCGAAAAAAGAATGCCGTATCGGTTCGCGAAGGCTACCACCTCATCACGCAGCGGGTCGTCGAGGCGCCGGTGAATCTCGGCTCGAATCCCGGCTGGTACACCGCCATAATGCGCTTCCGCCATTGCCCCGGCAATGCACGCCAAAGTATCGGTGTCACCGCCGAAGGAAACAGCGTTCCGGACAGCATCCTCGAAATCCGCAGATCGGAGGAATGCCACTGTAGCAGCCGGGATCGTACCTTGGCATGTAACATCGAACTTCGCTTGTCGCTGCAAAACGCCGAGTTCAATCGTGCAGTCGTACCCGAAACGCTGGGACATCAGGGCCGCGATCTGGTCCTTCGTCTGGCCCTTCCGGGCAACCAGTACCGCCGCAGCGACAGCTTGCGCGCCCTTGATGCCTTCCGGGTGGTTGTGGGTGACTTCCGCGCTTTCGGCCGCTTTTCGCAACACAACATCAAGATCGTCAAATGCCCAGCCCACAGCGGCAACGCGCATGGCCGAGCCGTTTCCAAAGCTGTTGTAGGGCCCTGCGTCTTCACGAAACAGCCAGTCGTGAAACCGGCCGCCGTATCCGGCATTCGGGTAGCGCCATCCCCAACGACGAATGGCGTCGCCAAACTCCACGCCCTCACGAATCGCGCTCGCGACGGCTATTGTTAATACCGTGTCATCCGTAAATCTCGAACCTGGCACGAAGAGCGGAAAGTTCTTCGCCTGCGGGGGCGCACCCTCATACACGGACCCTATGACGTCTCCTGAAATCGCTCCGATCACCGACAGCCACTACTGGTTGTTCAGTTAGCTAACGTTTGGGTTAACCGGCGCCGCCACTGAGCTCGCCCGGCTTCGCCGCCGCGGAGCTTACCGGCGTCCGGTTGAACCCTTTGTTAGGCGCCCCGGATTCATATACTAAGTGCGACACCCCAGTCCAGAAAGTGGGCGAGCTGCGAGAATAGACGTTTTTCTTTCCGTCCAA
>PWYW01000050.1 GCA_003567685.1 Gammaproteobacteria bacterium
AAAGTTCAGATCCGGTTCAGCCAGCCCTGCTTACCATGAAACCCTGATCGTTGTTTTGCGATCAAAACCAGTGAGTTTTCCAAGGAGATTGGACCATGAAGCGCAAAACCCTTGTTCTGACTGCCACCGCTCTCGCCGCCAGCCTGATGGCCTTTGGCGCTCAAGCCGGAGGTGTGAGCTACTTCCACGCGCCGGTGGTCTCGGCCCAGCCGGAATATCAGACCGTGCGCACGCCGATCAACCGCGAAGTGTGCTGGGAAGAACAACACTACGAGCGTGAGCGCCGCAGTGGTTCCAGCTCGGCTACACCTACCATCGTCGGCGCCATCATTGGCGGCGTGGTTGGCAACCAGTTCGGCGGCGGCAGCGGCAACACCGCAGCCACCGTGGCCGGTGCCGCGCTGGGCGGCTCGATTGGCCGCGACGCTGGCCGCCAGAATCGCGGGCCTGATCGCTATCATCCGGTCACCAGCGAGCGCTGCACCATCCAGCGCGATTACCGCGAAGAAAGCCGCATCAGCGGCTACCTGGTGACCTACGAGCACGGCGGCCAGCTGTTCACCACCCGCACCACCCGTCACCCGGGCGACAGCATCCGCATCCGCGTCTCGCACACCCCGGTGCCCTGAGCCTCCACAGCTTAAACCGTAACGTCCAAAGCCCGCCAACTGGCGGGCTTTTTTCATGAACCGGCAAACACCGCTGCTGGTGTTCGAACCGCTGATTCGGCGGTGCTCAATCGCTGTGTAGAGGACAGCGCGGCTGCGTGCCCGTCAAGTCTTATCGATCACCATCATGCTGAGGCGCGAGACGGCGATCAGGCGGTTCTCCTGGTCGGTGACGCGGATGTCCCAGAGATGGGTGCGGCGGCCGCCGTGGATGAGCTTGGCACGTGCGGTGACCTGGCCGGTGGTGACGCTTTTCAAGTGGTTGATGGACAACTCCATGCCAACCACGCCGTGGGTTTTCAGATCGACTCTGAGCGCCGAGGCGGCTGAGCCGACCGATTCAGCCAGGGCTGCCGTGGCGCCGCCGTGCAGCAGTCCCATGGGTTGATGAACCCGGGGGCTGACCGGCATGGTGGCTTCGAGAAAGTCTTCACCGACATCGCTGTAAACGATATCGAGTTCAGCCATCAGCGTATTGCGGCTGCTGGCGTTCAGGCTGTCCAGAATTTGCTGCTTGTCGTGAGTCATGGTCAGTGGTTCCGGTCAATCGCGTGGGCCTTTAGCTGGTCAAGACTGACGTAGCGCAAGGTGGCCGCGTGAGTAGCTTCCAGCCGTACCCTGGGTGCCACGCCCGCATCCAGCGCTTCGCGCCAGCGGGCAGCACACAGGCACCACTGGTCACCGGCTTTCAGGCCGGGAAACTGCCAGGCTGGGCGAGGCGTGGACAAGTCGTTGCCGCGCTCGGCACTGAAGGCCAGGAACTCATCGGTCATCACGGCGCAAACGGTATGGCTGCCGGCATCCTGGTCACCCGTATTGCAGCAGCCATCGCGGTAGAAGCCGGTCAACGGGTCCAGGCTGCACTGGGCCAGCGGCTGGCCCAGTACGTTGAGTGAAGCTGACTGACCGGATTCCGCCGAGGAATCACTCATCGGCCGTATCGTCATCGTCAAGGCGATAATCAACTCGCATGGGCGGCATATCGCCACCCTCGCCTTTCAGGTAATGGTCCATCCAGCGCATCAGGCGCAGGCTGTAATCCCAACGGGTGGCAGCGCGGATGTTGCCATGGCCCTCGCCGCGGTACAGGATCAAGCGGACCGGCGGCGGGTTTTCCTGCAGGGTCAGGTAGCGGTAGAAAATTTTCGACTGGGTGGGGTCGACCCGGGGGTCGGCATCGCCGTGCATGATCAGGATGGGCGTCTGGGCACGATGGGCGAAAAAGATCGGGCTGGCCTGGGTATAAAGCTCCCAGTCCTCCCACGGCCAGACGCGGTAGTGCACCAGGTAAAGCTCCTGCGGGATATCGCTGGTGCCCAGCATCGAGATCTTGTCGGAAATCCCGACGTTCATAACGGCGGCGGCGAAGCGCTCGGAATAGTAGGTCGCGCCCCAGGCCGAGGCATAGCCACCGTAAGAGCCGCCGGTGATACCTACCCGGCCGCCATCGACCAGACCGCGCTCGATGAGGTAATCGACGCCATCGACCAGATCGCTGAACTCTTCCATGGCAGGCCGACGCTGGCCCTTTTTGGTGAACTCCACACCGCGCCCGGTGCTACCGCGATAGTTCTGGTAGAACACGAAATAGCCTTCAGCGGCCATATGCTGTCCAGGCAGGTTGTAGGTGGTCAACCAGCCGTTCGAGTAATGCGCTTCCGGACCGCCATGAACCGCCAGCA
Organism: Gammaproteobacteria bacterium; assembly: GCA_003567685.1. Classification (GTDB taxonomy): domain Bacteria; phylum Pseudomonadota; class Gammaproteobacteria; order Xanthomonadales; family Wenzhouxiangellaceae; genus Wenzhouxiangella. The sequence goes on from PWYW01000050.1 coordinate 2,351, forward strand.
CCAGCGGATAGCGCTCGCCTTCCTGGTAGTCCAGCGGCCAGATCAGCAAACCTTCGATGTCCAGGCCATCAGCGGCGGGATAGGTGACCACCTGCTGGCGAGCCATTGACACATCGGCCAGCCAGGGGTTGGAGTCGGTGACCCGCTCGATTTCCAGATTGCGGCGCGACAGGGCATACACTTCGCGCGGGTGTTCCGGTTTGGAAGCCGCGAAGACCAGGCGTCCATCGCCGGCCACTGAAATGGCTTCAACAATCAGGCCAGCCTGTTCGACCAGGTTGACCTGGTCACGGCCACTGGCCCCGATCTGGCCGACACGCGACTCGACGCCTTCATAGCTGACAAAAACAATCTGGTCATCATCACGCCAGTCAACATGCCAGACGTGTCCTTCCAGGCCCGGCAGCAGATCGCGGAAATCACCGCCGTCACGACCAGCCACCATCAGGCGGCCTTCGCGCGGGTCGTTGATGGACTGACCCGAGATAAAGGCAAAATGCCGGCCATTGGGGCTCCAGGCCATCTGACCGAGCTTGCCGGGGTTGTCGATACGGCCAATTTCCTCGCCGTCCGGACGAATCATGCGCAGGCGCTGAAACATCAAGGTGTCATCAACCAGCTGACGCGGCGTGACGGCCACGGCCAGGCGATCACCTGCCGGCGACCACAGCGCACTCTGGACCGAGCCCTCGATCTCGATCATTTCCGGCTCGCTGCGTCCGTCAGTGCTCTGGATCCACAGTCGGCGAGGCTGCCAGTCTTCTTCGAACACGATCTGGTTGAAGCCCATGTCACGCTCGGCCTCGAGCTCGCTATCGGCCGGCTCGCTGCCGACCAACGCAACGCGCTCGCTGTCGGGGCTGAAGCTGTAAGCGGCAACGCCGGTGTTCAAGCGACTGATACGCGTTGCTTCACCGCCTGCGACGGGAATGGCATAAAGAGCCGGATCGCGGTCTTCGCCACGGCGCGCGATGAAAGTGATGGCGCTGCCGTCCGGCTTCCAGCCGATGGCCCGAATGTTGACCTGGCCACTGATGAACGACCGACTCTCGCCAGTGGGGCTGATCAAATGCAATTCGGTCCAGGCCGCACCGTCCTCTTCCGAACGCAGGTCGCGAGGAACAATCCGGGTGTAGGCAATGCGCCGGCCGTCAGGACTGACCGCAATTTCTGCCACCTGGTTGAGTTTGGCAATCTGTTCCAGCGTCATGCCATCGGCCTGCGCGTTCAGTGGCAGCCACAGCACAGCCAGGACCAGCAGGAAACCAAGCTTGAATTTCATGGGTTCTCCAATCAAGAAATGGACATCAAGCAGCCGCCGCGGCCTTTCTGGCCCGCGAGGCTGTCATAAAACGGAAAAGATAGCAGATTGCTCAACTGAGCATCTTGCCCGGGTTGAGAATGCCTTGCGGATCAAACAGGGATTTGATCTGCCGCATCAGGTCGATTTCCTCGGGCGAACGGCTGTAAGCCAGATCGTCTCGCTTGAGCAGACCGACGCCGTGCTCTGCCGAGACCGAGCCTCGATAGCGTTGAACCAGGGCAAATACTTCCGGACTCAGACGTTTGCCGGCCTGGTGAAAGTCCTCGATTGTCCAACTATCCGGGCGCAGCACGTTCATGTGCAGATTGCCGTCGCCGATATGACCGAACCAGACCACCTCGAACTCCGGATAACGCGCCTTGACCAGTTCGTCGAGTTCGCGCAGAAACGCCGGCACCTGGCCCACCCGCACGCTCAAATCATTCTTGTAGGGCGTGCTGGCATGCAGCGCTTCACTGATCCGCTCGCGCCATTGCCAAAGCGCCTGGGCCTGGCTGACCGACTGACTCAATGTGCCATCGAGCACCTGGCCCGCTTCAACCAGCGATTCAAAGACGGCCAGCGCTTGGTCCTGCTGTTGCCCGCCAGGGTCATCGAACTCGACCACCGCGTAGAACGGACAGCTGGAATCCAGCGGGAACACCTCGCCACCATGGGCGGCCACCCGCTCGGTCGAGCGATGATCAAAAAACTCGAACGCCGACAGCGACAGCCCGGCCCGAAGCGTCTGGAAAGCCGGCATCAGGCTGTCCAGATCGGCCAGGCCAAGCAGTAGAACGGATTGCTCGGCCGGCGGCTGGGCCAAGGCCAGGGTTGCCTCGGTGATGATCCCCAGGCAACCTTCCGAGCCAATCATCAGATGCCGAAGATCCAGCCCGGTGTTGTTCTTGACCAGGCCCTGGTTAAGCTCCAGCACCTGGCCCGAGCCGGTGACGACAGTCAAGCCGCGCACCCAGTCGCGCGTCATGCCGTAGCGCAAAACACGAATCCCGCCGGCGTTGGTGGCAATCGACCCACCCACCTGGCTGGAACCGGCGGCTGCCCAGTCCACCGGGTAAAACAACCCGGCGCTCTCGGCCTGGCGCTGCAACTCACCCACGGCCATGCCTGCCTGGACCGTGATGCTGGGGTCGGATCTATCCAGGCCCAGGGTGTCGCGCATACGCTCCATCGAGACCACCACTTCGCCGTGGGCCGCCACGGCACCGCCGCTCAAGCCGGTGCGGCCACCGCTGGGCACCAGCCGCTTGCCACTACTCATGGCCCATTGAACGAGCGCTTGCACCTCTTGGGTGGAACGCGGGAACACCACCGATTCCGGACGCGCAGGCCAGAAACGCGTCCAGTCCCGCCCATAGTGTTCGAGCGTGTCGGCATCATCGGCAAATTCAATGTCGGGTCGGGCTGCCACGGGTCACAGATCTCCTGCTTGCTGCCATAATGGACTCATCAACTGAGCGATTCGATCAGGAACCCATCCAACATGACCGTCAAACAACTCTCACTGGCGAAGGACAAGATCAATTTCCTGCTGCTGGAAGGTATTCACCATCGGGCCGTTGAGTATATCCGCAAGGCCGGCTATGGGAATATCCAGGTCGAAACCGGCGCACCTGACCCGGACACCTTGCGCGAACAGATTCGCGACGCGCATTTCCTCGGCATTCGCTCGCGCAGCCAGATTGATGCCGATATGCTGGCCGCGGCCGACAAACTCACCGCGATTGGCTGTTTTTGCATTGGCACCG
>PWYW01000023.1 GCA_003567685.1 Gammaproteobacteria bacterium
ACGAATCCGCCTGCGGCGTTAAAGTGGCTCGACGTAGAACAACTATGCCTTCGCCACTTTGCCTTGCAGGCGAATCCGTCAGGAGCCCTGAATGAGGCAATACTTATGCAGGTACTAGTAACGCGCCTGCCGCAGCGGGTTCCGATCCTTTATCCTGACGCTTGTCGTGACAATAAACCGGCCTGCAAACCTCAACCATGACCCAAACCACGTTTCTGTATGCCCAGTCCGGCGGTGTCACTCCGGTGATCAATGCCAGCGCGGCGGCCGTGATCGAGACGGCCCGGGCCCACGGCGCCCGCGTATTCGCCGCCCGTGACGGCATCATCGGCGCGCTTGAAGAGCGTTTGATCGACACGGCCCAGATCGACGATGACCAGCTTAATGCCCTGGCCGCGACGCCGGGCGGGGTGTTCGGCTCCTGCCGCTTCAAGCTGAAAGATCCGGACGGCCAGCGGGCTGAGTACGAGCGGCTGATCGAGGTGCTGCGGGCCCACGAAGTGAACGTCTTTCTCTACAACGGCGGCAACGATTCGGCCGATACCTCGCTCAAGCTGGCCGAGTTCGCCCGCCAGCGCTCGCTGGATCTTAAGGTAATTGGTATCCCCAAGACCATCGACAACGACCTGGCGGTGACCGACAACTGCCCCGGTTTTGGAACCGTGGCCAAGTATGTCGCCACCTCCATTCTGGAAGCCAGCCTGGATGTGATGTCGATGGCCTCCAGTTCAACCAAGGTGTTCATTCTGGAGGTGATGGGTCGTCATGCCGGCTGGATTGCCGCAGCCGGAGGCCTGGCCGGCCAGCAAGACGGCGACCCGCCGCAGATCATCCTGTTTCCCGAAGTGCCATTCGATCGGGATGCCTTCCTGGCTGCTGTCCAGAAATCGGTGGAAAGCCATGGATATTGTTCCATCGTGGTCTCGGAAGGCGTGCGCAACGCCGAGGGGCAGTTCCTGGCCGATGCCGGCAGCACCGATGCCTTCGGCCACAAGCAACTCGGCGGCGTAGCCCCGATGGTGGCCGATCTGGTCAAGCAGTCACTGGGCTACAAATGCCACTGGGCGCTGAGCGATTACCTGCAACGTTCGGCCCGCCACCTGGGATCGGCCTGCGACGTGGCCCACGCCCGGGCGGTGGGCGTGCGCGCGGTCGAATTGGGTCTGGTCGGCAAAAGTGGCGTGATGCCGGTGATTCGCCGGGTCAGCGATCAGCCTTATGAATGGGCCATCGAGGTCGCGTCGCTGGCCGACATCGCCAACAAGGAAAAGACACTGCCGCCCGAGTTCATTCGCGATGACGGTTTCGGCATTACCCAGGCCGCTCGCCAATACCTGGCGCCGCTGATCCAGGGCGAGGACTTTCCGCCCTTCGTCAATGGCCTTCCCGACTATTTCCAGCCCGCGCTCGAGTTGCTGCCCACGCGGCTGCCTGCCTGGTCGGCCGGGGGCTGATCGGCCATGGCCATGCTGCAGGGGGTGCTCGGAGTCGTTGTCATCATCGGCCTAGCCTGGTTGCTCTCGGAGCGGCGCGGCGCCATCGCCTGGCAGACGGTGGTGGTAGGCCTGGCGCTTCAGTTCGCCCTGGCGGTATTCGTGCTGTGGGTGCCGGCCGGGCAGGTGGTCTTCGGCTGGCTGGCCGCCGGCTTTGTTCGTTTGATCGGCTTTACCGAAGCCGGGTCGAGCTTCCTGTTTGGCTCGCTGGTTGATACCGAGCAATTCGGTTTCGTGTTTGCCTTCCAGGTGCTGCCAACCATCATTTTCTTTGGCGCGCTGATGGCCTGTCTTTATCACCTGGGGGTGATGCAGCGGCTGGTCGCCGGCATGGCCTGGGTGATGACGCGGCTGATGAAAGTCTCGGGCAGTGAATCCCTGGCCACGGCTGCCAACGTCTTCGTCGGCCAGACCGAGGCCCCGCTGGTGGTGCGGCCGTTCATTGCCGGAATGACCCGCTCTGAGCTGTTCGCGCTGATGACCGGCGGTATGGCGACGATTGCCGGTGGCGTGCTGGCCGCCTACGTGCTGCTGCTGGGCGGCGCCGACCCGGCCGAACAGGCCTATTTCGCCCGTCATCTTATTTCTGCCTCGATCATGGCCGCGCCGGCTGCGCTGGTCATGGCCAAGCTGCTGGTGCCCGAACAGGCCGAATCCGAAACCGCCGGCGCGGTGCACGTGGTGGTCGAGCGCCCGCACGTGAATCTGATCGAAGCGGCTGCCGGCGGTGCCGGCGAGGGCCTGAAGCTGGCCTTGAACGTGGGGGCGATGCTGCTGGCCTTCCTGGCCCTGATTGCGCTGATCAACGGGCCGCTGACCTGGCTGGGCGCGGTGTCTGGTTTCGAGGCCTGGCTGGGCCAGCCGCTGGACCTGGCGCTGATTCTCGGCTGGCTGTTTTCCCCGCTGGCTTTCCTGGCCGGTACGCCGCTGAACGAGGCCGTCGCCGTGGGCGGTTTGATCGGCCAGAAGATCGTCGCCAATGAATTCGTCGCCTACGTGGCTTTGAGCGAGATGCAAGAGGGCTTGAGCCAGCGCTCGGTGCTGATTGCCACCTATGCCCTGTGCGGCTTTGCCAACTTCGCTTCGATTGCCATCCAGATCGGCGGTATTGGCTCGATCGCGCCGTCGCGCCGACCGGAACTGGCCCGCCTGGGCCTCAAAGCCGTTTTGGCCGGTGCGCTGGTGTCCCTTCTCAACGCCGCCTGGGCGGGCATTCTTGTTGGATGATTCGGGGCGGGGAAATCAAACCGGTTAACCGCAAAGACGCAAAGAGGCCAAGAAAACAGTTTTGTAAAACTGTCGTGTCTTTGCGGTTGAAGGGTTTTCTCGTTGCGTTTATAGCTCAGTCATTTTGTAAGTCGGACATCTGATTAATCCAGGCTGGGAATTCAGTGGCTGTAGAGGGCTCCGAGCATCCGGTGGCGCCAGGTGCTTCGGGCCGACTGGGGCGTTCGGCTTGCCTGCCAGGTGCAGGATTTCGGGAGCCGGGTGACCTCGAGATCACATTGTCACAGCGGATGGATTCGCGACCACCTTGAGCTTCATTCCAACGGATGTATGCTGAGAGTTACCGGGAAGCGTCCGCGCCCCGGCCGGCCCGACCCACCTAACGCCCCCCGATGCAGCAGGCTGAAAGATCGCAGGGGGGTCGATCCCGCCCTTTCCTCTAAACCATCAGCGGGGAGTGGTGTTGGCTGATGGCGAGCGATGGCGCGCGGCGGCGGGCACGGTGTTTCAGCTGTTTCAGGCGCCCGGGACCCATCCAAAAACCAAAGAAAATTCAGTGGTCATGATGGTATTTGTTGGTAGCCAAGCTCCCTTGAATTCGCAGAATCGACACCGCCGGATAGCGCCATCGCTCGCCAGCAGCCGGCAACGCTCGCCGCCGGCCACCTGACCTCGCCGTATCAAAGCCTTTAATCATTTGAGCAATCAGGAACTGCTCTGGGCGTCGCGCGGTTTGAAGGTCAGGGAGACGGAGTTGATGCAGTAGCGCTGGCCGGTCGGGGGCGGGCCGTCGTCGAAAACATGGCCCAGGTGGGCGTCGCACTTCGGGCACAGCAATTCCACTCGTCGCATACCGAAGGAATCGTCGAACCGCTGCTTGATGCCGGCATCGGCCAGTTCCGAGTGGTAGCTGGGCCAGCCGCAGCCCGAGTGGAACTTTGAGCCGGAGTCAAACAATGGGTGGTCGCAGCACACGCAGTGATACACCCCGTCCTCGTAGTGATCGTTGTACTTGCCGGTAAACGGCCGCTCGGTGCCGGCCTGGCGAGTCACGCGATAGGCCTCATCACCGAGCCGGTCGCGCCATTCCTTATCGCTGAGCTTGAGCTTGTCCATAGGTTTTACCGCTGCTTGTTAGCCTTCAACAATAGAACGTGTTGGGTCAGCGTTTTGCAATCACGATCAGCCGTTCGGCTTCCAGGTCGTAGTCGGCGCCGTCGTAGTCGCCGTGGATGGCCACGACGTCGAAGCCGTGGCGGGTGAGCAGGGCCTGGATTTCGCCGGCCGACCAGACCCGGTGCGAGAAGTGCTGGCGCAGGACCGCATCGCCGTCTATCAGCAGCCATTCGTTGTCCAGGCGGGTCATGTTGTCGATCAGCATCGGGCGTTCGAGCAGCAGGCGGCCGTCGTCGTATTCGGTGACGTGGGCCGGCTCCAGGGTGCGGGCCAGGGTTTCAACGCCGACCAGGTCCAGCATCAGTCGGCCTCCGGGTTTCAGGCTTTGGTGGATATTGTCGAGAACGCGGGCGTGATCGGCTTCGTCTTCGAAGTAGCCGAAGCTGGTCCACATCACCAGGGCCAGGTCAAAGTGGCCGGGGCGAACGAACTCGCGCATGTCGGCCTGCACAATCTCGATGGGCAGCTCGCCGCGAGCGGCTTCGAGGTGTTCCAGCAGCGTCTGGCTGGTATCCACGGCGGTCACCGGATACCCTGAGGCGGCCAGCGGCAGGCTGTGGCGGCCGGGGCCGCAGCCCAGGTCGAGCACGGCCTCGGGCTCGGTGCCAACCAACTTGAGCAAGCTCGGCAATTGCTCGGCGGCCAGGTGGAAACTCTCTTCATTGAACATCAGGGGTCCGAAATTGCGCCAGAAGTCGTCTTCCAGGTACCAGTCGGTGCTCACGCGCTTGCTCCTGTTGGGTGGGCTTGCCCTGGTGCTGTCCGGGTGTGCCACGGTGGGTTGGTATGGCCAGGCCGTCGGCGGCCAGCTCGATATGATGCAACGGCGCGAGAATATCGCAGATTTGCTCGCCGATCCGAACACCGATGCCGAATTGCGTCGGCAACTGGCCCTGGTGCTGGAGGCCCGGGCCTTCGCTATCGACACGCTGGGCCTGCCTGACAGTCGTTCCTTCCTGCGCTACGCCGATCTGGAGCGTGACGCTGCCGTGTGGAACGTGATTGCCGTGCCGCGCGATACGATTTCGGCCAGAACCTGGTGTTACCCCATCGTCGGCTGCGTGGCTTTCCGCGGGTATTTCAAGCGAGAACGAGCCCAGGCACTGGCCGATGAACTGGCCGAGGCCGGCTACGACGTGGTGGTCTGGCCGGCAGTGGCCTATTCGACGCTGGGCTGGTTTGCCGACCCGGTGCTCAACACCATGCTGCGCTGGGACGACGCCAGCCTGGCCGGCTTTATCTTCCACGAGCTGGCCCACGAGAAGCTCTACATCCGCGATGACACCACCTTCAACGAGTCCTACGCCACGGCGGTCGAGCGGGCCGGGCTTCGCCATTGGTTGCGCGAACGCGATGAGCTTGACCAGCTCGAGCGCTGGCAGGCCGATCGGGCGGTTCGGCAGGACCTGACGGCACTGATGCTGGACGCCCGCGAACAACTGCGCGAGATCTACCAAAGGCTGGCCGATGACGCCGAGGCTCGCGAGCAAGCCCGGACCGAGGCGTTCGGGGCCTTGCAGACGGCCATTGCCGACCGTGCGGCCGCCCCCGATGGGGCAGCGATCCGGGGTTGGGTGGGGCGCGACATCAACAATGCCCACCTGGTGCTGTTTGCCAGCTACGAGGCCGGCGTGGCCGCGTTCAAGCAGTTGTGGGCCGACTGCGACGAGGACTGGGGCTGCTTTCATCAGCGCGCTGCGGACTTGGGCCGGCTCGATGCGGCTGAACGGGCGGCGTTTCTCAGGCCCGGAGGTGATGAATCCACACAAGAAAACGCGCGCAAGGATTGATCATTGGCGCGGTCTGTGCGACTTTAGCGGGCTGTTTCTCTGGTAATCCACGACTTGATTCGTTTTCTTGCCCTGCTGGCCGTTGTGCCGGGGTTGGCGTTGCCCGCGCTGGCCCAGGAGCGCGCCGGTGACAGCGATCGTACAGGCATGTCCTGCGTGGCGATGGACCAGCCCTCGCCGCGTCGCCAGCTTGACCGTGGCGGGGAGTCGCCGCTGCGAATCTTTTCCGAGCACTTTGAGGCGCCGCCAGAGCAGCCGGTTCGGTTTTATGAAGATGTGCGGGTCGAGCAGGGTGACCAGCGGCTGGAAACTGGCGAGTTGATCTACCGCCAGGACACCGGGCGCATTGATTTGCCCGGCTGGCTGGACTACAGCGACGCGCTGATTGGCCTGACGGCCGAGTCGGGCTGGGTGGAGACGCAAGAATCACGCGGCGAGTTCATCGGCGTGAACTACCGCTTCATGCGCGGTGAAGGCAGCGGGTCGGCGGCAGTGATTGCCCTGACCAGCGAGACCACGGCTGAAGTCAGTGATTTTTCGTTCACTACCTGCGACCCGGCCCGTCCGGACTGGCAACTACGTGCCGGTCAGGTGGATCTGGACATGGACCGTGGCCAGGGTGTTGCCCGCCACGCCCGTCTCGACTTCAAGGGTGTGCCGATTCTATATTCCCCCTGGCTGAGTTTTCCGCTCGATGACCAGCGCAAAAGCGGCTTTCTGTACCCGTCGCTGGGGTTTTCCAGCGACGACGGTTTTGATTTCAGCGTGCCCTGGTACTGGAACATCGCGCCCAACCAGGATGCGACGTTCACGCCGCGCTGGATTCAGGACCGCGGCGTGATGCTGGGCACCGAATATCGCTTCCTCACGCAGCGCCAGCGTGGCCAGCTGGATCTCGAAGTGCTGCCCAGCGATAACAAGGCCGACCGCAACCGCTACTACGGCCAGTTTGGCTACCGCGCCTCGCTGGCACCGCGCTGGTCGGCCAGTGCCGACTTGCGCCGGGCCAGCGATGACGACTATTTCATTGACCTGGGCAGCGACCTGGTTGACTCCTCGGTCCAATTTCTGCGTTCCAGCGCGACTGTCCGCGGTCGCGGCGAGATCTGGGCCCTGGAGTTCATGGCCGATGGCTTCCAGGTGCTGGATGAATCGGTCAGTCCGCAGAATGAGCCGTATCGACGCCTGCCGCGCTTGTTGTTGAATATCGACCAGCCGCTGCCCGTCGGCTTTGAGCTGGTCGCCGATAGTGAACTGGTCTATTTCGATCGCGACCAGGGTGTCACCGGTGGCCGGCTCGATCTCTACCCGCGTCTGCGCTACCAGTTCCTCCGGCCAGGCGGTTTCTTCCGCCCCGAGCTGGGCGTCAGAACCACGGCCTATGAGCTGAGCGGCGCGCCCGAGTCGAGCCTGTCTCGCACCACGCCCATTGCCAGCATCGACAGCGGGCTGATTTTCGAGCGGCGGCTGGTGAGCGGGCGCCGCCAGACGCTGGAGCCCCGCCTGTTCTATCTCTACGTGCCGTTCCGCGACCAGCAGGAACTGCCGGATTTCGATACCCGTGACCTGACCTTCGGCTTCAGCCAGCTGTTCCATCACAACCGTTTCAGCGGTGCTGATCGCCAAGGCGACGCCAACCAGCTCACCCTGGCCGTGACCTCGCGCCTCTTGTCGGCCGAGGACGGACGCAGCGAGCTGGATTTCAGCCTGGGCCAGATCGTGTACTTCCGGGACCAGCGCGTGCAGTTGCCCGGCGAGCCTGAAGACGACCGCCGTCGCTCGGCCACCGTTGCCGAAATCAACTGGCGCCCGGCCCGCCAGATTGTCGCCAGCGCCGGATTGCAGTGGGATAGCGAAGAAAATGAAACCCAGGTTGCTCGATTCGGTCTGAGTTACCGCGGGCGCGAAAGTCGCCAAGTGGCCGTCGGTTACCGTTATCGGCGGGACCGGGTGGACCAGGCCGACCTTCGCTTCCGCTATCCGATTCGGCAGGATCTGAACCTGATCGGCCGGGTAAATTATTCGTTCGAGGAAAACCAGACGCTGGAAGTGCTGGCCGGCATTGAGTACGAAAGCTGTTGCTGGGCCTTGCGCCTGACCGGCCGCGAATTCATTCGTGACCGTGATGCTGAAACCCGCACTGCGGTGTTTCTCGAACTGCATTTGAAGGGTCTGGGCAGCCTGGGAAGGCGCCCGTACCCGTTGTTTTCAGATCATAGTTTCTGATCAGGGTTTATCATGACCCCATGTCGCTAAAGGAAGACGAGACACGCATGCTTCATACCCAACACTGGATTGGCCGACTGATGGTCGTGGTGGCCCTGGTGCCCGCCCTGGCGATGGCCCAGGATGCCCGCCTCGACCGCATTGTCGCCCTTGTCGAGGACGACATCATTCTGCAGAGTGAACTGGACCAGGCGCTGGCCAGCATCGAAGCTCAGGCCCGCGCCCGCGGGGATCGCTTGCCGCCCCGCAGTGCCATGGAAGAACAGATGCTCGAGCGTCTGATCCTTACGCGCCTGGAAGTGCTGCGCGCTCAAGACACGGGCATTCGTGTGTCGGATACGGATGTCGACCAGGCCCTTCAGCAAGTCGCCCGGCAGAATGATCTCTCGCTGGATCAGCTTCGCCGTGCCATCGAAGCCGATGGCATCGATTTCCGGGAGTTCCGCGCGGATGTGCGTGAAGAGCTTCTTACCTCTCGCCTGCGCCAGCGCGTGGCCCAGAGCATGAGCGACATCACCGAAACCGAGGTGGATATCCTGATTGCCTCCGACCGATTCGGTGGTGCGGAATACCTGCTGTCGCAAATTCTCATCAGTGTTCCAGAGACGGCCTCGGCCGCTGAGGTACAGGAAGGACGCGAGCGTGCGCAAGACGTTCGGCGTCGCATTGCCGAGGGGCTGGATTTCAGCACGGCGGCGTTGACTTTCTCGCAGTCGCCGGATGCCCTGGAAGGCGGTGATGTGGGCTGGCGGCCGCTGAGTTCGCTGCCGCCCAATTTCGCCGAGGCTATCGAGGCCACCGAACTGGGCGGTGTTACCGAACCAATCCGGACCGGCACCGGTTTCCTGGTGCTGCACGTTCGCGACCAGCGCGAGCATGCCGAAATCATCGTCGAAGAATTTCGCGCACGCCACCTGATGGTCGAGCCCGGCGAACTGATGACAGCCGATGCTGCCCAGGAACGCATCTTCAACCTGGCCGACCGGATCGACTCGGGCGAGGATTTCGCCGAACTGGCGCGTCGTTACTCCAACGACGAAACCTCGGCCAATATCGGTGGCTTGCTCAACTGGTTCCGCGCCGGCGAATACGGACGTGAAATCCAGTCTGTGCTGGAAGGGCTCGAGCCGGGTCAGGTGAGCGCGCCGTTCCGTACCCAGATGGGCTGGCACCTCCTGAAACTGGAGGAAACCCGCCAAGCTGACCGCACCGCCGAAACCATGCGCGAGGAAGCACGAGACCTGCTGTTCCGCCAGAAGGCCCAGGACGAGGTCGAGCGTTTCCTGCGTCAATTGCGCAACGAATCCTTCGTCGAGATTCGCCTCTAGTTCATGAAGCCGCTGCTGCTCACTCCCGGTGAGCCGGCGGGCATCGGGCCGGAGTTGGTCAGTCGCGTTGCCCTGGGCGCGCCTGATGTTGTGCTTGTGGCTGATCCCGATTTGTTGACCAGCACCCTTGAGACATTGGGTATTGAGGCTGATGTGCGCTGCCTCGACCGTTTGTCTGAGTTCAGCGGCCAGCCGGGGAGCCTGCAATGTCTGCCCGTGGCACTGAGTGTCCCCGCCCAGGCTGGCGTGCTGGACGCGCGCAATGCGGCCTACGTGCTGGAAACTCTGCGCCTTGCCGCGGATTGCTGCCTGGAAGGGCACGCCGCTGGCCTGGTGACAGGGCCGGTGCACAAGGGCGTGATCAACGATTCCGGCATCGCCTTCAGTGGTCATACCGAGTTTCTGGCCGAGCGGGCCGGCGTCGACCGTGTCGTGATGATGCTGGCCGCCGGCGCGCTTCGGGTTGCCCTGGCAACTACCCATCTTCCGCTCTCGAGAGTGTCGCAGGCCATTACCCAGGCCTCGCTCACCCGTACCCTCGAAATCCTTCATGCCGACCTGCGCCAACGCTTCGGCATTGATGAGCCCCGCATCATGGTGCTGGGCCTGAACCCCCATGCCGGGGAGGGTGGTCACCTGGGGCATGAGGAAATCGAGGTGATCGAGCCGGTGCTGGAGCGTCTGCGCGCCAGGGGCATGAATCTGCTGGGCCCGCTGCCGGCCGACACCGGCTTTTTGCCCAATCGGGTCAGCGAGGTCGATGCCGTGCTGGCCATGTATCACGACCAGGGCCTGCCGGTGCTCAAATACGCCGGCTTCGGCGAGGCGGTGAACATTACCCTCGGCCTGCCGTTCATTCGAACCTCGGTCGACCACGGTACGGCCCTGGACCTGGCCGGTCAGGGCCGGGCGGACGCCGGCTCGCTGCATTCGGCGGTTGATCTGGCTCGGGCATTGGCGGCGCGGGCATGAAAGCACATCGCCCGCGCAAGCGCTTTGGCCAGCACTTCCTGCGCGATCAGGGCGTCATTGACGGTATCGTGGCCGCCATTGCGCCGAAGCCCGGTGATCGTCTGGTGGAAATTGGCCCCGGTGAGGGCGTGCTGACCGGGCCGGTGCTGGCGCGCAGTGGCGAGCTTGCGGTGATCGAGCTGGACCGTGATTTGGCCGGCACGCTGGCCCAGCGCCTGAAAAACCCTGCGGGTCTGACCATTCACCAGGCCGACGCGCTCAAGGTGGATTTCTCCGAGCTGGCCAAGGACGGGCCGCTGCGGGTCATCGGCAACCTGCCGTACAACATCTCCACCCCGCTGATTTTTCACCTGCTGTCTTTTGCCGAACACATCCAGGACATGGTGTTCATGCTGCAAAAGGAAGTGGTCGACCGCCTGGTGGCGGTGCCGGGCTCCCGCCTGTATGGGCGTTTGTCAGTGATGGTGGCCTGCCACTGTCGGGGAGAGGCCTTGTTCGACGTGCCGCCCGAGGCTTTTGATCCGCCACCCAAGGTGGATTCGGCGATTGTCCGCCTGCTGCCCGAGCCGCTGACGGCCGAGCGTCGGGCGCTGATGCCGGCGCTGGATCAGCTGGTCAAAACAAGCTTTGGCCAGCGCCGCAAGACACTGAAAAAGAGTCTGAAGGGCCTGTTGAGCGAAACCGATTTCCAGGCCGCAGGCATTGCGCCTTCGGCCAGGCCGGAAACGGTGTCGCTGGACGGTTTTCTGGCCTTGGCCCGCCAGTTTCAGCGGGCCAGCTATTAACGCGGCAATCAAATAGATTGCTGCGTTAATGCCCGGCCGGAGCGGCCGGGACCGCGAGGCGAAGGCATTTGCGGACATGCGCCGCAAATGCCGTGCAACGAATACCGCAGGTAGCTCGTTACCGGATAAATAATTACCACTCGGCAATTCGCCAGTGTGCAGGGCGGACCGGGTTGAGCTGGTCGTGCTGGTGGCGGGTGTCGAAATCGCCGTCGCCGGTGGTGTCGATCAGGTAATAGGCCGGGCCGACGACCGGGATGATGCGAACCATGAACACCTGGCCGCCAATCACGTATTCCTCGACGGTCCGATCCTCTTCGCGGCGAATGACCACCTGCGGTTCGATTTGCTCGTCTGGATCCTGAACCTTGGGCGGCAGCGGTTCAGGCTCGCGCACCGGTGGTGGTGGAGGTGCTTCGCTCTGGCCTGCGAAGGCAGGCATGCCGGCCAGCAGAAGCAGACCGCAGGCGATCAGGGTTGAGCAAGCTGTGCGCGTCATCTTGAGTCCTCCATCCGTCAACGGGCTTTCAGTGTAACAGCGCATGATTCGCTGATCAGCGAATGGGTACTATGACCGCTGTCGCTTTCAAACCGTTTGGGAATGTCATGAGCAACGCCGTGCAACTCTGTCTGATCGACGGCTCGTCCTATCTGTACCGGGCCTTTCACGCCTTGCCCAGCCTGAGCAACGCCGAAGGCCTGCCCACCGGCGCCATCTTTGGCGTTGCCAACATGATTCGGCGCCTGGTCGAGAGCAAGAAGCCTGAGCGCGTGGTGGTTATTTTCGACGCGCCCGGCAAGAACTTTCGCCACGAGCTGTATGCCGAGTACAAGGCCAACCGCCCGTCGATGCCGGACGAGTTGCGCGCCCAGATTGAGCCGCTGCATGAGCTGATTGACGCCATGGGCATTCCGCGGGTGGCCGTGCCGGGGGTGGAGGCCGATGACGTGATTGCCACGCTGGCCGGTACCGCCCGCCAGGCCGGCCTGAGCGTGCTGATTTCCTCCGGCGACAAAGACCTGGCGCAACTGGTCGACGAGCAGGTGATTCTCGAAGACAGCATGCAGGAACGCGTTTACGACATCGACGGGGTCAAGGCCAAGTTCGGCGTGCCGCCAACGCTGGTCGGTGATTACCTGGCGCTGGTGGGGGATACCTCCGACAACATTCCCGGTGTCGACAAGGTGGGCCCCAAGACCGCGGCCAAGTGGCTGGACAAATTCGGCAGCCTGGACGGTGTGATCGAACGCGCCGACGAGGTGGGCGGCAAGGTCGGCGAGAACCTCCGCGCGGCCCTCGATACGCTGCCGCTCAGCCGCAAGCTGGTGGCGCTGGACGACTCCGTTGCGCTTGATCTGTCGCTGGATCAGTTGGACAAACCCAAGCCAGACCATGACCGCCTGGTCGAGCTGCTCAAGCGCTTTGGTTTCATGACCTGGCTTCGGGCCTTTCAGGATGGCGATCAGCCTGATGCCAAAGGCGGCAGCGCTGGCGAGCCTGACGCTGGCGACATCGAGGTCGAAACCGTCACCCGCCAGGCTCAACTGGACGCGCTGGTCAAAGCGCTTGAAAGCGCTGAATTGATCGCCTTCGATACCGAAACCACCAGCCTGGAGCCGCTGGACGCCAGGCTGGTCGGTTTTGCCTTTGCCATTGAGACCGGCAAGGCCTGGTACGTGCCGCTGGCCCATGCCGACCAGGACACCGAATTCAGCGCCGAGGTGGCCATCAAGGCGCTGGCCCCGCTGCTGGCCGACCCCGACCGGCCCAAGGTAGGCCAGCACCTGAAGTACGACCTGAACGTGCTCGAGTGCGCCGGCCTGACCCTGGCCGGCATTGCCCACGACACCATGCTGGCCTCTTACGTGTTCAATTCCACGGCTACCCGCCACGACATGGACTCGATGGCCGGGCGCTACCTGAACCGCCAGACCACGCCGTTCGAGGCCGTCGCCGGCAAGGGCAAGCAGCAGGTTACCTTTGACCAGGTGCCGACCGAGCAGGCCGCCGCCTATGCCGGCGAAGATGCCGAAGTTACCCTGGCCCTGCACCAGTATCTGTGGCCGCGCCTGAAAGACGAGGATGGCCCGAGAAGCGTTTACGAATCGATCGAGATCCCGCTGATTCCGGTGCTGGCGCGGATGGAACGGATTGGCGTGTCGCTGGATTGCGACCAGCTCCGCCAGCAAAGCGGCGAACTGGCCGAGCGCCTGGCCGAACTGGAAACCCGGGCCCACGAGTCGGCCGGCAAGGTGTTCAACCTGGGCTCGCCCAAGCAACTGCAGGAAATCCTGTTCGGTGAGCTTGAACTGCCGGTGGTTCGCAAGACCCCCAAGGGCCAACCCTCGACCGCCGAGGACGTTTTGCAGGAACTGTCCGCCGAGTACGAACTGCCGCGCCTGATCCTGGAACATCGCGGCCTGGCCAAGCTCAAGAGCACCTACACCGACCGCCTGCCGGAAAAGATCCACACCGACACCGGCCGCGTGCACACCCATTACCACCAGGCGGTCACTGCCACCGGACGGCTGTCGTCGTCCGACCCCAACCTGCAGAACATCCCGATTCGCACCGCCGCCGGCCGACGGATCCGCCAGGCCTTCGTGGCGCCCGAGGGTTACCAGTTGCTGGCGGCTGACTACTCGCAGATCGAGCTTCGCATCATGGCCCACCTGTCCGACGATGAGCGCCTGCTGCAGGCCTTTGGTGATGGCGAGGATATCCACCGGGCCACCGCCGCCGAAGTGTTCGATTGCCCGCTGGACAAGGTCGATGCCAACCAGCGCCGGGCCGCCAAGGCCATCAATTTCGGCCTGATCTACGGTATGAGCGGCTGGGGGTTGGCGCGCCAGCTGGATATTTCCCGCAAGGATGCCGAGCAGTACATCGACCGCTACTTCGAGCGCTACCCGGGCGTGCGTCGCTACATGTACAAGACCCGTGAATCGGCGCGCGAAAAGGGCTACGTCGAAACGCTGTTCGGTCGGCGGCTGTGGACCGAGGAAATTCGCGCGCGAAACCCGCAGCGTCGCCAGGCCGCCGAGCGCGCGGCCATCAATGCGCCAATGCAGGGGACGGCAGCCGACATCATCAAGCGCGCCATGATCGCGGTGGATCATTGGATTCAGTCCGAGAAGATCGATGCCAGGCTGGTCATGCAGGTGCACGATGAACTGGTGTTGGAAGTGGCTGACTCGGCCGTTGAACCCGTACGCAACGCCGTGGTCTCACAAATGCAGGACGCGGCCAGTCTGAATGTTCCACTGCTGGTGGAATGCGGTCTGGCAGCGAACTGGGATGAGGCTCACTAGTGTGCCCATCGAAGTTCTCCAAGTTGTTGATTGTTAGGCTCTTGTCAGGATTTTTCAGAAATATGCTTGGAAGTTGGAACTTTGCCCATATCTGATTAGTCCTAGGCAATACCACGCGTGGATTGGCTCGCTCCCTCCCTAGGCGAGCCATGCAAGGATTCGGTTACAGTCCCCAAACCGGATCCGACTCTAGGCCCCGGGTCCTCCCTCGCCCGGGGCCTTTTTTATGCCCTCATGATCAGCCCATGGTCGTATCTGAATGCCCGCCAGATGGCGAAATTGGCAGAACTCGTCGGCGGTCGTCGTAGGGACAGGTAGGCGTTTAATCCATAGAGGAAAATCAACATGAAAACGTGCTTCTTCCCAACAGCTTCCGCGCTGGTTTTGCTGGCCTTGGTGCTCACCATGCAGCCTGTCCGCGCCGAATCCAGCGTGCAGATCGCTCTCGAAGACGCCGTGATGGTTGAATGGGAGCGGCTTGAGGGTGCATCGCGCTATAGGTTCTACCTGGCCGACGAAGAGCTCGGTCGATCACTTGGTGGACAGCGTTTGTTTCTCCAGGACCCGGACATCGACTGGAGCGAAGTGCGTATCGCGGCCGAGACGTTCCGTGGCGATCCGGTCGGAGAAACCGAGGTGATCGCCACCACGGTCAAGCAGCGTCTGGTGGTCCGTTGGGACCAGGACGAATTCGATATTCCTTTCATCGGGGTTCAAATCAGCGGCGATGGCCGTTCTGGCCACATGGCTGCGGAGATCATCGAATTCCCCTATCTCATTACTGCGGAGCCTGAATCGGTCCAGCGGGTATTGTTCGGTGAGGCCGTGGTCCGCGAAGGCCGCCGTACCCCCGGCGCCCCCTTCACTTTTGATGATGGCGAGGTCGAAAGCTTTGGTCCCTACATCGAGTTGGAGGTGCCCTGAGGCCGCCCGGCCGGGCATAGTCATGACGCGTTGATCGCCACTGGCATCACCCGGCGGTCGAGTTTTTTCGGTACGCTTTCGAGTTGTTGTCAATTCACTCGGATCCCCGGCCATGTTCAGACCTGACCTTGCCATTGCTGTCTTGCTGCTGGCCATCGCTGGCCCCGCCTTCTCTGGCGACGTGCCCAGCGATTTCGACGCCTGCCTTGACAGCCTGGCACAACAGGCTCGGGCCGACGCCATTCCTGCTGCCTTGATCGACGAAGTGCTTCCCGGCCTTCAGTTCCAGCCACGTGTCATAGAGCTTGATCGCGCACAACCGGAGTTTGTCCAGAGTTTTTCCGGCTACCTGCGTGGTCGGGTCTCGACAAGACGGGTGCAGCAGGGGCGGCTGTTGAGGTTCCAGCATCAGGATCTTCTGGAGCGTTTGACCCACGAGTACGGTGTGCCGGCGCACGTACTGGTGGCGCTATGGGGTATGGAGTCGGACTTTGGCGGGCACACCGGGAGCATGCCAACCCTCGATTCTCTGGCCACGCTCGCTTGCGATGCTCGCCGAAGCGAGTTTTTTACTCGACAGTTGATGGCTGCCCTGCGCCTGATTGAGCGTGAATCGCTGGACCCAGGCGCCATGCGCGGATCCTGGGCGGGTGCCATGGGCCAGACCCAGTTTATGCCGACCACCTTCTATGACCATGCGGTAGACGGCGATGGAGACGGTCGCATCGACCTGTGGGACAGCGTGGCCGATGCCCTGGCCTCGGGTGCGAATCTGCTCAAGAACCTGGGCTGGAATCCGGGCCAGCGTTGGGGGCGCGAAGTCAGCCTGCCGGATGGTTTTGCCTTCGAGAAAACCGGCATGGAACAATCGAGGTCAGTAGCGGATTGGGCTGATCTGGGCGTGCGTCGGGCCGACGGTGGCGCGTTGCCACAAGCCGATATGAATGCCCGTCTCCTGCTGCCCCAGGGCCATGCCGGCCCGGCCTTCCTGGTTTATGACAACTTTGATGCGCTGCTGGGCTGGAACCGGTCGATCGCCTTTGCACTGTCCGTCGGGCATCTGGCCGACCGGATTGCCGGCGGCGGTCCGCTGGTTACTGAGTTTCCCGATGACGAGCGCCGCATGACAACGGCCGAGATGGCCGAGTTACAGCGTAGGCTGGCTGACCTGGGCCATGATCCGGGTGAGGCCGACGGCATTCTGGGGCCGATGACTCGCCGGGCGCTGCGCAACTTCCAGCTTGAACAAGACCTGATTGCCGACGGCTACCCGGACCCGGAGACCCGCGCGCGCCTGCTGGATCACGAGGGTTGATAGCGGCACTGCCGTGCGCTCCGTCCGAAGGCGGCTCAGGGGCGTTTATACTCGCGCTGTGATTTCGAGGGAGGCTCGACAAGGCATGCTCAACGCCATCGTACTCGCCGCCGGCGAGGGAAAACGGATGAAGTCCCGACGGCCCAAGGTTCTGCAGACAATTGGCGGCAGGCCGATGCTGCGGCACCTTATCGAAAGCCTTGACGCCCTTGAGACTGAACAGATCCTGGTGGTGACCGGCTCGGGCGCCGAACAGGTAGAAGCCAGCCTGGAGGACAGCGGCTGCCGTTTCATCCGCCAGGCTGAGCGCCTCGGTACTGGCCATGCGGTCATGCAGGCTCTGCCAAAGGTGCCTGATGATGCGCGCGTATTGATTCTTCCCGGCGACATGCCCCTGATTCGCCCCGAGACACTGAAAAGTCTGCTGGACAGCCAGGCCGACCTGGCCCTGCTCAGCTTCATGGCCGACGACCCGACCGGATATGGACGCATCCTGCGCGATGCGCAGGGCAGGGTGCTGGCCATTCGCGAGCAGCGCGATGCCAGCGCTGACGAGCTTTCGGTCAACGAGGTCAACAGCGGGGTGATGTGCGCCCGTGCAGGGGATTTATCGCGTTGGCTCGACCAGATCAGCGACGACAACGCCCAGGGCGAGTACTACCTGACAGACTGCATTGCCATCGCCGCGGGGGAAGGCCGACGCGTTGACGCGGTGGTTGCCCCGGACGCAGAGGAATTGATGGGCGCCAATGACCGCGCGCAGCTTGCCCGGCTGGAGGCGGTGTTCCAGAACCGAGCCCGCCAGGCGCTGATGGCCCAGGGCGTCACGCTGGCCGATCCGTCGCGCGTCATTGTTCGCGGGCGAATCAACTGCGGCCAGGACGTGTTCATCGACGCCGACGTGCTGCTGCAGGGTGATGTCACGCTGGGCGATAACGTGCAGATTGGCCAGGGCTGCGTGCTTGGCAACTGTTCGCTGGCCTCGGGAACGCAGTTGGCCCCCTACACCGTGATCGAATCGGCCAGCACGACCGGAGCCTGTACCGTGGGGCCTTTTGCGCGCTTGCGTCCAGGCACGGAGCTGGCCGAGGGCGTGAAAATCGGCAATTTCGTTGAAGTCAAGAATGCCCGGTTCGAGCGAGGTGCGAAGGCCAGCCACCTGAGTTACGTCGGCGATGCGCGGGTGGGCGAGGGAGCCAACCTTGGGGCTGGCACCATTACCTGCAACTATGACGGGGTCAACAAGCACCGGACCCGAATTGGCAAAGACGCATTCGTGGGGTCGAACACCGCGCTGGTGGCGCCGGTGGAAATCGGCGACGGTGCCACCATCGGCGCCGGCAGCGTCATCACCCAGTCTGCGCCGGCTGATGCGCTCACCGTGGCCCGGGCCCGCCAGCGCAGTTTCAAGGCGTGGAAGCGCCCTGAAAAGAAAGACAACTAAGGCGTTGGCGCGGTCTGGCAGACTGGGGTACCCTAGGCGCATAAAAATAAACGGCATCCCAACGAGATATCTGCCGATTTTTGCTGTCTACCCCTTGGCGTTCTGGACATCAGACGCCGCCGCATTCAGCGGCTTACCCGGGTGACAGCCGCTCGTCCAAATCGCAAGGGAATTCATGAACGATCATTCAACCGCTGCTTCGGCAGACCGCAAGCCGCCGCTGGTCAAGTCCAACGTCGTTTTCTTCATTGCCATCAATCTGCTTGGCTTCGTCGCCGCCCCGCTTTACGGCTGGCTGGTCGGCTTCAATACCGCGGCCTGGGTGGCCTTTGCCTCTATCTGGATCCTGAGCGGCATGTCAATCACCGCCGGCTACCACCGCCTGTGGTCGCACCGCACCTACAAGGCCTCGCGGCCGCTGCAGGCCATCCTGGCCCTGTTCGGCACCTTTTCGCTGCAGAATTCCATCCTGGTCTGGGCCGCGCGCCACCGCGTTCACCACCGCCACGTCGACGAGGTGGACCACGACCCGCATTCGATCAAGAGCGGCTTCTGGCACGCCCACATGGGCTGGATGGTTCGCGACTGGCCGACCAGCAAGATTGATTTTGACCAGGTCAAGGACCTTCAAGCCAACCCCATCGTGATGTTCCAGCATCGCTACTACTGGCCGGCGGTGTGGACGCTGAACCTCGGCGTGCCGGTGGCGCTGGGCCTGATGTTTGGCGACATTCTGGGCATGATCCTGCTGGCCAGCGCCTTCCGCCTGGCGTTTTCCCAGCACTGCACCTTTTTCATCAACTCGCTGGCCCATACCTGGGGCAAGCGTGGCTACAGCGATGAGAACACCGCCCGCGACAACGGCGTGATCGCCCTGCTGACCTGGGGCGAGGGTTATCACAACTTCCACCATGCTTTCCAGGCCGACTATCGCAACGGTCTTCGCTGGTGGCAGTTCGATCCCGGCAAGTGGCTGATTGCCTTGAGCAGTTGGCTGGGTCTGGCCTGGGATCTTCGACGCACGCCGCGCTTCAAGATCCAGCGTGCCCGGCTGCAAATGCAGTTCCGTCAGTTGCGCGAGCGCCTGGAATCTGACGACAGGGTGGCCGATGAATCGGTGCTGACCTGGCGTGAAGCGCTGGACCGCGAGTACCACCAGTTCAAGGACACCGTCGCGCAGTGGCAGGCCGTGCAGGCCGACCGCGTTGCCGCCGGCGCTGACGCCCTGCGCGACCGCTGGCGCAAGACCGAGCTGCGCACCCGCTACAAGGAACTGGAATACCGCCTGAAAATGCAGCATCGCCGGCTGGTGACCATGCAGCAGGCGGCTTTCGCGGTCTGATTCTGTCCGGGGAGTTTCCCGGCCAGCACAGCGCAAATTCCCCAACAGCACCGAAGGCGCCGCGAAGACCCGACGGGTTTTCCGGCGCCTTTGGCGTTTCTTGCTTCAGATCGCTTAGAATCCCGCGCCATGAAACTGATCGATATCGGCTGCAATCTCACTCACGAGAGCTTTGACAAAGACTTGCCCGAGGTCATTGCCCAGGCTCAGGCCCAGGGCGTCGTCCAGATGGTCGTGACCGGCGCGTCGGAAGCCGGCAGCATCAAGGCCTGTCAACTGGCCGAGCAATGGCCCGACGTGCTGACGGCCACCGCAGGCGTTCATCCGCATCTTGCCTCGGACTTCAGCCGCGACACCGCCAGCGTGCTGGCCGATCTGCATCGCCACGAGCGTGTCGTGGCTGTGGGCGAATGCGGCCTGGATTACTTTCGCGATTTCTCGCCGCGACCGGCCCAACGCCGAGCCTTCGAGCAGCAACTGGAACTGGCCGTGGACTGCGGCAAGCCCGTTTTTCTGCACCAGCGCGAGGCCCACCAGGATTTCATCGCCATCCTGCGCGAGTTTCGCCCCCACTTGAGCCAGGGCGTGGTGCACTGCTTCACCGACAGCCGCCAGGCCATGCTCGATTACCTGGAGATGGATCTGCACATCGGCATTACCGGCTGGATCTGCGACGAGCGCCGTGGCCACCACCTCAAGGAATTCGTTCACGAAATTCCGGCCGAGCGACTGATGATCGAAACCGACGCGCCTTATCTGAAACCCAGAAACCTGCGGCCCAAGGTGCGTACCCACCGGAATGAACCGCAGTGGCTGCCCTGGATTGCCGGCACCGTTGCCGCCTGCCGCAACGTCTCGCCGGCCGTCCTGGCCGAACAGACCACGGCCACCGCCAAGGCTTTCTTCGGGCTGCCCGCCTGACGACAGGCCGCTTTCTGTCTTACAATTCCACTCGGTCGCCATACCGGCGGCCCGAAAAGCCGGCTTAGCTCAGTTGGTAGAGCATCTGATTTGTAATCAGAGGGTCGGGGGTTCGAATCCCTCAGCCGGCACCATCTCTTCGTTGGGCCAATGAGCCTGCCTTTGGCTGCTGTGCCTGTCGAGACCTCAATTCGAACCCCCGACCATCACAATCGGTTCGAACCGAGCCGCAGGCGAGCTCGCTGGAGCGTAGCGGAAGCAATCCCTCAGCCGGCACCATCCCTTCGTTGGGCCAATGAGCCCGCCTTTGGTTGCTTTGCCTGTCGAAGCCCCGATTCGAACCCCCGACCATCACAATCGGTTCGAACCGAGCCGCAGGCGAGCTCGCTGGAGCGAAGCGGAAGCAATCCCTCAGCCGGCACCCTGTGAACCACCCTATCCCGAACTTTTGTCTGGACGGTTCGTGGAGGTCGAACAGCGGCGGCAGACCAGGTTTCCCATGACTTCTTCAAGGATTGGCGCTGTCAGGTGTCGAGAGCATCATTTTGCGTTCGCCTTCTGGCGTTTTCGTTTAATCTTTAAGACCTTCACGGTCGCTGATTGACCGGTTTTTCAAGGGGAGTACTGTGCGTAATCTGCTGGTTTTCATTGCTTCATTCTTTCTGGGCTCCGTTTCGCTTGCAAACATCCCCATCTCCTATCAGGGGCAATTGCAACAATCTGATGCGCCGTTTTCAGGGATTGTGGAAATGCAATTCAGGCTTTTCGACAGTCTTGAGGGTGGCAACCCGGTAGGGAGTGCTATTTTTTTCGAGAGTGTGAGCGTCAACGATGGCCTTTTCCAGGTAGAGCTGGATTTCGACAATATCGCGTTTGACACGCCACTGTTCCTGGAAATTCGCGTGGACGGTTCTGATCTCGTTCCGAGGCAGCCGGTTTTGGCGACTCCTGTTGCCCGATTTGCGCTCGGTGGTAACGAAGGCCCAGAAGGCCCAGAAGGCCCAGAAGGCCCAGAAGGCCCAGAAGGCCCAGAAGGCCCAGAAGGCCCAGAAGGCCCAGAAGGCCCAGAAGGCCCAGAAGGCCCAGAAGGCCCAGAAG
>PWYW01000013.1 GCA_003567685.1 Gammaproteobacteria bacterium
GATCCGTTCCAGGTTGTCGACCAGGCGCTTGTGCTTGAAACGCAGCTGCGCATCGTGATCGAGGTGCTGAAGCGCACAGCCGCCACATTGCTCAAACCAGGGGCAGGCCGGCTCGACCCGATCCGGCGAGGCCGTGATGACCTCTTCGCAGATGCCCTCGTCGAAACGACGGTTGCGCCCAACCAGGCGGGCCCGGACGGTTTCGCCCGGCAGCGCGCCATGGACAAAGATTGCCTTGTCGTCCACCCGCCCCACACCGCGACCATCGTGGGCCAGATCGGTCATTTCAGCCAATACCGGCTCGGCCGGCAGTTTCCGGCGGCGTCTTCTACTCATCAGAACCTGTTATTCGGGAAGCGCGACGTTTTTGCCGCCTCACGGCGGCAGTTTTTTATTTCTGCGTCCAGCTGCCGTCAGAGCGCTGGTAGATCCAGCCAGAGCGCGCGTTGGCGATCCACTGGCGGGCAAAAGTCTGGCGGATCTCGTCTTCCCATTCGGGCCGACCGTTGGCCACCGCAATCTCGCGATAAACCGCACGCCGGTCAGCGTTTTCTTCACCGACCACGCGCTCGAGATTGCGTCGGTCGGCCAGGCCAATCGCGCTGCGATCGCGGATTTCAACCAACCCGTCGTTCGACAGGCCGATCGCGCCAGCGTCGTACCAGGCCGCCAGATGCTCGCGATGACGGGCCGCCATGCGCTGCTTGAGTTCCTGGACCTGCGGGGTGTCGATATCGATATTCGGGCTCGCTGCATAAGCCCGGCCCATGAACAGGTCCGACAACTGGAACCCTGTGGCCGGCGGTGGTGGCGGCGCCTGCTCGCTGCGGCCATCCTCGCCGAGCACGTCCTGGATGAAGCGATCCGCCGCCCGCTCTGCGGCCGCTTCAGGGAAGTACACGTTGATCGTGACACAGGCGGCCAGGGTCATGACCAGACCGATCAGCATCAGGGAAAGAAATCGCGTCATCGGATTGTGCTCCTGAGAATGAAGACTGCTATCGCAGCGTTGCACGGTGTTGCCTTTACACTGCCGCAAACAGCTTGAATGATGCCTGAATAGTGTACGCGATCTAGCCCTCTCGGACGCTCGCCAACGCCTGGGCCAGGGTCTTGCAGCCGCGCGCGGTGATGCGGGCCTTGACCCCCTTTCGGTTGCCCTCCGGCAGCAAGGCTTCGGTAAACCCCTGCCCGGCCGCTTCGCGCAGCCGCTCTTCGCCGTTGTAGACCGGGCGCAATTCTCCGGCAAGACCAATTTCGCCGAACGCGACCAGCCCCTTTGGCAGGGGCTTCTCGCGCAGCGAGGATTGCAGCGCCAGGGCAATGGCCAGATCGCTGGCGGTTTCGCCCACGCGGATACCGCCAGCCACATTCACGAAGACATCCTGGTCGCCGACCTGGATCCCGGCATGCCGATTCATCACCGCCAGCAACAGAGCCAGCCGGTTCTGATCAATGCCGACGGCCACGCGACGCGGGTTGGACAAAGTCGATGGCGCCACCAGCGCCTGGACTTCTACCATCAGCGGCCGCGTACCCTCGCGCGTGACCAGCACGCAGCTGCCGGCGGCCGGCGTTTCGGCACCTGACAGAAAAATCGCCGACGGATTGGCGACCGGCTTCAGGCCCGTGCCGGTCATGGCAAACACGCCCAGCTCGTTGGCCGCGCCGAAACGGTTCTTGACCGCTCGGATCAGGCGATAACGGCTGCCGGAGTCGGACTCGAAATACAACACCGCATCGACCATGTGCTCCAGCACCCGCGGACCGGCCAGCGCACCCTCCTTGGTCACATGGCCGACCAGGACCACGGCACACCCGGTCTGCTTGGCAAACTGGACCAGGCGCGCCGCACACTCACGAACCTGGGCAACGGCACCGGGCGCTGATTGCAGCGTCTCGGTCCAGACGGTCTGAATCGAATCCACGACCAGAAAAGCCGGCGCATGCCTGGCAGCCGTAGCCAGAATCACCTCCAGGCTGGTTTCGGTCAGGCAGTTCAGCTGGCCCGGATCGAGGCCCAGGCGCCGCGCCCGCATGGCCACCTGCGCGGCCGACTCTTCGCCGGTGACATACAGGCTACCGGGCCCGCTGCCTAGCGCCGACTGCGCCTGCAGCAGCAAGGTCGACTTGCCGATGCCCGGGTCGCCGCCCAGCAACACGACCGAGCCCGGCACCAGGCCGCCGCCGAGCACGCGATCGAGTTCGCTCAAACCCGACGACAGGCGCTTGCTTGCATCCTCCGGCCTTACCTCGCCCAGGTTGACCACCTCGGCCGACGCCGTGCCGGCCCAGTTGCCGCGCCGGGTCGAGCCACTGCCTGCGCCAGCCGAAGCCACGCTCTCCTCCAGCGTGTTCCATGCCCCACAGTCGCCACACTGGCCCGACCATTTGGGAGAACTGGCGCCGCACTCGCGGCAGGTATAGATGGTTTTTGCCTTCGCCATTTGCGGTATTTTAGGCCCATGACGCGCAATGAACAGCCCATGATTGGCGAATCGCCGGCGTTTCTGGAAGTGCTGGAGCAGGTTTCCAAAGCCGCCGCGATGAGCCGCCCGGTGCTGGTGGTGGGCGAACGGGGCAGCGGCAAGGAGCTGATCGCCGAACGGCTGCACTTTCTCTCGCCGCGCTGGGACCAGCCGCTGGTCAAGCTGAACTGCGCGGCCATCAGCGAAAGCCTGCTGGAATCAGAACTTTTCGGGCACGAAGCCGGGGCGTTCACCGATGCCACGCAGCGACGCACCGGGCGCTTCGAGGCCGCCGACGGCGGCAGCCTGTTCCTGGACGAACTGCCCAACACCACCCTGGCGGTCCAGGAAAAGATTCTGCGCGTGATTGAATACGGCCGCTTTGAGCGGCTGGGGTCATCGCGCACACTGCAGGTCGATGTGCGCCTGATCGGGGCGGCCAACGTCGACCTGCCGGAACTGGCGGCCCAGGGCCGATTTCGCTCGGATCTGCTCGACCGGCTGGCGTTCGACGTGATTACCCTGCCGCCGCTGCGCGCCCGATCGGCCGATATTCTGCCCCTGGCTGAACACTTCGCCATGCGCATCAGCCGTGAGCTGGGCCGCAGCCTGTTCGCCGGCTTCAGCCCACTGGCCACCGAACAACTCCTCTGCCACGCCTGGCCCGGGAACGTGCGCGAGCTGCGCAACGTGGTCGAAAGAGCCGTCTACCGGCATGATGAGCCCGAAGAGCCCCTGGATGCCCTGAGCTTTGATCCGTTTGAATCCCCCTGGCGACCGCGTCAGGACGCCCCGGAAGCGCCGGCGGAGCAGCCACTGCCGGATCTGCGCGAACAACCCATCGATCTGCGCGGGTATCTCGACAAGCAGGAAAAGAAACTGGCCGAACAGGCCCTGAGCATCAGCCGTAGCCACAAACAAGCCGCCGAGCGCCTGGGACTCAGCTATGACCAGTTGCGCGGCATCCTGCGCAAGCACGGGCTGACCGGGCGCTGAGCCCTGACCAGGATGACTTTGTCAGTCAGCCGGCGACCTTCAGTCTGCGGCGCGACGCCGGCCGGATCGGCGCACGCTCCGGGTCGGCACCAGCCAGAAGGTCACGCCAATGCCCAACAGCCCGAGGCCCACGACCAGTCCAAAAAAGGCTCGGGTGTCGGCACCCGGGTTCAGCACCGCGCGTTCGGGCCGTTCGGGATGATAGTGCACGAGCACAGCCCCACCCGGCACATAATGCACCAGTTCATCGCGCGCCATCCGCTCGGTGCGTCCACCCAGCCGGCGGGTGTAAAACATTCGGTCGCTGGAATAGACCTGCCCATCAAGCTCGTAGCGATATTCAACCCGCACCTGCCAACCACCGCCCGTTCGGGCACCAGCAACCGGTGTGGCCGTCGCCTCAATGACCGTCCCGGACACCGTGGGCCAGCTCAGGCTGTCGTTGCCCGCCCAAAGCAGCCTGACCCGGTCCTGAATCAAGGCAAGGCCCATGATCACCACCAATACAGCCGCGATGCGGCGAATTCGTTTCTGGCCTGCTCGTTCCAAAAGATGCCTCTGCCTGGTTGAAAGAATGAACTTTTTTTCACACTATCACGTCAGTATTGCCGTGCTCGGAGTCAAAGACGAAGAATGCGCGTTACAAGTGCGAGCAATTTGTTGCTTTTGAGGTACGCTACCGCACGGAGCGTCAGGGCTTGGGTCAAATGAACGAAAAGAACCGTAAAGGCGGCTGCAAACGGTGCCGCGACAAGCAACCACTTGGCATCGACATCTCGATGGCATTCCAGCCGATTGTTGAATTATCGAGTGGCCGCATTTTCGCCCACGAGGCCCTGGTGCGGGGCGTCAACGGGGAGCCAGCCGGTGAGGTTTTTAAGTACGTTTACGACGACAACCTGTATCAATTCGACCAGACCTGCCGGATCAAGGCCATCGAGCTGGCGGCAAGGATCGGCGTACAAAGTCACGTGTCAATCAACTTCATGCCCAACGCCGTCTACCAGGCCGAAACCTGCATTCAGCGAGCACTGGAAGCGGCGGAACGCTACGGTTTGCCGCTGGAAAACATCATTTTCGAAGTGACCGAAGCTGATCGTGTGCCCGATCGAAATCACCTCAGAAATATCCTCGAGTACTACAAAAAGCGCGGCTTCAAAACCGCAATCGATGATTTTGGCGATGGCTACGCCGGTTTAAACCTGATGGCAGACTTCGTGCCCGACCTGGTCAAGCTGGACATGGGCCTGATTCGCGACATTGACAGCGACAAGCAGCGCCACTTGATCGTGCGCCATATCGTGAGACTGTGCGAAGAACTGGGTCCCCGGGTAATTGCCGAGGGCGTGGAGACGCGTGCCGAACGGGATGCCTTGCGCGATCTGGGTGTGGATCTGTTCCAGGGCTACTACTTCGCCAGACCGGCTTTCGAGGCCAAGGCAGCGCTCGACCCCGAAAGCCTGAAATAAGCCGAGTTAACGCACCGTGGCTTCGGCCTCGGCTGCGCGCATCACGCGCAGCACGTTGCCGCCCCAGAGCGCGCGGATCTCGTCCTCGCTGTAGCCCCGGCGCAGCAGCTCCCAGGTGACGTTGATGGTTTCTGAGGCGTCATCCCAGCCGTCCACGCCGCCGCCGCCGTCAAAGTCGGACACGATGCCGACATGCTCGACGCCGATCAGATCGACGGCGTAGTCGATGTGGTCGACGAACTGGGCCAGGGTCACATCGGGGTGGATGTCGCGCAGCGCCCGCAGCTCGGTAACATACGTTTCCCGGTCTTCGCTGCTGGCATTGACCCAGCCGCTGGCCAGGTAGCGCTGGCGCAGCTCGGCCTGGCCGCTGGCGATTTCCGGATGCACTTCGGCCAGATAGCTGCGAA
>PWYW01000008.1 GCA_003567685.1 Gammaproteobacteria bacterium
CCCTAGGGGACGCCAAAATAAAAAAGCCCGCCTTGCGCGGGCTTTTTTATTTTGAGGCTCCTCTGGCGTAATCGACCCCTTGGTTCGAACCGGAGGGCGCAGCGCGCCCGGAGGACGCTGGGGCGAAGCCCCGGCAATCCCCTGGCACGAAAATCCCCTATAAATTCCGTGCCCATCGATCGCTCCGAGCATCCGGTGGCGCCAGGTGCTTCGGGCCAGCCGGGACGTTCGGCTGGCTTGCCAGGGGCAGGCTCACGGGAGCTTGGGTGGCCTCGAGATCACACCGTCACAACGGATGGATTCGCAACCTCTTTGAGCAGCAATCAAACGGATGCAGGCTGAGAGTTACCGGGAAGCGGCCGCGTCCCGGCCGGCCCGAAGCACCTAGTGGGCCACCCGGTGGATTGAATAACGCTCAGCCGTCGCACAAGCGTTGTGGGCAAGGCGCGCGAGCGCAGGACTGGCCGTCGCCAATTCAAGCGAGCGGAACGCAGCCCACGGCGCTTGTGCGGCGGCCGTTGTCTATTCTTTTGGGGAGCCACTGTGCTGGCACGACTCGGCGTTGCGTTCCTTGGCAAGGGCTTGCCATTCCCTGCGGAACGCGCCTTGATTCGCACCAGCACAGTGGCTCTGAGCATTATTCAATCCATCGGGTGGCCCACTTGCCCCCCGATTCAGCAGGCTGAAAGATCGCAGGGGTTCAAGCCCGCCCTTTCCTCAACACCATCAGCGGGGAGTGGTGTTGGCTGATGGCGAGCACTGGCGCGCGGCGGCGGGCACGGTGTTTCAGCCGTTTCAGGCGCCCGGGACCCAGCCAGAAACCAAAGCACCATCGGTATCCTCAATGGCATTCATTGGCACCCTGGCTCCCTTGAGCTCGAAGAATCGACACCGCCGGATAGCGCCAGCGCTCGCCAGCAGCCGGCACCACTCGCCGCCTGCCCCTGAATTCTCGGGGTCCGCATCAATGGCTGGGTCATCTGCGTAATCAGGTGAGCTTTTATCCAGCGGATGGATGCTGCGGGCTGCGCGGAAACGCCCGCGCCCCGCCGGCCCGAAGCACCTGACGCCCCCCGATGCAGCAGGTTCAGAGATCGCAGAGTGAGCGCTCGCCCTGTACTCACAACGTTAAGCCGGCACCGCCGCAACTTCGAAGATCCTGTGCGTTTTCAACCCGGCAGTGATGCAGCCGCGTTAACATCCTCGGGTGATTCTTCGGGTTCTGCCGTGACCGCCTATATCCTGATCATTGTGCTTATTGCTGCTGGCTGGCTGGCTGCGCGGGCCGAATTGTTTCCCGACAACGCCGCGGACGTGCTCAACAAGGTTGTCATCACGCTCTGCCTCCCGGCGATTATTTTCATTCATGTGCCGACGCTGGAATTCAGCCTGGAGTTGGTGCCGCTGGTGGGTGTGCCTTGGCTATTGCTCGGTTTCACGATTGTCAGCGTGTTGTTGCTCAGCCGTTGGCTGGACTTGTCCAGGGAAGTGACTGCCACGTTGCTGGTGCTGATACCGCTGGGGAATACGTCGTTCCTTGGATTTCCCCTGATTGAGGCCTTACTGGGGCCAGAGTATCTGCCGTTGGCGGTTGTCTATGACCAGTTCGGCTCGTTCCTGATTGTCTGCACCCACGCCCTGTTCGTGATTGCCTGGTATAGCGAGGGGCAAGCGCCGTCATTCAGGGCGATGGGAAAGAAGATTCTGGGCTTCCCGCCTTTTCTGGCGCTGATGGCCGCCATGCTGCTGGGGCATGACTGGTTTCCGGACTGGTTGTGGGACCTGACAGAGCGGTTTGCCCTGATGTTGCTGCCACTGGTGACCTTGGCCATTGGTCTGAGCCTGAAGTTGCGCCTGCCAAGGGATTATCGTCTGCCCCTGGTGATTGGCCTGACCGGCAAGCTGGTTGTGCTGCCAGCCCTGGCGCTATTGCTGGTGGTCTTGATGCAGGCCAGTCCGGGTGTCGCCCAGGTCGCCGTTCTGGAGTCGGCCATGGCACCAATGATTACTGCGGCGGCGCTGCTGGCCTCCGCACGTCTGGCACCGGCCCTGAGTTCGGCCATGGTGGCCTGGGGCGTGATTCTTTCGGCTCTGACCGTGCCACTTTGGTTCTGGTTGCTTATTAACCCGGCAGGTATGTAGATCACATTCAGGGCGCCAAGCAGGCCCCGAATCAAGGCGTCGCTCGCAGGCAATGGTGATTCCATTGGCAAGGGCGAGAACGCAGAGTCGGGGCCTGCTTGGCGCCCCTAACTACTTAAATTTTAATGACAGGCCGCAGTGTGGCATTCGTCAGGCTGCGTTATCGAAGCTTGCTGTAGAGTGGCTACAGTGGCAGCTTCGCTGCCTTGCTGACGAAAGCCACACTGCGGCTGAATGCGATCTACATACCTGCCGGGTTAATGGTAGTCTCTGACTCGGTGCTCGTTCAGCCGCTCGCGCCTGGGTGAACGGTGCCACAACGCTGGCAGGTTCGGCGCTGTTCATCGCCCAGAAAACCCCGGATGATGGGCGGGAACTGGTTCTCGATGCTTTCCAGTTGGAAGTACTCTTCGTACAGCTTGTGATGGCAGTTCGGGCAGAACCACATCAAGCCGTCTTTTTCATCGGCCAGGCGCTTGCGTTCAATAACCAGTCCGACGGTATTGGCCAGGCGCTGAGGGGAGTGCGGCACCCGCGGTGGCAGGTAGAAGATTTCGCCCCCGCGAATTCGCACGTCCCGCGGGCCATTTTCCTCCATTAGCTTGAGGATCATATCACCCTCGACCTGGTAAAAGAATTCCGGGCCCTCGTCGTAGTGGTAGTCGGTGCGCTGGTTCGGGCCGCCAACGACCATGACGATGAAGTCGTCATCCACCACGCACTTGTTGCCAACAGGCGGTTTTAACAGGTGGCGATTGTCTTCGATCCACTGGCTGAAATTAATCGGCGGCAGCATGGCAAATCCTCGCGCTTTGATTTCTTCTCAATCCTGCCCAATTGATCGTGAGGATGCAATGTTCAGTCATCGGCGGCGTTGATGGATTTGGCGCGTAGCTCGGTGACCAGCATGCCATCGCCCAGCTCCCCGGGAACGTTGGCCTCAGCGCGAATCAGGTAGCGGGGTTCGGTGTCGCTGAACCACAGCCATTGGTCGCCTCCCTGGTCGTCCAGCGCTTCCAGGCGGACCGGCCAGGCCTGGAACTCGCCGATCTCGATCTGAACGGTTTCCAGCGGTTCAACCTCAACGGCAAACCGCCTTACCTGGCTGTTGACGTCGACCTCCACTACGTTCAGCTGAGTCTGGTAGCCGGACGCCAGCGGCAGTGAGGCCAGGGTGATATCCAGACCGGTTTCGCCGGCGTAGACGGCGACATCCAGCGGCAGATCAACCTGGACGGTTTCCTGGCCAGTACGCAAGGTGGCCAGTAGTTGGGACTCGCCATACTCTACCGACATTTCGCCGTCGTTCTGTTCCACGGCGCGGCGCTTGGGCCGCAGGGTCTCGGCATCCAGAAACAGGCGATCCCGTGTTCGGCCCATGCCGGTCTCAATCAGCGCTTCGATACTCAGTTCCGGTTCGGGCTGGTCGCTATCGTGACTGAGCAGCAGTCGGGTATCGACCTCCATGCGACGGTCGTCCAGCAACAGCCAGGTGCGGTAGTCAAACTGGCCGAGCGCCAGGCGCTTGATGTCGGGCTCGGGATCAACGGCGTCATGGCCGGCGTCCGTAGCCACAACTTGACCAGTCAGGCCCAGGGAGAAAAGCGCCGGAAGCGCGATGGTCAGACAGTTTCGAAGCTTGCGATGCATTTGAACTCCACGGCAATCGGGGTGGGCAGGGCATTGATTTCGACAGTCGTGCGGCAGGGTGCCGCTTCGCTGAAATGCTTTCGGTAGATGTTGTTGAAGGTTTTGAAATCGTCTTTCATGTTGGTCAGAAAGACGGTGATATCAACCAGCTGGTTCCGGCTGGCGCCAGCCGCCTCCAGCACCTGGTCGAGGTTGGCCACCAGTTGTTCGGTCTGTGCGGCGATGTCGTAGTCAAGCAGGGTTCCATCGGTATCGTAGCGGTTGCCAGGCACCTCGTTGGTGCCGGGGATGCGTGGCCCCAGGCCGGACAGGAACAGCAGATTGCCGACCCGTCGAGCATGCGGGTAGGCCCCGACCGGCTCAGGTGCTGTACTTGAGTGAATCGTTTTGCTCATTGGACCAATCCTTTTGCGGGCATTCAATAGCCCCAGAGTCTACTGCCTTGAGACGCCGATACAGCGTTGATCGCTTGCTGCGCTTTTGCGCTTATCCTGAGCAATTCGACAGCCGGAGTAGGTAATGTTCTCACGATCGCGATTTCCCCTGGCCATGATAGTGCTGCTGGTTGCTGCCTTGGCCCTCGCCGGTTGTGCTGAAAGTGATTCGGACAGTCGCTATCAGCATGACCCTGAGGAGGGTAATGCTCACAGTGACCCTGAGCGCCCGATTGCCCTGGTGACAGGTTCAACGCGCGGTCTGGGCGAAGAGCTCGCCCGTCGGCTGTCGGCAAATGGCTATCACGTGATCGTTCATGGTCGAAGCGTCGCTCGAGGCGAGCGGTTGGTTGAAGAGCTGGTGGCTGCTGGTGGGACCGCCGAGTTTCGCCGGGCCGATTTCCTGGAGCTGGCCCAGGTCGCCGGGCTGGCCAATGGTTTGCTGGCCGATTTTGACCAGCTCAACTTACTGGTCAACAATGCCGGGATTGGCGCGCCCGAAGAGGGACACGGTTTGACCGACGATGGCGTGGACAAGGTCTTGCAGGTCAATTACCTGGCGCACTTCCTTTTGACCGAGCGCTTGATGCCGCTGTTGGAAGCGGGCGCGCCGGCCCGAATCATCAACGTGTCATCCGGGGCCCAGGCGCCGATCGATTTCGACGACCCGATGCTGGAGCAGTGGGAGCCCGATGAGCGCCAGATTGGTCGACACTACGCCCAGAGCAAGCTGGCCCAGATTCTTCATGCCAAGGATCTGGCCGAGCGTCTGGACCCGGCGCAGGTGACCATCAACGCGCTGCATCCGGCAACCTTCATGGATACCTACATGGTTCGACAGGCCGGAATCGAGCCGCAAACCGATGTTCATGAGGGCGCTGATCGGGTCATGCAGCTGGTCACCGACGAGGTGGGCACCGGACATTACTTCCAGAACGGCGAGATCACCCACCCGCACGAGCAGGCCCTGGATCCGGATGCCCGCGCAGCCTTGCGCGAGCTCAGCCAGCAGTTGATCGAAGGCTTTTGAGCATGCCTGAGCTCACCATTTGGCGTTGTGCTGGCTGCGTTTTGTTGGTTGTTGTGCTGGCGGGATGCGCCAGCCACCAGAACGGCTCGGCGCGCTCTGTCGAATGGCCCCGATTCGGGGTCGAGGTGATTGAGGATGTTCGGTTTGTGCCCGAGGACTGGCCCCAGGCACTGAAGGCAGACGTTCATCGGCCGGACCAGCCCGGGATATTCCCGGGTGTTGTGCTGGTTCATGGCGGCGGTTGGGAAAGCCGTAGCCGTGACGATATGCGCCCCATTGCCAATCGCCTGGCGCGGCGTGGCTTTGTGGCCGTCAACATCGACTATCGATTCGCGCCCGAATTTCAGTTCCCGGCCCAGCTGCATGATGTGCAAATGGCCATTCGCTGGATGCGAGACGAGGCGGCC
The DNA here is from genome assembly GCA_003567685.1 of Gammaproteobacteria bacterium. Taxonomy (GTDB): domain Bacteria; phylum Pseudomonadota; class Gammaproteobacteria; order Xanthomonadales; family Wenzhouxiangellaceae; genus Wenzhouxiangella. Next base: position 5,664 of record PWYW01000008.1, read on the forward strand.
GGGCTGAATATTGATCCCGAACGTCTGGGTGCCCTAGGATTTTCGTCGGGTGCCCATCTGGTCAGCCTGGCGGCGCTGGTTGCCGGCAGTGATAACGCCGTTGACCAACCCTACGGAGGGCTGGAGACGTGCCTGGATGCGGTCGTGGCCGGCGGATTGCCCGCCGACTTTCACAGCTATGACGAAGGCAAGCTGCTGATTCAGTTTCTTGGTGGTGACCGCAGCGAGGTGCCTGAGGCTTATGAACTGGCCTCGCCCCTGCGCCAGGTGCACGGCATGGCTCCCCCGCACTTTTTGTTCCATGGTACGGCCGACCGACTGGTGCCCATCGCCCATGCCGAGGATTTCATGGCGGCATTTGATAAGGATGGAGTGCACGTTGAACTGTATCGAATGCGAGCCCGTGGTCACGTCGGATCGTTCCTGACCAGTGCCGTGGCGATCAACCGGGGCAGCGAATTCCTCGCCGAAAAACTGACCGGAAGCGGTTGTCAGCAACGCCTGGCCAAATAGCTGGGTTCTCAGCGCATCGAAACAAAGACGTTTTTTGGCTCGGTAAAGAATTCCAGCGACCAATTCCCGCCTTCGCGGCCCAGGCCCGAGTGTTTCACGCCGCCGAAGGGTGTACGCAGGTCGCGTACCAGCCAATCGTTGATCCAGACAATGCCGGATTGCAGCCGCGCGGCGGTGCGATGGGCCGTGGCCAGGTCCCGGGTCCAGACGGTGGCGGCCAGGCCGTAGTCGGTGCTGTTGGCCAGTTCGATCGCCTGGTCTTCGTTGCTGAAGCGCTGCAGGGTAACGACAGGGCCAAAGATTTCGTCGAAATGCAGCCGGCTTGCAGCGGGCAGGTCGCTGATCAGGGTAGGGCGCACAAAATAGCCGCCGTGACAACGGCCTTCGGGCTGGATGGTCTCGCCGCCGGTCAGGATTCGGCCGCCGTCCTCTTTGGCCTGTTTGATGAAACTCATGACCTTGTCGCGATGCTCGGCGGAGATCAGCGCGCCCTGGCTGTTATCTGGCTCGTTCGGGTCACCAACCTTGAGCGCCGAGACTGCCTCGACCAGGCGCTCGACCAGGGGCTCGTAAATTGACTCATGGATCAGCCAGCGCGAGCTGCACAGGCAGACCTGGCCCTGATTAGTGAATCCGGCCCGCATCAGCCCGGCTACGGTGTGGTCGATATCGGCATCGGCATGGACAATGGCCGAGTTCTTGCCGCCCAATTCCAGCGATGTCTTGATCAGGCGCGGGGCGGCGGTGGCCGCAATATGCCGTCCCGTGACGGTGCCGCCGGTGAAGGAAATCGCCTTGATATCAGCGTGGTCGACCAGGGCCTGTCCGCAGCGGGCGCCTGTCCCCTGAATCAGGTTGAAGACGCCAGCAGGAATGCCGGCTTCCAGGCTCAAAGCGGCCAGGGCATCGGCGGTCAAAGGGGTCAGTTCAGAGGGCTTGGCGACCACGGTGTTGCCGGTCACGAGGGCCGGGGCCAGCTTCCAGGTCAGCAGGTACAAGGGCAGGTTCCAGGGTGTGATCAGGGCCACTGGCCCAAGCGGCTCCCGCCGTGTGTAGTTGAAACCGATGTTGCCCATGTCGTGGCTGCTGCTTGACCACTGCTGCATGGCTTGGGCAAAAAAGCGCAGGTTGGCCCGGGCCCGGCCCATGTCGATCTCGCGCGCCAGCGTCAGCGGCTTGCCGGTATCGAGCGATTCCAGCTCCGCCAGGCGCCCGGCATCGCGCTCGATCAGCCCGGCCAGCGCCTCGAGTCGCTCGGCCCGTTTGGCCACGCTCAAACCCGCCCAGACAGGAAACACGGCCCGCGCTGCCGCCACCGCCTGGTCGATCTCTTCAGGCCCTGAATCCGGAATCCGCGCGATCACTTGCCCGGTTGCCGGCTCGAAATCATCCAGGTAAGCACCCCCCAAGGGCGCAACCTGCCGCCCCCCAATCCAGTTGTCGAGCGTCTTCATCCCTTCACCTCTTACCTTTCACCTTTCACCGCCCTAAATCCCTTTCAACCGCCCCCCATCCACCGCCAGGCTGACCCCGGTGATGTAGGAGGCCGCCGGACTGGCCAGAAAGGCGATTGCATTGGCCACTTCCTCGGCGCTGGCGAAACGGGCCATGGGGACGGTTGCGCGCATGCCTTCGGCGATCTCGGTCTCGGACTGGCCAGCCTTCTCGGCCCGACCCCTGATCAGGCTATCGAGGCGGTCGGTGGCGGTAAAGCCGGGCAGCACGTTGTTAACGGTAAAGCCCTCCGGCGCCAACTCGGCCGACAAGGTCTTGGCCCAGGCGGCCACCGCGGCGCGCACCGTGTTCGATACGCCCAGGCCGGGAATAGGTTCATAGACCGAGGTGGAGATGATGTTGACGATTCGCCCGTAGTTGGCCTGGCGCATGCCGGGCAGGGCGGCCTGGGCCAGATACTGGTTACACAGCAGGTGGGCGCGCATGCCGTCGAGAAAAGCCTCGCCGTCGGCATTGGCAATCGGCCCGGGCGGCGGGCCGCCACTGTTGTTGATCAGGATATGGACCGGACGGGCGGCCAACCGATCGCGAAACTGCTTCCTTACCTCATAAGGATTCGAGAAGTCAGCTGCAACATATTGATGCTCTTGGTCATGGTTCCGAGGAAGCTCCGCATAGACGGCTTTCAGCCTGTCCTCATTGCGCGCCACGACCGTGACCGTCGCACCCATCGAAGCGAGCACTCGGGCGGTGGCCTGCCCAATCCCCCGACTGGCCCCACACACCAAGGCCTGCCGACCCTGTAAATCAATATTCATTCTGCTTTCCTCGTTTCGATCAACGGGCTTTTTGACAACTTCAAAAGCAGGCTAACCGCAAAGACGCAAAGGGCGCAAAGATGAAAAGCCTTTAAAAGCCTCGGAACAGTCTTGCTTTTCGAACTGCATCCGGATCTGTCTGCACTCCTGGTTTTCCTGCTTTGCGTTCTTCGCGTCTTAGCGGTTAGTCGCTTTTTTGTCAGGCAATTAAAACGGAGCGTTGCCCGGGGTGCGCGGGTAGGGGATCACGTCGCGGATGTTGCCCAGGCCGGTGATGTAATTCAGCAGCCGCTCGAAGCCCAGGCCGAAGCCTGCGTGTGGCACGCTGCCGTAGCGGCGCAGGTCGACGAACCACTTGTAGGTTTCAGCATCCAGGCCGTGCTCGGCCATGCGTCGGGTCAGCACGTCAAGACGCTCCTCGCGCTGGCTGCCGCCAATGATCTCGCCGATGCCGGGAGCCAGCACGTCCAGTGCCGCCACGGTGTCACCGCCGTCATTCAAGCGCATGTAGAAGGCCTTGATTTCGGTCGGGTAGTTCATCACCACCACAGGCGCCTTGCAGTGCTTCTCGGTCAGGTAGCGTTCGTGTTCGGTCTGCAGGTCGACGCCCCATTCAGGCTTGTACTCGAATTTCTGGCCGCTGGCCTGGAGAATCTTCACCGCCTCGGCATAGTCCATGCGCACGAACTCGCTGTCGACCAGTCCCTCCAGACGGCTGATGGCCTCGGGCTCGATCCGCTCGGCAAAGAAGGCCATGTCGTCGCCGCATCGCTCGAGTACGCGTGCAAAAACGAACTTGAGGAAATCCTCGGCCAGAGTGGCCAGGTCTTTCAGGTCGGCGAAGGCGAGCTCTGGCTCGACCATCCAGAACTCGGCGAGATGGCGGGTGGTGTTGGAATTCTCGGCCCGGAAAGTCGGGCCGAAGGTGTAGACCTTGCTCATGGCCAGACAGAAGGCCTCGACGTTGAGCTGGCCGGATACGGTCAGGAAGGTCTCGCGACCGAAGAAGTCTTCGCCAAAGTCGACCTGGCCTGAGTCGGTGCGTGGCAGGTTCATCATGTCCAGGGTCGAGACACGGAACATCTGGCCAGCGCCCTCGGCGTCCGAAGCCGTGATGATCGGGGTGTTGACCCAGTAGTAGCCATTCTGGTCGAAGAATTCATGGATAGCGCGGGCTGCGGCGTGGCGCACTCGGGTCACCGCACCAAAGGTGTTGGTGCGCGGGCGCAGGTGGGCCACGGTGCGCAGAAATTCGAAGGAATGCTGCTTGGGCTGGATCGGGTAGGTGTCCGGATCATCGACCAGGCCGAGGATTTCGATTGAACTGGCCTGGATTTCCAGACTTTGTCCACGGCCTTTCGATTCGACCACGGTGCCCTGGCAGCGCAAGGACGCGCCGCTGGTCAGCTTGAGGATCTCGTCCTCGTAATTGGCCAGATCCCTGGGTGCGACCAACTGCAGATTGCCGAAGCAGGAGCCGTCATTGAGATGAATGAAGGAAAAGCCGGCCTTGGAGTCGCGGCGGGTACGAACCCAGCCTTGAACGATGACTGTTGAGCCTGCGGCGATGTCACCGCCGAGAACCTGGCGGACGCTTGCTGTCTGCATGGAAATGAGAATCCTTGTTATTGAAAATTGACACCCAAGCGCCAATAATAACGGTTATGAGCACAGCGACTGACACCAGACGATCGAATAACCACATTGCCCTGACGGATGCGGCCGCACGGCGTGTCCAGGATTTCCTGGCCAGGGAAGGCGGTATCGGGCTCAGGGTCGATGTGCGCAGAACCGGCTGCAGCGGATGGGCTTACGAAGTGGCGATCGCCCAGGCGACCGAGCCTGATGACCATGTGTTTGAAGATCAGGGCGTCAAGGTCATCGTCTCCGACAAAGCCTTTGCCATGGTGGATGGCACAACCGTCGACTTCGTTCACGATGGTCTGACGCGGGAATTTCGCTTCCGCAACCCCAATGTCACCGGCGAATGCGGCTGCGGCGAAAGCTTCACCGTCGGCTGACTGCTGTCCCCCAATGCCTTTCACTTCTCACCTTTCACCTTTCCACCGCATCTGATACAATTCCGCTCTTGCCTGCCTTGGTGGGCAACCTTGCTCCACGCCGATGATTGTTGAACGCGGCGGGGGCTTTGCGGGTCCGGAGTGGTTCCGGGTCTTCGAAATCACAAGGAGTTATCCATGCGTCACTATGAGATCGTTCTGCTGGTCCATCCGGACCAGAGCGAGCAGGTGCCCGGTATGCTGGAACGCTACCGCTCCCTGGTCGAAACCAACGGTGGAAACGTCCACCGAAGCGAGGACTGGGGTCGTCTCCAACTCGCCTACACCATTGACAAGCTGCACAAGGCGCACTATCTGATGATCAACATCGAGTGCGACGCGGCCACCCTGGAAGAGCTGGAAGGCATCTTCCGCTTCAATGACGCGATCCTGCGTCACTTGACCGTTCGCAAGGATGAGGCCGAAACCGAGCCGTCGATCATGATGCAGCGCAAGGAAAGCAAGGACGAGCGTGAGAAAAGCCGCCGTGCGTCCTTCGACGATGACAGCGATAGCAGCGACGACAGCGACAGCGATGATGAAGCAGACGCGTCGGACAATGACGATAGCGACAAGGCGGAGGATTAATCAATGGCCCGTTTCATGAGAAGAAGAAAGTACTGCCGCTTCACCGCCGAAGGGATTGAGCAGGTCGACTACAAAGACGTTGAGTTGCTCAAGGATTTCATTGGCGAGACGGGCAAGATTGTTCCCAGCCGGATTACCGGCACCAAGGCCAAATACCAGCGCCAGCTGGCGACGGCCGTCAAGCGCGCACGCTATCTGGCGTTGTTGCCGTACTCCGATAATCATTAAGCAGGTGTCGATATGAAACTGATTTTGCTTGAAACGGTGCACAACCTCGGCGAACTCGGCGACACCGTCACGGTGCGCCCTGGTTACGGTCGCAACTTCCTCCTGCCGCGCGGCAAAGCGGTTCCGGCGACTGCCGAGAATCTTGAAAAGTTCGAAGCTCGTCGTGAAGAGCTGCTGCGCCAGGCCAACGAAAAGCTGGCCGCGGCCGAAGCCCGTCGCGAAGCCGTGGAAGCGGTCGAAGAAGTCTTGTTCGAAGTGGCGGTGTCCCCGGAAGGTCGCTTGTACGGGTCCATCAGCCCGGCGGAAATTGCCGGCAAGATGACCGACATGGGCGTTGCCGTTGAAAAGGCTGAAGTTGATATGCCTGAAGGTCCGATTCGCGAACCGGGTGAATACACGATTGGCCTGATTCTTCACGCTGACGTGCAGACCGAAGTCAAGGTTCGGGTCGTCGAAGAAAGCGCCTGATTGATCGCGCTGCCCGCGGGCAAGCCGACAACCCGAAAAGACCGCGATGGCTCGGCCTCGCGGTCTTTTTTATGGCCGGTCCATGACTGAACTGCATGGGCAGGCTTATACTGGGCAACCCACGCCTCAACGGATAAGCATTTCAGGAATGTCTTTTGGCTGAACCCCGTTTAACTTCGTTTGCCGACGTCAAGGCACCGCCGCATTCCAACGAGGCCGAGCAGTCGCTGTTGGGCGCATTGATGCTGTCTGGGCGCGCCTGGGACCAGGTGGCTGACCAGATTACCGAGGAGGATTTTTACCGACAGAACCATCGGCTGATTTTTCGGGCGATAGCCGACTTGTGCCAGCAGGACCAGCCCTGCGATGCGATCACCGTGACCGAGTGGTTTGCCCGTCACGGCAAGCTTGACCAGGTGGACGGCGGCGCCTACGTCACCATGCTGGCCAACGAGACGCCAGGGCCGGCCAATGTCGTTGGTTACGCCAACATCGTGCGCGAGCGCTCGGTATTGCGGCAACTGATCGACATTGGCAGCCGGATCGCCGACGACGCACTGCGGCCCAGCGGGCGCACCGCCAAGGAGCTCCTGGAAGAGGCCGAAAAGTCGATCTATGCCATCGCCGACCAGGGTGCCCATCGCCAATCGGGCTACGTACCCATCCAGAAGGTGCTGGCCGATGCCATCGATACGCTTAATGAACTGCAGGAAAAAGACGGCGAGTTGACCGGCGTGCCAACCGGCTTCAGCGAGCTTGACAAGCGCACGTCAGGCTTGCAAGCCACCGACCTGATTATCGTTGCGGCCCGGCCCGCCATGGGTAAAACCACATTTTCGATGAATATCGCCGAGAAGGCGGCCATACGCTACAAGGTGCCGGTGGCAGTCTTCTCGATGGAAATGTCCGACACCCAGCTGGTCATGCGCCTGTTCTCTTCATTGGGCCAGATTGGCCAGGAAAAGCTTCGCAGCGGCAAGCTGGACAACCACGATTGGGTCAATTTGCGATCGGCGATGAACATGCTCAAGGATGCACGCATGTTTATTGACCAGACGCCGTCGCTTTCGCCGATCGAGTTGCGCGCGCGTGCCCGCAGAATGAAGCGAGAGCACGATATCGGTCTGATCGTGATCGATTACCTCCAGCTGATGAAGGTGCCGGGTCTCGGCGAGAACCGCACCCAGGAGATCAGCGAAATTTCCCGCAGTCTCAAGGCCCTGGCCAAGGAACTTCAGGTGCCCGTGATTGCCCTGTCGCAGCTTAACCGTGCTCTGGAGCAGCGCCCGGACAAGCGCCCGAAGATGGCCGATCTTCGTGAATCCGGCGCTATCGAGCAGGATGCCGACCTGATCCTGTTTATCTACCGCGACGAGATCTACAACGAGGATTCGCCCGACAAGGGCAAGGCGGAAATCATCATCGGCAAGCACCGTCACGGTGCTACCGGGCATTTCCCGCTGGCTTTCCAGGGCGAATACCTGCGTTTCCGCGACTTCACTTACGACCACTACGGTCAGGACGACTAAGACGCCCAGGCCATGCCCCGCAATACCCTGGCGAGGATTCATCCGGCAGCCTTGCGCCATAACCTGGCCCGCGTCCGGGCTTTGGCCCCGGGCTGCAAGGTCATGGCCGTGGTCAAGGCCGATGCTTACGGTCACCGGCTTGACCTGTGCCTGCCGTCGCTGAAGGACTCTGACCTGCTGGCGGTGGCCACCCTGGAGGAGGCCCGGGCGATTCGGCGCCTGGGCAGCGAGCTTCCGGTGATGCTGCTGGAAGGGGTGATTCACTCGGCCGATCTGGCCGTCGCCGCCGACCTGAGGCTGGAGCTGACCTTGCACCACCCCTCACAGGTGGACGCGCTATTGCGCTTCGGCCGTTCGCCAACGCCCAGATTGTGGCTGAAGGTCGAATCGGGCATGCATCGCCTGGGCTTGCCGCCTGAAACCCTGCCCGAACTGCATCAGCGCCTGGAAGCTTTGCCGGGAGTCGAGCAGATCAACCTGGTCAGTCATTTCGCCCGGGCCGATGAAAACAATCCCGAGCCAACGCAGCGGCAGATCGAACGCTTCCGTCACTACGTCAAGGGGCTGTCCGGCGAGCTGTGTCTGGCCAACTCGGCAGCCATACTCGGTCATCCCGACAGCCATGCGGATTGGGTGCGGGCGGGCATCATGCTCTATGGTATTTCACCGATTGCCGGCAAAACCGGCGCCGACCTGGGCCTGGCCCCGGCCATGACCCTGAGCACCGAGTTGATCTCGGTGAAAGACGTGCCGGCCGGCGAAGCGATTGGCTACGGCGGTCGGTTCGTGGCCGAAGCGCCCATGCGCCTGGGGGTGGCCGCCATCGGCTATGGGGATGGTTACCCGCGCAGCATGGCCGATGGCGCACCGGTGCTGGTCAACGGCAAGGTCTGTGCGCTGGCTGGGCGCGTGTCCATGGACATGATCACGATTGATCTGGCGGCCTGTCCCGAAGCGGCCATCGGCGATCCGGTGGTGCTGTGGGGTGAGGGCTTGCCGATTGAGCATCTGGCGCTGGCCGCCGATACCATCCCCTACGAACTGGTTTGCCGGGTGACCCGCCGGGTTCGCTACCGAGCCGGCTGATTTGCGCAGCCTGGCTGCTGCTGGGCTACAATACACGGTGGTTTTTCATCAATAATTTCCAATGCCCGGAAAGCTTTACATCAAGACGCACGGCTGTCAGATGAATGAGTACGACTCGGACAAGATGGCCGACGTGCTGGCCGCCTCCCACGGCCTGTCGCTGACGGACAACCCCGAGGAAGCGGACGTCATCCTGATCAACACCTGCTCGATCCGTGAGAAGGCTCAGGAAAAGGTGTTCTCGCAGCTGGGCAAATGGCGGCCGCTGAAAGAGCGCAAACCCGGGCTGGTAATCGGCGTGGGCGGTTGCGTGGCCAGCCAGGAAGGTGAGGGCATTCTCAAGCGTGCGCCCTTCGTTGACCTGGTGTTCGGGCCGCAGACCATTCACCGTCTGCCGGGCATGGTCAGTCAGGTGCGAGAAAACGCCAAGCCGGCCATTGATATCAGCTTCCCGGAAATCGAGAAATTCGACCACCTGCCGCCGGCCGGCAAGCAGGGTGCCTCGGCCTTCGTGTCGATCATGGAAGGCTGCAGCAAGTACTGCTCGTTCTGCGTGGTTCCCTATACCCGCGGCGAGGAGGTTTCTCGTCCGCTGGATGACGTGATTGCCGAGGTCGCCGCACTGGCCGACCAGGGCGTGGTCGAGATCAATCTGCTGGGTCAGAACGTCAATGCCTACCTTGGCCCCATGCACGATGGCGGCACGGCCGATCTGGCCTTGCTGATCCGCTACGTGGCTCACATCGACGGCATCGAACGCATCCGCTTTACCACCTCGCATCCGGTCGAGTTTTCCGACAGCCTGATCGAGGCGTTCCGCGATGTGCCGAAACTGGCCAACTACCTTCACCTGCCGGTTCAGGCCGGGTCGGATCGCATCCTGTCGCTGATGAAGCGAGGCCACACGGTGCTGGAATACAAGCAGAAAATTCGCAAGCTGCGCGAGGCGCGCCCGGATATTTCGCTGTCGTCGGACTTTATCGTCGGCTTTCCGGGTGAAACCGAACACGATTTCCAGCAGACCATGGACCTGGTCACTTCGCTGAACTTCGACCAAAGCTTTTCGTTCATCTACTCGGCCCGGCCCGGCACGCCGGCGGCCTCGTTCCCCGACAACGTCAGCCTGGCCGAGAAAAAAGACCGGTTGCAGCGCCTGCAGGCCCGGATCAATGCCCAGGCCGCCGCCATTTCCGAGTCCATGGTGGGCACGGTTCAGCGCGTGGTGGTCGAAGGCCCCAGCAAGAAAGACGTCAATGAACTGGCCGGTCGCACTGAAAACAACCGGGTGGTGAATTTCCCGGGCCCGTCCAGTCTGGCTGGTCGCATGGCCGAGGTGGTCATCACGGCGGCACTGAGTAACAGCCTGCGCGGACGCCTGGTTGATTCCAGCGACCAGGCGGCCTGACGCGATGGCCAATGCGTCTGCCCTGACCCTTGAACTCGAGCCGGCCGACAACGAGCGGCTGGCCAATCTGTGTGGCCAACTGGACGAGCACATCCGCCTGATCGAGAACCGCCTGGGCATCTCGATTGCCGGTCGCGGCAACATCTTCAGCCTGGAAGGCGAGGCCGATGCCGTGCAAGCGGGCCGGCGCGTATTGCGCAAGCTGTTTCGCCAGACCGAGCGCGACGTGCTCACGCCGTCGCTGGTCAATCTTCAATTGCAGCAATCCGGCCTGGACGAAGTCGAGGACGCGGCTGAAACGGAAGTGAGCATTCGCACTCGCCGTGGCCTGATTCGCGGCCGTGGCCCCAATCAGAAACGTTACCTCGGGCGCATTGCCGAGCACGACGTCAACTTCGGCGTCGGTCCGGCCGGTACTGGCAAAACCTTCCTGGCCGTGGCCTGCGCCGTCGACGCGCTGGAAAAGGATCGCGTTCAGCGCATTGTGCTGGTGCGACCGGCCGTGGAAGCCGGCGAGCGCCTGGGCTTCCTGCCCGGCGATCTGGCCCAGAAGGTAGACCCTTACCTGCGCCCCTTGCACGATGCCCTGTACGAAATGCTGGGCTTTGAGCGTGCTGCGCGTTTGGCCGAACGAAACGTCATCGAAGTGGCTCCGCTGGCCTATATGCGCGGGCGAACCCTGAACGATGCCTACGTGATTCTTGACGAGGCCCAGAACACCACCTCGGAACAGATGAAAATGTTCCTGACCCGAATCGGGTTTGGCTCAAAGGCAGTCATCACGGGTGACCTGACCCAGGTTGATCTGCCGCCCAAGGTCGGCTCCGGGCTGCGCCAGGCGTTGGGCTTGCTGAAAGACGTCGAGGGCGTCAGCCAGACTTTCTTTGATTCACGCGATGTCGTGCGTCACCCCATCGTTCGCCGGATTGTCGAGGCCTATGACCGGGCCGACGCCGAGGCGGAAGCGGCTGGTAAAAAGGACCGACGCAATGACTGAACACGCGGATTGGCTGGAGCTCAATGTCCAGCGCCTGGTTGCTGATGAGGCCATTCCCGAAGATCGTGAGTTCCGCCGCTGGCTGGAAGTTGCGCTGGCAGACGCCGGCCCGGTCAGCCTGAACGTTCGCATTGTCGACGAGGCCGAAGGCTGGGCGCTCAATCGCGATTGGCGGGGCAAGGACAGCGCCACCAACGTGTTGAGTTTTCCGGCCGATATGCCGCTGATCGAAGGCCGCCGGGTACTCGGTGACATTGTTTTGTGCGCGCCAGTGGTTGCCCGTGAAGCGCTGCAGCAGGGCAAACAAGCGCTGCATCACTGGGCGCATTTATGCGTGCACGGTGGCTTGCATTTGCTGGGCTTCGACCATACTGATGCCGAGGACGCCGAGCGCATGGAAGCGATCGAAATCGAACGGCTTGCCCAGCTTGATATCCCCAATCCCTACTGAATCCACAGGAGTTATTCCGGCCCGGCCGGTAAATTGATTGATGAGTGACGACGGACCCGGTAGTACCAACGGAGGCTCGCGCGGCTGGCTGGAAAAGCTGGGCAGGGCCTTCGGAGGCGAACCACGTAGCCGCAATGACCTGCTCGAACTATTGCGAGATGTCACCGAGCAGGGGCTTATCGACAGCGATACCCTGGCCATGATGGAGGGCGCCCTGGGCGTTGATGAACTCCAGGTGCGCGATGTGATGGTGCCGCGTTCCCACATGGTGGTGATTCCCGAACAGTCCAGCCTGGCCGATATCCTGCCGATCATCATTGACTCGGGACACTCGCGCTTTCCGGTGGTGGGTGAAGACAAGGACGAGGTGCGCGGCATCCTGCTGGCCAAGGATTTATTGCGACTGGTGACCGGCGATGAGCCGCCGCCCTTGAGCGAGTTGCTGCGCGCGCCGGTGATCATCCCCGAATCAAAGCGACTGAACGTGTTGCTGCGCGAGTTTCGCGTCAGCAAGAACCACATGGCGCTGGTCGTTGACGAGTACGGGGGAGTGTCCGGCCTGGTCACCATCGAGGACGTGCTGGAAGAAATCGTTGGCGATATCGACGATGAGCACGACGCCGATGAAATTGCCGATGTCCAGCGCATCGAAGAGGGCCGATACCTGGTCCAGGCCCTGACGCCGATTGATGATTTCAACGAATCGCTGGGCACCGACTTCAGTGACAGCGACTACGACACCATCGGCGGATTGGTGGTGGCCGAATTCGGCCGCTTGCCTGAAGCCGGCGAGGTGGCCGTCATTGGCGACTGGCGCTTCCAGGTCACCAGTGCCGACGATCGCCGTCTGCACGCCATGGAAGTGAGCCGGGCTTGAAGCGCTGGCTTTCGGTCGACCTGAGCGCCGGGTGATGATTCGTCGTCGCCTCCGCTTGGCCGCGCTTTGGTTGGCGTTGCTGATGGGTGGCGCCCAGCTGTCGGCGTCAGAGCCCGAGGCCTGGCTGCTGACCTACGGACCCGGCGCCGAAGTCTGGGAGCTGTTTGGTCACAACGCCATCTGGCTGCGCGACGAGGAGCGCGGGCTTGATCACAGCTTCAGTTTTGGCTACTTCGAACTGGACCGGCCGGGCTTCCACCTGGATTTTGCTCGCGGCATCATGCTCTATTTCGGCGCGGCCGCGCCGATTGAGCGTGAACTGGCGTTTTACCGCGCTCGCGATCGCTCAATCAAGGCTCAGCGTCTGGCCTTGTCAAGTAGTCAGGTCAACGAACTGCATCGATTGCTGGACGAAGCTATCTTTCCGGCACCGCAGTACTACCAGTATGACTATTTCTTCGCCAACTGCTCGACCTGGCTTCGCGACCTGCTTGATCAAGTGCTGGACGGCGCGCTGCGCCAGACCCTTCAGTCCGAGCCAGCCCGCCTGAATTTCCGTGACCATACGCGCCGCCTGACTGCCCATGATTTCTGGCTGCATCACGGCATCCTGGCCTTGCTGGGAACCGAGATTGACCAGCCGAGAACGGCCTGGGAGGAAGCCTTTTTGCCCGAGGCCCTGGCCGAATCGCTCGATTGGCAACTGGTCAATGAAGGCCCCTTGGTCACCGAAACCGTCTGGCTGCACGAGACCGATCAGTTCGATCCCCCGCGTGATGCCACCGGGCGCCCGTTGGCCTCTGCAGCGCTTGGCCTGGCGATTGCCGTGGCGCTTTGGCTTGCCTCAATGACTCGTAGAGGCCGGGCAGTTCGCCGTCGCTGGCCCAGCCGACTGGCCGCGACCGTTTTGGGCCTGCTTGGCCTGGCACCGGTGGGCATGTGGCTGTTCACTGGTCATGAGGCCACTCATAACAACCTGATGGTCCTGATCCTCAACCCGCTTTGGCTGCTGCTGTGGCGTCGGCCAGACGCCGTTGGGCAAGCGGCCATCCGCTATCTCTTGGCTGTCTTGACCCTGGCAGGCGCTGTCATCCTGTTCCTGCCCGGGCTGATTCAAGACCGACCAGACCAGATGCTATTGCTGCTGCCAGTTGCCCTGATGCTGTTGATGGTTGATCGACGTCAGGCCGCTGACAAACCCTCTTCCTGACTCGCTATTGGCCGGACCTTCCTGCTCGCAGGAACGCCCGGCATCGTCAATTCGCGATCAGCAAAGGGACAAGAATAATCAGAATGCCGACAAGCGCGGGCACACTCAGTGCGGCGCAGTCGCTATTAGCTCTCAGCAGCTTGCTCGTGTGATTCCAATAGCTGATCCACTCTTACAGGTATCAATTGGAGGCGATAGAGCGACTGCCCGGTTTCCGGGTCCGTTTGTTCAATCGACGCTGGAAAGTCAGAGCCAATCAGCATGCGTGGAGTGGCAACCGTTTCGCCGTTAAACTGGATAGTGCTGTTGACCATGAAATGATTGTCATTTTGTCGAACGATCTCGACGTCTGCTGACCATCCGGACTCCGCTTCGTCGTGCTGTAGCGTCAGGCGGTTGCGAGCCAGCATCCTGAATTGGTCGTCAACTTTGGTGATGGCTGCCCGTTCGCCCTGCATCGAAAGCTGCCCGCTGACGGTTTCTCCATTGACAGTTATCTCGACATCAAAGCCAAACCAGTCGGCGAATGTCTCTGTGTTGCTGGGATCTTCCGGCCCGCTGTTGCTTGGGGACAAGGCCCAAGCGGACAAGGCGAGGGTGGTTCCAAGTAGAGCCGTTGCCAGCAGCGCCAGCTTCTGTTGTAGCGGTTTTTTGGACTGGATAGCGGGTATGCGCATGATTCTCTCCTTTAACGGGTGTGGGCCGAATGCCAGCGCCGAGCGCCTACTCTTTGTATCTGCCAGACTCAGCAGGGCCAGAGCATAGGGTCGGCGGTCGCAAACTCGGTCGGCCAATACGTCTTCGTCACAGGCGAATTCCTGATCTTTCCGGAACAGGGCGCTGGCCCAATGGGCCAGGGGGTTGAACCAGAAGACGCAACGAAAGACAAGTGAAACCAGGTTCCAGAGCGGATCTTTGCGCCGAAGATGAGCGTGCTCGTGCCTTAGCATCAGGTGGCGCTGCTGACTACTGAAACGTGTCGAGAAATTGGCCGGCAGTATGATCCTTGGGCTCAAAATCCCCATCACCAACGGGCCAATGTCTGTTCGTTGACAAATCCATAGGCGATGCCTTTGATGAGTCAGGGTCCCGAGACTCAAACGCAACCGTTTCTGGCGAAGTGCCAGGATTGAAAGCCCACACACAAAACCAGCCAACCAAAAGACCAAAATTGCCGGGACTATCGGGTGGGTTTGATCGACGAACGTTTGCCGCGCAGCCTGAAGAGGTTGGCGGAGGCTATCGGCCATCCCCTCCAGTTGAAAAATGATGGTCAACTGTTCGTCATTGGCGGTCACTTGAGCACTGCGATCAGGCAATACCAGGACCGTCACGGTAAGAGGAACAATCAGCCAAAGTTTGGTGGTTGCTCGTGCGCCGAAGCGTTGATGCCAGAGCGGTCGCAACGCGATAACGACAAGCACTGCTGTAGACAGCAACAGCGTGGCTTTTGCCAGCCCTGTGACGAGCTCAGCGCTCATCGTCGATCCTGTCGATTAGCGCACGCAGTTCTTCCAGGTCCTGGTCGGTCAGTTTGCCGTGGCTTGAGAAGTGTGACACCAGAGGGGCCAGGCGTCCTTCGAACAAGCGATTAAGGAACCCAGCGCTTTCGTCAATCAGCCACCGGTCACGCTCGAGCCTTGGGGTGTAAATATAGCGTC
>PWYW01000032.1 GCA_003567685.1 Gammaproteobacteria bacterium
ACGTGGTACCACCCGACCCCATTCCGAACTCGGAAGTGAAACGCGTCAGCGCCGATGGTAGTGCGGCATTCGCCGTGTGAGAGTAGGTCACTGCCAGGCATTTATTCCAAAGCCCCGATCCATAAAACGGTCGGGGCTTTTTTATGGCCCCGGTTTTTGCTACGCAGCTTAAAAAAGCGTTAAGCTGCTGTTCGTTAACTGCCTGAAAATTAACAGGAAATAAGCAATAGCCAAAGTATAATCGGCATCCTCCAATCAAGCTGGGAACCCCATTGATGTACAACA
This sequence comes from Gammaproteobacteria bacterium, assembly GCA_003567685.1. Taxonomy (GTDB): domain Bacteria; phylum Pseudomonadota; class Gammaproteobacteria; order Xanthomonadales; family Wenzhouxiangellaceae; genus Wenzhouxiangella. The sequence continues at coordinate 286 of PWYW01000032.1, forward strand.
ATTTCCTGAAAAGCATCGTATTAATGGCATTGCTTTTGTTGGCTTGTCCGTTTGCCGTAGCGTCAGTCGACGGCGGGATGCAGATCTTTGGCTGGGTCGAGCGGGTCAAATTGATGGATGGTGAGCTCAGTCTGAAAGCCAAACTGGATAGCGGGGCCGCGAATTCCTCGCTGGACGCAACCAATATCGAGCGTTTCCGTCGAGACGGCAATCGATATGTCCGCTTCACCGTCACCGATCCGGACAATGGCGAAGATCTCCTACTGGAAAAACCCCTTGTTCGGAACGTCAGGATTGTCCGCCATAGCGGAGAACATCAACGCCGACCGGTGATCAAGATGCCAATCTGCCTGGGTGATCGGTCGATGGAAGTTGAGGTGAACCTGATTGACCGGTCCAATTTCATCTATCCTATGCTGCTTGGTCGGAGCGCGATGAAGGGTTTTGCCCTGATTGATTCCGGTGAAACCTTCATGAACCCGCCTCGGTGTTCCTCCGAATGAGTTGACGTCGTGTTCCGATTTCTTCACTGGCTTGTTCTGTCCCTGTTACTGATTGCCACTGGTCTGGTAATCCTGGTTTATAAAGTCAGCGTGCTTGGTTATCCCCTGGCACCTGACACCGTAGAGCCTACCTGGGTCGTTCAGGCGCGTATTCAGATAACGCCGGACACAGGTCCGATCAAGGCAAGCTTGAAACTCCCGGAGGCCACGCCAGGCATAGGGCGGTTGCGCGAGAACTTCATTTCACGTGGTTACGGACTGTCCGTCCAGGATTCAACGTTGGAGCGGGAAGCCGTTTGGGCCGTCCGACGGTCCTCGCAGCGCCAGGCGCTTTATTACCAAGGTGTGTTTTATCGCGACCCAGCCAGTGATTTTTTCGCACCGACGCCATCCTTTCCGGATGTGCCGAGCCTGAGAGAGCCGTACCAAACGGCCATGAATACCATTGTCGAAGATGTCCGCAGGCAGTCGGCAGATATCGCGTCCTTTGCCAGTGAGCTCCTGTCACGGATCAACAGTTCCTCTCCCAGCGAGGAGATGGCCCTGTTTTTGAACAGCCCGGAGTTCCGCGGCAACCGTGTTCGGATCGCTCGAACACTGCTGGCCGGAGCGCGCATTCCCAGTGAACAAGCTAATGGCTTTTTCCTCGGTGATGCCGTAAGGACGGTACCCGAGCAGTTTCTGGCTGTACATAATCAACGCGAGTGGTTGTTCTACCAGCCTGCAACGGGCCAGGCAGGGTTGCCTGAAAACTTCCTGATCTGGTGGCGTGGTACACAGTCGCCGATTGATGTTGAAGGCGCAACTTTGGTTGATTTGAGTTGGAGCATAAGACGCAATGAGCTGGGCGCCCTTGATCTTGCCGAACAGCGAAGCGCGGCTCATGGAAGCTGGCTTTCCAGCGTGAGCCTCCTCAACCTCCCGGTCCAGAGTCAGGCGGTCTATGCCGTTTTGATGCTCATTCCGCTTGGCGCATTGATCATGGTGTTCATGCGCAATGTGATTGGACTTCCCTCCTTCGGTACTTTCATGCCTGTTCTGATTGCCCTGGCCTTCCGGGAAACGGGACTTTTGGCTGGCCTGGTGATGTTTTCAGTCGTGGTTGCGGCAGGCCTTGCCCTGCGTTTCTACCTTTCGAGATTGCACCTGCTGCTAGTGCCCAGGCTGACCGCCGTACTGGTCATTGTCGTTGTGTTGATGGTGGGCTTGAGTCTATTGAGTCATCGCCTCGGTTGGGAAGTCGGGCTCTCGGTGGGACTGTTCCCAATGGTCATCCTTGCCATGATCATCGAGCGAATGTCCATTGTCTGGGAAGAGCGTGGGCCGGCTGATGCCATGAAGGAGAGCGCGGGCTCGGCCTTGATCGCCGCCCTGGCCTTCGCAGTCATCACCCAGCCTGCCGTCCAGCACCTTATGTTCGTTTTCCCCGAACTGGTATTGACGCTGCTTGGCCTGGTTATTCTGCTCGGCCGCTATTCTGGTTACCGACTGAGTGAGTTGATTCGCTTCCGTGCCCTTGCCAGGGAGCAATCGTGATCGGAATCTATCGAAGGCTCAAGGAGCGGGGCGTACTGGGCCTCAACGCTCGTAATGGCCAGTACATCATGCCCGCGAATGAACGCCGTTACTATCGCCTCGTCGATAACAAGATCATCTGCAAGCAACGGCTGATTGAAGCCAATGTGGCAGTGCCCGCGCTGCTGGGCGAAATCAACAGCCAGTACGAAGCAGGCCATTTGAAAAATCGCCTTGAGGGTCTGAGCGAATTCGTGATCAAACCAGCCTCTGGCAGCGGCGGCGATGGCATCCTCGTGATTACCGGCCAGCGCGACCGTCATTGGCTGGGCGGTGGCGGCAAGTTGCTTGACCTGGGCGATATCCAGTACCACGTGGCTGGCATTCTGGCCGGTATGTATTCACTGGGCGGCCAGGTCGACAGCGCGATGATCGAGGCACTGATCCATACCTCCCCGGCAATGCGTGAAATCGCCCCGGAAGGCGTCCCTGATATCCGGATCATTCTGTATCGAGGTGTGCCGGTGATGGCCATGACCCGTCTGCCAACGCGGCGTTCCGGAGGCAAGGCCAATTTGCACCAGGGCGCGATCGGTGCCGGGATCAATCTCGTTACCGGCAAGACCTTATCGGCGGTAATGAACAGCAGTATTGTGACCGTCCATCCCGATACCGGCCAGAACGTGGTCGGGTTTTCAATTCCGGAATGGTCGGACTTGTTGACGATTGCCACGCGTTGTTACGATGCCGTGCCCTTGGGCTACCTCGGTGTGGACCTGGTGATCGACCGGGATCACGGCCCGCTGGTTCTGGAAATGAACGCTCGTCCCGGTCTGGCCATCCAGATTGCCAATAACGAGGGAATTGGACATCGCCTGGCGGCCATCGACAATCAGGACCAGGCTGAAAGCCGGCCACCGGATGCTCGTCTGGCGCTCGGCCTTGAGCTGGCCGAGGCCAACTGTCAGCGCTGAGCGCGCCGGATTATTTCCGAAATACCGCGCCGCGGGCTGATATCAACGGCGCGGGCGGCCAATGTCATTGAAGACGTCGCGGTCAAGCTCACCTTCACTGTCGGCCACCACTACCGTCACCATGGCATCCCCGGTCACGTTGACTGCGGTCCGTGTCATATCGAGTAGACGGTCAACGCCCAGAATCAGGGCAATCCCCTCGGCCGGCAGACCCACTGACGCCAGCACGCCGGCTAGCAAAATAAGGCCAACACCCGGAACACCGGCGGCACCCACCGAGGCCATGATCACCATCAACACGATCATCAGGTACTGGGTCAGGCTCAGATCCACGCCGAAATACTGGGCAATGAAGCCGGCGGCAATGCCCTGCATGATGGCCGTGCCATCCATGTTGATGGTGGCACCCAGCGGGACGGTAAACGACGCCACCTTGTTATCAGCACCCAGCCGATTCTCGACGGTTTTCAGCGTGACCGGAATCGTCGCCCCGCTCGACGCGGTCGAAAAGGCAAAGGCCAGCACACCTCGCATCTTGGAGAAAAAGATTCGCGGGCTCAGGCCGGTCAGCATTTTCAAAATAAGGGAATAACTGACGGTGGCGTGAACGACCAGCATCACCAGCACCAGGATCACGTACTTCAGCACACCGACAAAGGTTTCCCAGCCGGTCGTCGCTCCCAGCGAGGCGATCAGCGCGAACACGCCGTAGGGGGCCAGCAGCATCACGAAGCCCACCAGCCGCATGATCACTTCGTTGAAGTCGGAAAACATCTGACCGATGCGTTGCCCCGGCTCACCGGCCAGGGCAATCGACAGCCCCATCAGAATGGCAAACACGATGATCGGCAACATGTCGCCCGAGGCCATCGCAGCCACGGGGTTGCGCGGCACCATATCGACCAGCACCTGGGCAAACGACGGCTGTGCTGAGATTTCGCGCTCGACCACATCGACCGGGTTGGCGCCAACGCCAGGCTCGATCAACACGGCAGCCACCAGCGCCAAGGTGATCGCGATACCGGTAGTGGCCATGTACAGACCAATCGCCTTGCCGCCCACTCGCCCAAGGCGCTTGGGATCACTCAGGGCGCTTACCCCGGCAATCAGTGACACAAAGACCAGTGGCACGACCAGCATGCTCAGGAAGCGAACGAAGATCTCGCCGGTAACGGCCAGCACCCCGTCGATGATGAAGGACTGCACCCAGGCCTGGTCGGCAATCGTCCAGTTCAACAGCAGGCCGAAGGCCAGGCCAAGAAACATGGCCAGAAGGATGCGATTGGAGAGTTTCTGGTGGTCGAAGCTGTCGGCAGTCATTTGGATCCAGGGGGGCAGTGGGCAGCCCCGAGAGGGTAGCGCATGGTGGCACCGGGGTCTAGGGAGCCTCTGAATAATTATGCTCGGGCGCGACGGGCCTTTGCGGGAGGCTCCGGCTCGGCTTGAGCGAGCGTGGTTTGGTCATTCCAAATGAGCGAGCCCAAACGAGGCGGAGGCCCCGCAAAGGCCCGTCCCGTAGGGGTTTCGCCGGAGAAGCCGCATCTCATGCGTTGCGCCACTCGGCCGTAGCGACGGCTACTGTCACTCGCGTCGCACCACACGATCTGCGGCTTTTCCGACTGAAACGCGCTCCATGCATAATTGTTCAGAGGTTCCCTGGCGCTTGGGTGAAAGGCAATGGCTGACGCCCGGCTTGTTCTTGTCGCGAGCCCCCAGCCAGTATAATCATGGGCTTCTCTCAGCAACCGTTTCCCATGAGCAGCCACGACCCGTCCAGCGCCCCCGCCCATTTCATTCGCAGCCGCATCCGCAAGGAACTGGAGGCCGGGCAACACGAGCGGGTCATCACCCGCTTCCCGCCGGAGCCGAATGGTTACCTGCACATTGGTCATGCCAAGTCGATCGTCCTGAACTTTGCCATGGCGGCAGAGTTTGGCGGTTATACCAATCTTCGCTTCGACGACACCAACCCGGCCAGGGAAGAGCAGCGCTTCATCGACGCCATCCGCGACGATGTTCACTGGCTTGGCTATGAATGGGAAAACGAGTGCTACGCGTCCGATTACTTCGAAACGCTGTATGGCTATGCCTTGCACCTGATTGAAAACGGCCTGGCCTATGTCGATAGCCAGGATGCTGACACCATTCGAGCCCAGCGCGGCACGCTTACCGAGCCAGGCATCAACAGTCCGCATCGCGAGCGCACGCCGGAAGAAAACAAGGCACTGTTCGAGGCCATGCGCGCCGGCGCCTTCGAAGACGGTGCCCACGTCGTGCGCGCAAAAATCGACATGGCCGCACCCAACATCAATCTGCGCGACCCGGTCATTTACCGCATTCGCCACCAGGAACACCCGCGCACCGGTTCGGACTGGTGCATCTACCCCAGCTACGACTTCGCCCACGGCCAGAGTGATGCCATCGAGCACATCACGCATTCGCTGTGTACGCTGGAATTCGAAGATCACCGCCCGCTGTATGACTGGCTGATCGAACATCTGCCGGTACCCGCTCGCCCGCAGCAGATCGAATTTGCCCGCCTCAACCTGGATTTTGCCGTCCTCTCCAAGCGTCGCCTGACGCGGCTGGTCGAGGAAGGTCACGTCTCAGGTTGGGATGACCCGCGCCTGCCCACCCTGGCCGGTATTCGTCGACGCGGCTTCACGCCGGAATCCATCCGCAATTTCTGCACCGAAATTGGCGTCACCAAATCCGAAAGCGTCATTCCCTTTGGTGTTCTTGAACGCAACCTTCGGGATGATCTCAACGTGCGTGCTCCGCGTCGTCTGGCGGTGCTTGACCCGCTCAAGCTGGTGTTGACCAACTATCCGGAAGACGAAAGCGAGCACATCGAATTGCCCAACCACCCGCAAAATCCGGACATGGGCACGCGCTCGGTGCCGCTTTCACGCGAACTGTTCATCGAGCGCGACGATTTCATGGAAGACGCGCCGAAAAAATTCTTCCGTCTTAAGCCAGGCGGTGAAGTGCGCTTGCGCGGCGCGTTCATCATTCGCTGCGATGAGATCATCAAGGACGAGACTGGCCAGGTCATTGAACTGCGCTGCAGCTATGACCCCGATACCCGTTCCGGCCAGCCGGGTGCCGATCGCAAGGTCAAAGGCACCATCCACTGGGTGTCAGCTGCCCACGCGGTCAAGGCCGAAGTCCGTCTGTACGACCGCTTGTTCAGCGTCCCCAACCCGGGTGCCGACAAGGAGCGGGATTTCACCGACTTCATCAATCCCGAGTCCTTGAGCGTGCTCGACAATGCCCGGCTGGAACCGTCCGTGGCCGAGATGCAGCCGGCCGAATTCTGCCAGTTCGAGCGTCTGGGCTACTTCGTGCCCGACCCGGACGGCCAGGCTGATGCCCCGGTGTTCAACCGTGCCGTCACCCTGCGCGACGCCTGGGCCAAGCTGGAGAAAAGCCTGAAGAACGGCTGAGTGGGTGCATCGACAGGCTAAAACTCTGCCTGATGCCAGGCCTGCTGGCGACCCGCGCGCAACATCAGTGCGCCGGCCAGCGACAGCAGGCCGATGCCGGCCAGCCCGCCCAGCGGATAGAGGCCAATGCCGAAAAACACCACGCTGCCGCTGCTCAAGACCAGAGAGCCAATCGCGATGAATACGCCCAGATAAAGAACGCCGCCAAGCTCTTTGTCATCGACCAGGGCGAGACGCAGGATGGTCTCGACGGCCAGCCAGGCGATGGCAGGGGCAATCAACAGCGCCAGAAAGACCCGGGATGGCTCGGCCAGCCCGCCCGGCAGGCTGGCCAGTGCAACAAGCCACTGCCCGAATACCACCAGCGAGACCGACTGGACCAGCCCGCGGTTCAGCCGCTGGCCCAGGCGCCTTTTCGACCAGCCGGGCAAAAGGCTCAGACGCCGCCACTGCGGCCTGTTGAGCCGATGCCGCCACAGCAGCGGCAGGATCACGCAGAGCGGAGCGGTCCAGGCAACCAGCGCCAGGTCACGCGCCTGGCCTTCGTCAAGACGCCCGCTGAACAGTGCCAGTGAGGCCGCCACGAGTGCCGCGCCAAGCAGCAGTAGTTCTTTACCCGCCAGACCCGGGCCCAACATGACCGAGGAGACCAACTTGCTCGGCCTGATGCTCTGTCTATCGTCAAGCAGGTGCCCGACCAGGTACCAGGTGCCGTAGAGGCTTGCCGCCAGCGGCAGCAATAGCGCGGCAATGGGCAGAGTCGAATCAAAAAGCCAAAGCGGCCTGAAGTGAATGACAGCCAATATGGCCATGACCATGAGAGAGTTCAAAAGGCGAGAGATCAGCCCAGCCGCTAGCCCCAGCGAAATGCCAGTCAGGGCAATCAGGCACGTAATCAGCAGTGGGCTCGCAAATACCGGCGTGAACGCCGGGGAAAACATGACAGGCACGCCCACCACCAACAGGATTTGCAAAGCGACCAGCATCAGGATGGCGGGGAAGGCATGCCGACGCATTCCCGGCAGCAGGGTCGCGCGTCGATTGGATAGGACAACCCGCCACCGTTCACCATAGATAAAGCTGGCAATGCCTAACCAAAGCCACGTCACTCCCAAACTGGTTGGCGGAATGCGGGCGCCGCCAAATATCACTCCGCCGAGCCAGAAAAGCATTGGAAGTTGATAGAGAATTCCGACGAAGCCCAGGCTTCGAATCAGTGTCTTGAGCGTGACGAAGACGCTCATTCCAGCACCTCCAGGCTCAGGCTTTCCAGATCCAGGCGCTTGACCTGCCAGCGGGCGCCGGTCGCTTGCGCCAGTTGCTCCTCGAACGTTTGCCGGCCCATATCCGGGCTGAGCTTCACCAGCCAGCGCGGCTGGTCGCTAGCGCCGGTCTGGGCAATGGGTATTGCGCCATCTGGCCAGGAGGGTTCCTTGGTCGGCCCCGTAATTGTGGAGCACGCCTCGACGCCAACAACGGAATCCTTGAGCGTATCCAGCGACTCATCCAGTGCCAGCCGGCCGTCGCGCAGCAGCCAGATTCGCGAGGCCAGTCGCTCGATATCGGCAAGCTGGTGTGACGACAGCACCATGGTGGTTCGTGCATCGCAGGCCAGGCTGACCAGTTCGGTCAGAAAGCGGCGCCGGGCCAGTGGGTCCAGCGCAGAGGCCGGTTCGTCCATCAACAGCAGACGGGGCCGGTGGGCAATTGCCAGGATCACCGCCAGCAACTGGCGCTGGCCACCCGACAGTTTCTCCACCCGCTGCTCGGAGGGCAGCGACCAGCGCTGGCGGAGATCGTCGGCGTAGGCCGAGTCCCAGGACGGGTAGTGGGCGCCAACCAGCTCCAGATGCTTGCGCACGGTGTAGCCCTCGAACAGCTCGTCTTGCTGGAACACCACGCCCAGATTGGCCCGCTCGGCATCCGTCAGCTCGCCGCTGGGTACGCCCAGAATCCGGCACTGCCCTTCATCGACCGGTTTGAGCCCGGCCAGGCAATCCAGCAGCGTGCTCTTGCCGGCACCGTTGCGACCCACCAGTCCAACAATCTCGCCGGACTCGACCCGGCTGCTGACGCCCTTCAGGACCTGCACTGGGCCATACCGCTTGACCAGCGCGGACATCTCGATGGTGATCTCGTTCATGATTGCGAATCCTTGAACGCTTGCGCCAGACCGTCGAGCACGGCCGCCGGGTCCAGGCCCAGCTGGCCACTTTCGCGCACCACCTGGTCCAGCAGAGGCTTAAGCGTGGCCAGCCGCGAGACCGCGTCCTGCGCCGTTTGCCGGGCCACTTCCATGGGCCGGCCGTGGCGACGAATCAACCAGCCCTGCTCCTCGAGCAGAGCGTAGGCGCGCGAGACCGTCATCGGGTTGATGGCGTAATGTTCGGCAACTGCCCGCACCGAAGGCAGGCTGTCGCCCGCGCGCAGCTGGCCGCTGGCCACCAGGCGCTGCACCTGGGCAACCAGCTGACGGTAAATCGGCACGCTATCGCCGGGTTTCAGGTCAAACAACAAGCGTTCACTCATGTGTCTAAGTGTATTGATACTTTAGTACACATGACCTGGCGCCTGCAAGTCCAGGCTTGACGAGTGTGGCCTGTCGGTCCGTACTGACACCGACAGGCCGCACTCTGATTGGTCAAGGGTAGCGCCAGGCCAATTTGAGCCAGGCGCTGCGACCGGGTTCGTTGACCTGAACCTGATCGACATCGAAGGCACTGCTGCGGTTGAGGTGCTGCGCGTACTGGCGATCCAGCAGGTTGTCGATGCCGGCGTCCAGGCTCCACTGATCGCTGATTCGGTAGCGCAGGCCCAGGTCAAATACGGCCCAGCCCGGCGTGGCACGCGTGTCGAGGCCGGTTCCCAACAGCGGTTTGTCGTCGGTGCGGTTCTGGCGCGCGGCGGCCCGGAGGCGGCCAGTGGCAGTGAGCTGTTCGCCTTGCCAGCTCAGCTCGAACAGCGCTTCCAGCGGCGGGGTCTGTGGCAGGGCCTGGCGATTGGCCGAGTCGTTGCGGGCGCGTACATAAGCCAGGCCGAAATCGGTTCTGACCCGTTCGGTCCAGCGATAAGCCAGGCCCAGTTCGCCGCCCCAAAACGTGGCGTCGACGTTGCGGTACACCGTGGCGTTATTGCCGGGCTGGCGGAAACGGTCGCGCAGGATGTAGTCGTCGACACGGTTGTAGAAGATCGAGCCGTCCAGCTCCAAGTTGCCATTTTTCAGGAACAGGCCGGTTTCAAGCTGCCAGTGGCGTTCTGGATCCAGATTTGGGTTACCCACCCAGCGCCCGGAGGGCATGCCCGCATTGGAGGCAAAGTAGCGCTCGGTGGCATCGGCGGTGCGAACGGTGCTGGACAAGGCCAGATAAACCGTGCCCGGCCGGGCCAGGTCATGTTCGAGTCGCAGCAGGCCGCCCAGGTTGCTCTCGGTCACCCGGCTGCCATCGGCATCCTCGCCGTAGTAAATCGAGTACAGCTCGCGTGGGCTAAGAAACATCCCGCCGGGCTGAGTGTCCACGCGATTGGCGCGAGCGTGAACACGGTCCAGCCGCAAGCCGCCGATCAGCCGGTGACGCTCGGCGAATGACCATTCGGCTTCGGCAAACAGGCCGGCCTGGTCGATCTGGGCGTCTGGCCAGAGCTGAGACTGCAGCATGCCGTTGGCATCGTTCACGCGGGTTGCCTCGCGGCGGTTGTTTTGCAGGCTCAAGCCCATCCGCCAGAGCATGGTATCGCGCTCAATTTCCCCGACAACTCGGCCGCTGTCGGTATCCGAGGTGGCCGGGGCGCGCATCAGCATCATCGGGTTCATCGGTGTGCGCAAGGTGTAGTTGTCCATGACATGGTCAACACGGGAAATGGCCAGCTCTGCGCGCAAGCGGTCGAACGGGCCAATGGCCTGGTCGCGGTAGGCAATGCGAAACAGATCGTTATCGGATTTGGGCGAATCCATGCCTGCACCGGCAAACAATTCATCCCGCAAACGCTGCGCCTCGGCACTGATCTCCAGGCGACGCTCGTCCGAAGGGGTCCAGCCCAGCACGGCGCCGGCCGAGCGTTCTTCAAAGGCAGAGCGAACGGCATTGCCGTCGCCATCCTGGTAATTGCGGGCATCCTTCAGGCTGCCAAAGGCCCGCACGAAGCCACGCTCGGTGCCGGTGGCGAGGTCGGCTGACAGGTCACGTACGCTGGCGTTGTCTCGATAGCCTGCGGCGATGAGGGCGCGCTGGCGTTCCTGAGCGGTAAATCGCTCGGTGTCTCGTTCCAGCAGCACCGTGCCGCCCGGGCCACCACCGTATTCAAGGGTGGTGACGCCGCGCATGATCGTAATCAGGTCGTAGCCGGCGGCTGGGGCATAGGCGGTGGGCGGGTCCATGCGGTTGGGGCAGGCGCCGTGGACGAAGGCACCATCAAGTAGCACGTTGATGCGGGTCTGGCCCAGGCCCCGAATCACAGGGTCAATGCCGTGGCCACCCATGCGCGAGCCCGAAACTCCGGGCAGGTCACGCAGCAGATCGCCAGTGTCGCGGCCACTGGCCAAGTCCTGAGTGTGCCACTGGGTCTGGCCGGGCGAACGCAGTGGATACACCACCGAGATTCGCTCCATGTCGTCGTTTTCGTTGAGTTCTACGGCGGTGTCAGCAAAGAGTCCGCCGGCGCTGGCCAGTGCGGCCAGCCCAATCAGTCGGGTTTTCATCATTCGTTTCTCTGTTCAAGTTCGCGAAGGCCAGCCAGCAGCCAGGCAGAGGCTGTACGGCAGGCCATTCAACCGGTCAGGCAATGCCTGGCCGGCAAATAGGATCTGGATGGATTGGCCGGGATGGCCAGTCGTTCAGCGCGAAGAGAACGTCAGGGGTGGGGCGCGAACCGGCGGGCGGGTCTGGCTCGAAGGGCGTGGCGGGTCGAAGACGGCAGCGGCCAAGCCGCTCAGCGACTGTTGCAAGGCCTGGAGGCTGCTCCACAGCGGCGGCAGTTCGCCCAGCAGCACCAAGGCCCAGGGGCAGTCATCGCCGCCGTGGCTCGCTGGATCGAGCACCTCGCCGGTCTGGCTGTCAACCAGGATGGCGACCATGCCGTCAGCGGTGCAAAGCTCAAGCCAGTTGCCCTGGCCGGGCATGAAGCCGGCCGGCACCAGCGCACGCAAGCACAGGCTCAAGGCCAGGACAAGCAACAACAGGCGGTGGGTAGGCAGGGCGTTGATCACCCGCGCATTCTACGCCAGCGGCAGGGCACTTGAGTTGCGCCCGATCAACCGGTCAGGCGCAGGGTCTTCAGGCGCAGAGCGTTGCCAACCACGAACAGGCTGGAAAGCGCCATGGCCAGGGCGGCCAGCATGGGCGAGAGCAACAGGCCCAAGACCGGGTAGAGCAAGCCGGCGGCCACCGGGATCAGCGCGGTGTTGTAGGCAAAGGCCCAGAACAGGTTCTGGCGAATATTGCGCAGCGTGGCTTTCGACAATGCCAGGGCTTCGGGCACCTTGGCCAGATCGCCGGCCATCAGCACCACGTCGGCCGACTCGATGGCGATATCGGTGCCAGTGCCGATGGCCAGGCCCACCTCGGCCTCGGCCAGGGCCGGGGCATCGTTGATGCCGTCGCCGACGAAGGCCACATCACCGTGCGCTTTCCGAAGTTGTTGCACCGCCTCGACCTTGCCTTCCGGCAATACTTCGGCCATCACGATGTCAATGCCCAGTTCGGCCGCGATGGCCTCGGCGGTGGCCTGGCGGTCGCCACTGACCATGGCTACCTTGAGCCCCTGTTTCCTGAGCGCGGCGACGGCCTTTGCGCTGCCGGGCTTGATCGGGTCGGCAATGCCGGCCAGACCGGCCAGTTCGCCGTCAATGGCGATCAGTACCGGCGTGCGGGCCTGGCTGGATAACCGGTCGATGTCTTCGCGCGCGGATTCGATGGCGACGTCATGGTCGGTCAGCCAGCCGGCGTTGCCAATCAACACCTGCCGACCGTCAATACGGGCCTCGATGCCCTTGCCGGCGGTAGCATCCAGTGAATCCGGCATTGGCAGGGATTGTTCATCAAGCTGATCCTGGGCGGTGGTCACCAGAGCGCGGGCCAGCGGATGTTCCGAGGCCTGCTCGGCGCCGCCGGCCAGCCGCAGCACATCCTTGTCGTTCCAGTCGTGATAGTGGATCAGTTCGACCAGCTCCGGTCGACCTTCGGTAAGCGTGCCGGTCTTGTCCAGTGCGACCACCGCCACCGACCGCAGCCGCTGGAGGGCCTCGCCTTGGCGGAACAGGATGCCGCGTTCGGCGGCGCGACCGGTGCCGACCATGATCGAGGTGGGCGTCGCCAGACCCATGGCACAGGGGCAGGCAATGATCAGCACCGCCACGGCATTGACCAGGGCAAAGCTCAACGCCGGCTCCGGGCCAAAAAACAGCCAGACCAGGGCGGTGATGACGGCCAGCGAGATCACCACCGGCACGAACACGCCGGTGACCCGGTCAACCAGCGCCTGGATGGGCAGCCGGGCCGCCTGGGCGCGCTGCACCATGCGCACGATGCGCGCCAGCACTGCGTCGGAGCCCAGGTCAGTGGCTTCAATCAGCAGGGCACCGTTCTGGTTGGTCGTGCCGCCCACCACCGGGTCGCCGGGGCCGCGGCTGACCGGCTCGGGCTCGCCGGTGAGCATGGATTCATCAATATGCGACCGACCCTCGACGATTTTCCCGTCCACCGGGATGGACTCACCGGGCCGAATGCGCAGCTGGTCACCGCGCTGGACCTGGTCGATGGGTACCTCTCGGGTCTCGTCGCCTTCCACCCGGCGAGCGGTGCGGGCCTGCAGGCCCAGCAGCTTTTCGATGGCGGCGCCGGTGCGTCCGCGGGCGCGACCTTCCAGCAGGCGGCCGAGCAAAATCAGGGTGACGATCACCGCGGCCGGCTCGTAATACACATTGGCGGTGCCTTCCGGCATCCACTGCGGGGCGAAGGTGGCGACCACCGAATACGACCAGGCCGCGCCGGTGCCGACGGCCACCAGGGAATTCATGTCCGGATGGCCGCGCAACAACATTGGCAGGCCCTGGCGGAAAAACATCAGTCCCGGGCCGAACAGCACTGCGCTGGTCAGCACGAACAGGATGACGTGCAGCGGGAAGGTGCCGATCGCACCGTGGATGGCGTGGTGCAAAGCCGGTACCAGGTGACTACCCATTTCCAGAATGAATACCGGCAGCGTCAAGCCGAAGGCCAGGTAAAAGCGCCGGCGCAGACGGCTTAACTCTTCGGCCTGACGGGATTCGTTGCGGTGCACCTGGCCTTCGCTGGTTTCCAGCGAGGCCGGGTAGCCTGCCTTCTTGACGGCCTCGATCAGGTCGTTGCCGGCCACGTTGTCTTCAACCAGGTCAACCAGCGCGCTGCCTTCGGCCAGGTTGACTCGCGCGCGCAGCACGCCCGGCAGGTTTTCCAGGCCCTGTTCGACGCGCCGCACGCAGGAGGCACAGTGCATGCCGTCAATCGTCAACGCCCGTGTTTGCTGGCGCACCGGGAAGCCGGCCTGGGCAAGCGCGTCGATGAGTGGCTGCAATGGCTGGTTGCCTGGCCATTCCAGTGAAGCCCGCCCGCTGGCCAGGTTCACCGAAACCGACCGGCTGCCCTCAACGCTCTCCAGAACGCTGCGCGCTCGGGCCACACAGCCCCCGCAGCGCAGCCCATCCAGCGGTAGCTCCAGGCTGTCGGTTGGCTGAGTCATCAACGTTGCCGGTGTCTTAGCCGTCGTCGGTTGCGTCCATCAGTTCACCGGCCACGCCATGCGCAATGTCGGCGATCAACTCGGCATCCAGCTCGGTCCAGTTCTCCGTGTGTGCCGGCGAGGCGCTCAGGCAAATGATGGCTTCTTCCAGCCAGGCGCAGGTGCCGTCCCCCTCATCCTCCGGACCGGCGGGCTGGCGGTAGCTGTCCTGGCCGATGTCCGGGCCGTCTGCCAGCTCGCGGTCGTGAATGCGCAGTGCGCGCTCGGCATCGTATGCCAGCAGTGCGGCCCAGGCCAGCGGCTCGGGCTGATAAGTTCTCAAGGTCACCGAAGTGCGAAGCTCCAGCTCCTGCCAAACACAGGTGCCGGTGAGCAGGGCCGGGGCAATCTCACGCTCGCTTTCAAACCAGCGGAACAGCCCTTCACCCCATTCGCCACCCAGGGCGTTTTCCAGCAGCCCCGGGTCCACCGCACGGCAGGCGAGATCAGCCTCGGCCAGGGCCGTGCGGCGCTCACGCGAGTGCGCACGGGCTTCGGCAATCTCCTCGTCAGAGAAATCGCGCGGCAGCGGCCGCCCCGTCGCCTCGATCTGGGCCGCCGCGGGGGAGTCCTCCATGATGGCTTCGACCGGCGCAACCGCGTTGTCTTCGTTATCTTCGGGCGGCCAGGCCTGGTCGGCCGGCGGCGAGCAGGCGCTCAGCAGCAGCGCGGTCGTGGCCAGGGCGGGCAGCAGGGCAGCGGGTCGAGCTCGACGCATCAGGAGTCTCCAGCAAGTCTAGATAATGTACTAGTTTAACCTGCGGCCCAGAATCCCTTGTTCAAGGGCGCATCAGGCGGCGGTGCTGTTGCTGGCCGGTTCCCGGTCAAGCTGGCGGTAGCCAATCGCTTCGCTCAGGTGGCTCATGTCGATGCGTTCGGTGTGGTCCAGATCGGCGATGGTGCGCGCCACTCGAAGAATGCGGTGATGGGCCCGGGCCGACAAGTTCAGCCGTTCGCAAGCGGTTTCCAGCAGTCTGGCCTCGCGTTCGCCCAGCGCGCAATGCTGGCGAATGTGGGCGACACCCAAGCGGGCATTCACCGGGCCGCGTTCGGCCTGGCGCTGACGTGCCGCCATCACTCGCTCGCGCACGCTGGATGACGGTTCGCCCGGCGGCAGGTCTTTCAGGGATTGACGCGGCACCTCCACGTGCAAGTCGATGCGGTCCAGCAGTGGCCCGGAAATGCGGTCGCGGTAGCGGCGCACCTGGTCGGCAGTGCAGCGACAACGCCCGGACGGGTCGCCCTGATAGCCGCAGGGGCAGGGGTTCATGGCGGCCAACAACTGAAAATCAGCCGGGAATTCGGCCTGCAAGGCGGCCCGCGAAATCATGATCCGGCCAGACTCCAGGGGCTCGCGAAGAACTTCCAGCACGTGACGGCTGAACTCCGGAAGTTCGTCCAGGAACAGCACGCCATGATGGGCCAGGCTGATTTCGCCGGGTCTCGGCTTCGAGCCCCCACCCACCAACGCAATCGCCGAGGCTGTGTGGTGCGGCGATCTGAAGCGGCGCTGGCGCCATTGGGCCGGATCCAGTCCCAGACCAGCCACTGAGGCAATCGCCGCGGCTTCCAGCGCTTCGTCCTCGGCCAACGGCGGCAAGATGCCCGGCAGGCGCGAGGCCAGCAAGGTTTTGCCGGTCCCCGGCGGGCCGATGAACAACAGATTATGGTTCCCCGCTGCGCAAATCTCCAGTGCCCTTCGGGCCCGGCCCTGTCCCAGCACCTCGGCCAGGCACGGCCCACCGACCAGCGCTTCACTGTCCGGCATCCTGGCTCGATCCAGCGTCAGCGCGCCATTCACGGCGGCGACCACCTGGTTCAAATCATCGGCCACATACACCTCGGCATCACGCACCAGGCCGGCTTCCAGTTCGTTGGTGCGCGGCACCACCAGCTTGCGCCCCGCCTCGCGTGCACGCAGTGCCGCCGGCAAACAGCCCTTGACGCCACGCAAGCGCCCGTCCAGCGACAGCTCCCCGACAAACTCCCAGGCCCGGCAGGCCTCGGGCGCAACCTGGCCCGAGGCGGCCAGCACGCCCAGTGCGATCGGCAGATCAAAGCGCGCGCCTTCCTTGGGCAAGTCGGCCGGGGCCAGGGATACCGTCACTTTCCAAGCCGGGCGTTTGTAGCCGGCGTTGCTCATGGCCGCGCGCACCCGGTCCTTGCTTTCGCGCACCGCCGTCTCCGGCAAGCCGACAATACTGAAACCCGGCAAGCCGGGCCCAAGATGCACTTCAACGTCAATCAGTGGCGCTTCAATGCCCAGTTGCGCCCGCGAATGAATAGTTGCCAGACCCATGATTTGTTGGCTTGCCGATAACCTGGATAAAGTCTGGCTCGACGGGGCAGGTCATCGCTTCGGCAAAATGGCCCGACAGCAACTAGGAGATTTCCTTCGGCCTGCGGAAATGCCGGTCGCTGCCGGCGGGTTCAGTGCGCCTGGTCTGCCGGTTTCAAGGGAAACTCGCTCAGTGGTCTTGGATGGCTGATCGCCCAGCCCTGGACGTAATCGATGCCCAGGCGGGCGACCAGGTCGCGCAGTTCGTTGGTTTCGACTTGTTCGATGACGCTGGCCTTGCCCAGGGTCTGGATGAGTGAGTTGATTTCTCGAAGAATCTTGCGTTCGGTTGGGTCCCGACGCACGGCCCGGATGAAGCTGCCATCGATCTTGACTTCCTGAACGGGCAACTGCTTCAGATAGGCCATGGAGGAATTGCCGATACCGAAGTCGTCCAGCGCAAACAGATGGCCTCTTGCGGCCAGCGTTTTCATGGTGTCAAGGCCTGTTTTCAGATGGTTCATGACGGCGGTTTCGGTCACTTCGAAGCCGACCAGTGCCGGGTCGACCGGGTATTGCTCAAACAGGTCGAGGACCGCCGGCAGGAAGCGATCATCATCCAGGCTGCGCGCAGACAGGTTGACGTAGATGCGGAGTTTTTCGGGCAATTGTTCACGCTTCTGATGAAGCCAGCGCAGTGTCTTTTCTATGACGTGCAGATCAATGCGCTGGGCCAGGTAGTGGTGTTCGCAGGCCGGCATGAACAAACCAGCCGTGACTATCTGGCCATCGGGCTGGCGCAGGCGCAGAAGCACTTCAGCGCGGAGCGGGGCTGCCGGATCATGGCGGGCCGGCTCGATGGTCTGGAAGTGCAGCAGCAAACGACCCTCGCGTAGCGCGCGTCCGGCCTCGCGCACCCAGAACATGCGTTCGCTGGCTTCATTCATCCGGGCGTCGTCGTCGCTGAACAGGCAAGTACGGTTGCGGCCGCTTTCCTTGGCAGCAAAACAGGCGGCTTCTGCGCGTTTGATCAAGCGTCCCGGCGTTACCAGTGCATCCTGGGCCTGGCCTATCCCCAGACTGGCGGTAAGGTGCACAGTGTGCTCGCCCTGGCCGAAGGTGTAGTTGCCAATTTGCTCGCGCAGGTTTTCTGCCCGGCCAAGCGCATCCGCGCCTGATACCTGCTGAAGGAGAACGGCGAACTTGTCGCCACCAAAGCGGAAAAGTTGCTCGCGGCGTTGCAGAGCGTTGGTCAGTCGGTCCTGCACTTGCTCAAGAATGCGGTCGCCGTCGACCGGGTCGGTGTGTTCATTGACCAGCCGGAATTGGTCAAGGTCAATCAGGACCAGAGTGGGCAGGCAGCCGGGTTGACGAAAACAACGGTCCAGTTCAGCCAGCAAGTGGCTGCGATCCGGTAGCCCCTTTGCGGTGGACGCCGTTGCTGCGCCGGGCTGGCGTTGGCGCTCCATTCGCCAGGCAATCAGCATTGCCAATGCGAGGCTGCCGAGGACGAGAAGCAGCCATGGCGGGGAGCGGTCGCTTGCCGGCAATGAAGGTGGCGGTTGGCCCAGCCACTGCTCGTAGAGAGTGTTGAACTCGCCGCTGGCTCGAAGCGTGCGGAGGCCGGCATCAATGCCCTCCAGCAATGGGCGCTGGTCGTGTCGTACGGCGAAAGCATAGGTTGCGGGCAGTAGTGGCCCGCCCGTGGTGACTAGCTGGTCCAAGCCCTCCTGCTGAAGAACCCGACGGCCGACCTGGGTGCTGACCAAGGCAACGTCGGCGCGGGCATCCGCCAGTTCCAGCAATGCCTCCCGTTCCGAAGCGACGAGTGTGAACTCGGCGTTGATTTCCAAGTCCAGCAACTGTTCATGCAGCCAACTATCGCGTTGCACGAGCACGCTCAGGCCACTCAAGTCATCCAGCGAGTAGATGTCCAGCCCGTCCTGGCGGACAAAGATTTCGTGGTTGATGATCAGGAATGGCGAGCTGAACAGAAATTCAGCGGCCCGAAAGTCACCTTCGTACATGGCCACCACATCGACCTTGCCGTCGGCGAGAGCGGCTCGAGCGTCGGTCCATGTCTCGAGTTGAATGTCCAGGGGGCGCTCAAGTTCGCGGGCAATGGCTCTCAGCAGGTCAACATTCAACCCTGCCGACTGTCCGTCGGGGGTCAGGTATTCGTAAGGCGGGAAGTCGGCGTCGCCAGCCGCTCGCAAGGGAACCGAGGCCGCCGCGTTGGGCGCCAGCCACAGGCAGGCTGCTGCGATCAGCCATCGCCTCATTCAATATCCCTTTCGGCAGGAGGGACCTCAAGCGTAGCTCAGTTCTGCCCTTGATTTAAACCCCTGACTCTCGTCGCTTTTTCGCGGTTGCCATTCGACAGCGCCAGCAGCCTGTGCTATTTTCTGCCAGTCGAACATGCACGGTCCGCTTTGAAAGAAACGTTTCCGCCTGAGAGAAGCGATGCTTCGGACTCGTGCTTTATCGATACGATGACCAGCTAACCAGGCCTTCGATGAGATGCGTGAGGGACGCTTGGCGAATTGCCAGGGATGTCGTTGCCTGAGGTGCATGCTGTTTTTTGGTGTGCCTCAAAAGGGTTTCGGCCGGGAATTGCGATGCGCCGCCCGCGACAGCGGGCTTCATTGATGGCCTGAACCAAGGAACCATTAATGATCAGAACACGACTTATTGGCCTGGCGCTGGCGCTGCTCGTTGCGCTGCCTGCCCTGGCTTTCCAGCCGCCTGAACAACGCCCCTTGAATGCCTTCGAATTCCGCCATGATTCCTTGTGGTGGGCAAGCGTCTACCAGCCGCTTGACGAACTGCCCAGTGACTGGGCGCAAGCCAGAAGCTCTGACTTGTTCGAACTGAACGTTCGCCAGGACCATGCTTTCCTGGATGCCAGAACCGGGCGCTGGGGTACGCTGATTCTCACGCGACCGATGATTCCCGGCACCGGAGTCAACAACGACTTGCAGTGGTCGGACTTCAATCGCCCCGCTCCCCGCGATCATCAACAGCTGATGGAAGCCGCGGGCAATGCTTTCATGCGCTTCTTGCGCGCCCATGAGGCGCAGTTGGGTCTGGCCGCCGAGGAAATGGCACCGGCTCGTATGCAGGTCAATGGCAACGAGCGTATCCAGGTTTACATCGGTCGCCGGGTCGATGGCATTCCGGTTCAGGACAGCTTCATTACGGCCAATATCAACAACGGCAACCTGATCCTCATGGGCCAGCGTAACTGGGGTGACATCAACCTGGAAACGCGCCCGTCGGTGAATGCCGTGGCCGCGCGCGATGTGCTGGATGCCCATCTCGATGGTATCCGTGCTACCACGTTCCGCCAGCCGCCCCAGCTTCGCATCATTCCGGTGTCCGATGAACCCGACTATCAGCAGGTTCGGGGCATCGGCCAGGGTCTGGACTACCGGCTTGTCTGGGTGCTGGCTCCGGTCTTCCGCGGTGATATCGGCGTGTGGGAGGCCATGGTCGACGCACACAGCGGCGAGCTGTTGGCCTTTTACGATACGAATCATTACCAGAACCAGGATGCCGATCTGGGCAGCACTTTGGCGGGACAGCCGAATCAAAGCCAGGCCGGGTTCGCGGAACAGTCTCGCGGCGTGGTCGGATCGATTTTCCCGGTCTCCAACGACGGTCAGGCACCCGACGGCCAGCTGTTGGCGGAATACCCGATGCCGTTTGCGCGGGTCACCCTGGATGGTGACGTGATCGGGTTCACCAGCACCGGTGGCAACGCGCCCTCCTCGTCGCAGGGCACACTCGGCACACAGCTCACTGGCCAGTACATCAACATGATCAGCAGCTGCGGCGGCGTCAATGAAACCGCCGACGATACCGATCTTGACCTTGGCGGTTCTGCATCGTCGAACTGTGCTACGCCCCCTGGCAGTTCGGGTGGCAACACCAACGCCACCCGCACCGTGTTCTACGGCATTGGCCGCATCAACGAGCAGGCACGCGGCTATCTGCCCAATAACAACTGGCTGGCCAGCCCGATCACGGGTCGGACCAATGTTGCCCAGACCTGCAACGCCACCTGGAATACGGGTACCAATACGGCGACTTTCTACAATTCGGGTTCTGGCTGCGCCAATACCGGCGAGATCATGGCGGTTGTCCATCACGAGTGGGGTCACGGCATGGATGCCAACTCGGTCAACCCGGGCATTTCCCGCCCGGGCGAGGGTATTGCCGATATCTATGCCCAGAACATGCTGAACGACTCCTGTATTGGTCGTAACTTCCGACCGGGTGTCAATTGCGGTGGGTTCGGCGACCCTTGCACGGCTTGCACCGGCGTGCGCGAATCCGACTGGGCGCTGCAGCAAAGCGGCCAGCCGCACGATATCGCCTGGATTCAGGCAGCTTGTCCAAATGGTGGTGGTACGCCCTGTGGCCGCAGCACGCACTGTGAAGGCTCGATCGTAGCCGAGGCGGTTTGGGATCTGGTCCACCGTGATCTGCGGGGTTTCGACGGCTCGCCCCACAACCTGGACCTGAACACCGCGTTGGAGTTGGGTACCCGGCTGACTTACGAGGGTGCCGGTGCCGTCGGCGACTGGTACCAGTGCACCACCGTCAATAACAACGGCGGTTGTAATGCCGACAGTGGCTACCTGCAGTACCTGGCCGCCAACGACACAACCGGCAGCCTGGAAGACGGCACGCCCCACATGTCGGCCATTTTTGCGGCCTTCGATCGTCACCAACTGGCCTGTTCAACGTTGACGGTTCAGGACAGCGGCTGCAATGCCGGTCCTGACCAGGCCCCGGCCAACCTGTCGGTGACCAATCTGAACGAGGCGGCGCAGGTCAGTTGGGACCCGGTCGATGGTGCCACCGAATACTGGGTTTACCGCACCGAAGGCCCGATGGGCTGCGACTTTGGCAAGGCGCGCGTCGGCCAGGTCAGTGGTACCAGCTTTACCGAAACCGGGCTTCGCAACGGATTCGACGTCCATTACAGCGTGATTGCGGTCGGCGAAGGGGGGCAGTGCACCGGCCCGATGACGGGCTGTGTGACCGCGCGTCCGGAGCAGGGTCCGACCGGCACCGTCGCCGGTTCCGTTACCCGAGGCGGGACGACGCAAGCCCTGGCCGATGTCATGATTCAGGCAGCGGGTGAAGTCAACCTGAGCACGACGACGGATACCGAAGGCAACTACAGCCTGGACCTCCCGGAAGGGACGTACACGATTACCGCAAGCCTGAGCGGCTTTGGTTCCGCATCCGTGTCCAACATCCTGGTCGAGGAGGATGAAACCTTGCTGCAAGATCTGGTGCTGGACGCGCCCCTGCTTGATCTGCCCGTACAAGCGCTTTCGATGGAGGTCGGCGAAGGCAGCATGATCAGCGAAGCACTGGTAATCGGCAATAGCGGGACGTCCCCCCTGGACTGGGTCCTGGAGAGTGAAGAAGCGCTGGTCAACCTGAGTGGCGGCCGAGGTTTCCAGGGGCCGTTCGACCCCGACAATTGGACGCTGGTCAATTCGCCGTCGAATGTCGGCGGCTCGATCCAGGTCAACGACGGTCCGCCGGTCGAATTGTTTGTGGTCGGTGGAGACGATGGCGCCGGCGGGAATACGGACTTTTCCATCGAAATCCCGACCAGCGGTACCATCAGCTTCGACTGGGGTTTTCAGTCTGACGACACCGGGGAGTTTGATAGTGGCGGCTTTATGATCAACAACGATTTCACGGTTTTGGCATTCAACAGCAGCCAGGTCCCCTATTTCGAGAGCAGTAGTGAAATCGAAGTCAGCGAAGGCGATGAATTTGCATTCCGCGTCAATACAACGGACGGCTTGTTCGGTGCCGGCACTCTGGGCGTCACCAACTTCACTTTCACCGCTGCCGTTTGCTCAACTCCCGAGTCTGTTGACTGGTTATCCATGAGTCCGGACAGCGGTTCGGTAGCCGCGGGCGACACCGCTGAGCCGGCAATCATCGCCGATGCCTCTGGCCTTGCCCAAGGCGATTACGAAGCCATTTTGTGTCTGTCCACCAACGACCCGACCGCGGGGCTTAGCGTTATTCCGGTCAGCCTGAGTGTGGTCGAACCCATTGATGGTGAGTTGCAGGCCGATACGGAGTCCGTGGACTTCGGTGATGTCACCCTGGACGATTCAGCGACCAGCACCGTTACCATTTCGAACGTTGCGCCTGCCGGCGCTCTGGCGCTGAACTTCAGCGAACTGGACATTGGCGGCGATGCCGCGTTCACCATCAGCGGAGGCGATTGCCAAGTCGGCTCGCCGCTGGCAGCGGGCACTAGCTGTAGCCTGGAGGTCAGTTTCACGCCGTCTCTGCCGGGTGCTGTCGTTGGTTCGATCACGATCGCTACCGATGATGGACAGTCTGCCGACGTCAGTTTGTTGGGTGAAGGTGTTCAGCCACCTGCCGTACTGGCAGTCAGCACGGATGTCCTTGAGATGGGCGTGATTGTGGTTGGCAACACGTCATCGTCTACCCTGGTCATCAGCAACGCGGCCGAAGCCCAGGGCGAAAGTCTGACCTTGTCGACACTCGAACTGGAACAGGCATCTGAGGCGGTCACGCTGGAAGGTGGAACCTGTGAAGTTGGCCAAATACTGGCTACCGGAGACGAGTGCCTGGTCGAGTTGAGTTTTGCGACTGACGAGGCGGGCAATTTCGATAACGTGTTGATGATCGGCTCGGAGGATGGGCAGACGCTGGAGGTGGTTCTGACCGCCGAGGCTCGCACCGTCGACGTGTTCCGTGACCGCTTCGAAGGTGACGACTGATCACGTTAATGTTCAGCCAATCAGGCTGAACGCTATTGAAAGGCCGCCCACCGGGCGGCCTTTCTCCGTTGCAGCGTGAGGCGTCCATGATCTGGCTTTGCCTGGTCACTTTGGGATGGGCGTTCAGCTTCTCGCTGATCGCCGTCTATCTGTCCGGCCAGGTCGACGATGCCATTTCGGTCTTCATCCGGGTAGCGCTGGCGTTGTTGCTGTTCTTGCCGCTGTGGCTGCGCCTGAAATCTGGCGAGCGCCCGGCGCTGAAAACCGCGCTGGGACTGATGGGTATCGGTGCGGTGCAAATTGGCTTGATGTATCTGTTCCTGTTCAAGTCGTATGCCTACCTGAGCGTGCCGGCCCTTTTGCTGTTCACCATCTTCACGCCGCTCTACGTCACGCTGATTGACGAGTTGATCAGCGGTCATCGGCGGCTGCCGGCGCGCTTCTGGGCCAGTGCCGCACTGGCCGTTGCGGGGGCGGCGATCATTCGCTACCAGTACCCCGAAGCAGCCTCCCTGACCGGCTTCCTGCTGGTTCAGGCGGCCAACCTGTGTTTCGCCTTTGGCCAGGTTGCCTACAAGCGCCTGCCTCAGGGCAGCACCGTCAACCAGGTGCAAACTTTCGGGCTGTTTTTCCTCGGGGCTACCATCGTCAGCGGCGTGGTGATGCTGTTCACCGCCGACTTTTCGGCCCTGCCGCAATCCCGGGTTCAGTGGCTGGTGCTGCTTTGGCTGGGCGTGGGCGCTTCCGGCCTGGGGTATCTGGGTTGGAATCTGGGTGCCAGGCGGGTCAGCACGGGCGAGCTGGCGGCGATGAACAACCTGCTCATCCCGGCCGGCATTCTGGTCAACGTGCTGATCTGGGGGCGCGATACGGATTGGTTGCGCCTGGTGCTGGGTGGCCTGGTGATTGTTGCCGCCGTGTGGCTGGGGCGACGTCCGGCCGGATCAGTCTGAGGTACGCTCCTGCTGCATGGCCTGTTCCAGCGCTTCGAGCTTTTCGCGAGTGCGGGCCAGCACTTTTTTCTGGATCTCGAATTCCTCGCGGGTCACCAGGTCCATGCGGTTGAATGTAGCCTCCAGAATGCTCCTGAACTGCGTTTGCAGTTCATCCCGCGCGGTTTGCAGTTCGGCCGGCAGGGCGGCGGCCAGCTTTCGGGTAATCTCGTCCAGCGTTTGAAAATCCGGGCGCATGCGGGCAGTCCTTGGCAGAGGGTTTAAAATCACACTTCAAACTTTAACCCAGCCGCCGAGTTGCTGCCATGAAACTGATCACTGCCATCATCAAGCCGTTCAAACTCGACGACGTCCGCGATGCCCTCGGCGAGGCCGGCGTCACCGGCATGACCGTCAGCGAGGTGAAGGGATTTGGCCGTCAGAAGGGCCATACCGAGCTTTACCGCGGGGCCGAATACGTGGTCGATTTCCTGCCCAAGCTGAAGCTGGAAATCGCCGTGGCCGACGAAGATGCCGAGCGGGTAGTCGAAACGATTGTGGAAACCGCCTCGTCCGGCCGCATTGGCGACGGCAAGATATTCGTCACCGAACTGCACCGCGCCGTCCGCATCCGCACCGGCGAAGAAGGCGACGACGCGCTCTAGCCCACGCGGTGGGTTCGGTAACGCTCAGCCGTTTGCCAAGGCTGCAAAACCTTTGCCGGCTTTATCGTCAGAGCGCAAGGCCGCAAAGGTTTTCCTGAATGCGCAGGTGGCTCTGTCATTGGCTCGAATGCGGCGAGTTGAGGTGGCCGGCGGCGAGTGGTGCCGGTTGCTGGCGAGCGCTGTCGCTATCCGGCGGTGTCGATTCTGCGAATTCAAGGGAGCTTGGCTGCCAACGAATTACATCGAGGTTATTGAGTGCTCTGCGGTTTCAAGCTGGGTCCCGGGCGCCTGAAACGGCTGAAACACCGTGCCTGCTTCCGCGCGCCAGCGCTCGCCATCAGCCAACACCACTTCCCGCTGATGGTTTAGAGGAAAGGCGGGCTTTACCCCCTGCGATCTCTCAGCCTGCTGCATCGGGGGGCGTTAGGTGCTTCGGGCCGGCCGGGGCGCGGACGCTTCCCGGCAGCCATCAGCCGCTATCCGCTGGATGAAAGTTCAAGGAGGTCTAGAATCCATCCGGTAGGACAGTGCGATCTCGAGGTCACCCAAGCTCCCCTGAACCTGCCCCTGGCAAGCTAGCCGAACGTCCCGGCCGGCCCGAAGCGCCTGGCGCCACCGGATGCTCGGAGCCTGCAACAGGCACTGAATTCCCGAGCCGAGTGCATCAACGAAATGGCAAGCACGATGGCTGAAGATCAAGATAACCCGGAAGGTGTTGGTCCAACAGACTGTTTTGCCTCAGCAGGGCGACTTTGCGTAAGTGACGTTGGGTTCTGTCCTCGCGGAATCATTGGCTCAGCAGTTGGAGGCCTTCTCGGCAGGGGCGCTCGGAGTCTCAGGCAGGTGGGCTTTGTGCGACCATAGAGAACTGTTCAAGTCTTTCGATGCGAGTCCTCACCATGCCCTACCTGCTTCGCCGTTTTGCGCTCATCCTGCTGTTGCCGCTGGCCCTGGCTGCCTGCCAGAGTGAGCCGCCGGCCACTCCCGCTGTGCCGGCGTCCGACTTCAGCGTGACCGTCGGCACCGACCCGCACAGCTTTGCCGAGTTCGAGAAGGTGCGTATTCGCCACCTCAGCCTGGACCTGGATGCCGACATGACGGCCCGCACCCTGAGCGGCCACGTGCTGCTCGACCTGGACCGGCCGGTGCCTGGCTTCCAGCGGCTGGTGCTGGATACCCGCGACCTGGACATCCGCGAGGTTCATGCCATTCGCCCGGACGGCGAGAGCCTGCCGGTGTCCTGGCGCCTGGGCTCGGATCATGGCCATCTCGGCCAGCCACTGATCATCGTGCTGCCACAGGGTATCGAACAGGTGCGCATCGACTACGCCAGCCGTCCCGAAGCCTTCGGCCTGCAGTGGCTGGACGCCGCCCAGACCTCGTCCGGCCAGCCGTTCATGTTTTCCCAGAGCCAGCCGCACTACGCCCGTACCTGGGTGCCACTGCAAGACACCCCGGCGGTGCGCTACACCTTTGATGCCACGGTGCGCGGACCGCGCAATCTGATGGTGGTGATGGGCGCTGACGGCAACGAGTTCGAGCGCAACAACAGCGGCGAATACCGCTTCCACATGCCCGAAGCCATTCCCTCCTACCTGATGGCCATCGCCATCGGCGATCTGGAGTTCGTCGAGCTGGGCCCGCGCAGCGGTGTATATGCCGAGCCGCAGTGGATCGAGCGGGCTGCCGCAGAATTCGACGTGCTGGAAGAAATGATCGACATCGGCGAAGACCTCTATGGCCCCTACCGCTGGGGCCGCTACGACCTGCTGGTGCTGCCGCCCAGCTTCCCGTTCGGCGGCATGGAAAACCCGCGCCTGAGCTACGTCACGCCGACCATCATTGCCGGCGACGGAAGCCTGCTGGCGCTGGTCGCCCACGAACTGGCCCACTCCTGGTCGGGCAACCTGGTGACTAACGCCGCCTGGCGCGACCTGTGGCTGAATGAAGGCTTCACGGTGTATTTCGAAGCGCGCATCATGGAGGCCCTTTATGGCCGCGAGGTGCGCGACCAGCTGGCCAAGCTGGCCTGGGACGGCCTGCTGGAAACCCTGGAGCAGGTCGACGAGGCTGACCGCCAGCTGGTTCGCGATCTGTCCGACCGTGACCCGGAACAGGCCTTCATGCGCGTGCCCTACGACATGGGCCGCTTCTTCCTCGACTGGATGGAACACCGGGTTGGCCGCGAAGCCTTCGATGCCTTCCTGCGCCAGTATTTCGACCATTTCGCTTTCCAGTCGATTGCCACCGAAGACTTCCGCGATTACCTGCAGGCCGAGCTGATCGCCGCTCATCCTGATCGCCTGAGCCTGGAGGAGGTTGACCAGTGGCTGTTCGAGCCGGGCCTGCCCGAAATCGCCTTCGAGATCGAGCCACAGTCAGACGCCTTCGTCCAGGTCGATGATTGGCGCCGGCAGTGGCAAGGCGGCGAGATCGAACTGGCCGAGCTGCCGGTCGATGACTGGTCGGTTCACCAGTGGCGGCATTTCCTGATTGGCCTGGAAGGCGCGCTGGATGCCGAGACCATGGCCGAGATGGACGCGCAGTTCGCCCTGGTCGAGCAGCAGAACTACGAAATCCTGTTCCTGTGGCTGATGCGCACCATCGAGGCCGAGTACGCACCGGGCATCGAACGTCTGGAAAGCTTCCTGCTGGAGGTCGGCCGCAACAAGTTCACCGCGCCACTGTATTCGGCGCTGGCCGCCAGCGACTGGGGCCACGACTGGGCGATCGAGGTGTTTGAGCGCGCCCGCCCGGGCTACCACCCGCTGACCCGCCAGGCCGCCGAACGCGCGCTGGGTCTGGATCAGTCCTAGTGGGCCATGCGGCACATTAGGCCAGACCCGGAGCAATGCTCTTTCGGTTGAATGCGTAGCACGGTGGGGCGGGTATTCCGGGCTGTTGGTGCAGCCGAAGCGCGCAGAGCCGGGCGGGAACAGGCCGCCGAATGTCTGAGCGCAGCGAGTTTCGGCGGACCCCGTCCGGGTCGAGCACTGCAGGGGATCAGTCGCCTTCAGGGCGACTGACAAACCTCCAGTCCGGAAGGCCCGCCCCGCCGGGCGAAGCCGGGCCTTCGTCCTGAGTGGTTCGACTGCACCAACAGCCGTCGAGGCCAAGCCCTCTGGGCCAATGCGGGCTTGGTGAAGGCGCATTCAACCAGCCCTCGAGCCGCTTTGTTTATAATGAGGACCAAATCAATCCTCTTTTAAAGCGGCCATGTTTTCCAGCACCTACACCCCGGTCAAATTCGAGCGCGACTGTCCTGTCGTCATGGTGCCTGACGGTACCGAGGTTGAACTCCCCTCAGGCACGACCGGCTACATCACCCAGTCACTGGGCGGCAGCTTCACCATCTACATCGACGGTCGGTTGTTTCGCCTTGCCGGTGAGGATGCCGATGCCATTGGCCGCGAGCCCCCGCCGCCCCCCCGCTTGCCCGATGATGCCAGCGACCAGGATGTCGAGGATCTGGTCTGGCAGCAGCTTAAAACCATTTATGACCCGGAAATTCCGATCAACGTCGTCGATCTTGGTCTGATCTACGAGTGCACGCTAAGCCGGGTCGAGAACGGCGGCCGCACTGTGGATATCGCCATGACCCTGACCGCGCCCGGCTGTGGCATGGGTGAGGTGCTGGTCGCCGACGTTCGCGACCGCCTGAAAATCATCCCCACCGTCGAGCAGGTCAACGTGGCCCTGACCTTCGACCCGCCCTGGAACCAGACCATGATGAGTGAAGCGGCGCAGCTGGAAACGGGAATGTTCTAGGGGCGGTGAAAGGTGAGAGGGGAAAGGTCAGGAAGACGGGATACGGGAGACGGGAGAGGGTAGATGACTTGGTGGCTTCGGTGGTTGGGCGTTCTGGTGCTGCTTTTGCCGGGTATCGTGGCGGCAGGGGAGATTTCGCTTCGGGATGCCGAGACCGGGCTGGGGTTGACCGGGACCGTCAGCTATCGCTTGCTGGACGGGCCGCTGGCGCCCGACTCGACGCACATCGAGGCGCTGCTGGCTGATTCGGCCAAGCGACGGGAAATCACCGTTCACCGCCGGGCAGACTTCGCCATTGACCAACCTGTCGCTCTGCGCGCCGAGGCGCCGGGTTTCCAGCCGCTGCATGCCGTGCTCAGGCCGTCGGTCGACAATCAGGGCTGGAGCCTGATGCTCGACCCGATTGACTCTCCGCCAGTTCATGAGCCCAGCCGCGCCGATGCGATTTTGGTGCAGGGCTGGGCGGTGGATGCCGACAGCCTGGAAGCCGTCGAAGGGGCCCGCATCGGGCTGGAAGATCATGGCGTGCTTGCCCACAGCGATGCGGCGGGCTTCTTTGCCTTTG
The DNA here is from genome assembly GCA_003567685.1 of Gammaproteobacteria bacterium. GTDB lineage: Bacteria > Pseudomonadota > Gammaproteobacteria > Xanthomonadales > Wenzhouxiangellaceae > Wenzhouxiangella. Next base: position 29,475 of record PWYW01000032.1, read on the forward strand.
AAGTGCCGGCCCCTCCGGCCATCGATGATGGTCCCGAACCGCTTCGGCTGCTCGCCACCTCGGACGGTTTCCAGGAAACCTACCGAGCCGAGTTGCTGGCCGGCCCGGGTACGGTTCGAACCACGGTTGTTCTTGGCACGCCCGGCCCCGGTTCAGCGATGCATCGCCAGCGCCAGACCGATCAACCGGGGCCGGGTATCGAAGAGGGCGAGCGCTTGGCCCTGTCGATGGATCGAAGCGGCGGCGATGCGCCACCGGCCAGTATCACGGTGGGTTTTGCCAATGAGGCCTGCACCGCCATCTGTGGTCGACCGGGCTGCCTGAATGCGTGCAGCCACAGCTGTGTGTTCTCACTGGAAACCTACGTGCGCCGTGGCTTGCCGGACGAATGGTTTGCCTCTTGGAACTTCCATGCGCTGGCCGCAGGAGCCGTGGCCTATCGCAGCTACGGCGCCTGGCACGTGCTCAATCCCTTGCCCGAGGGCAGTTGGGATGTCTGCTCAAACGCCTGCTGTCAGGTCAACCCGCCCGGCTTCCAGGCCAGCACCGACGCGGCCGCAGCGGCCACCTCGGGCCTCATGCTCGTGCGCAACGGGGCAATCTTCCGCTCGGAGTATTCCTCGCAGAATAACTGCCTGCTAGGAAGCTTGAGCTGCACCAACGTCGACCTGTCCTGCGGCGACGGCTTTGCCGGCTCACCGGCGGCCAACTGGCCCTGCCTGGAAGACCCTGTCGGCGAGGGACGAGACTGCTTCGGCCACGGCCGCGGCATGAGCCAGTGGGGCAATCAACTCTGGACCCAGACCACGCCGATCCGTCGCTGGGCCTGGCAGCTGAATCACTATTACAACGCACTGGGAGATGGTACAGGCTTGCGCACGGCCACGGTTTCCCAGGCGCTGGTGATCGAGGCGGTCAGGTTGCCCCCGGTGTCGGCACCGGGGCAGCAGGTTGTCTTCGAACTGGACGTTCGTAACCTGGCGCCTGACACTCATGAGCAGGTGATGGTCGGTGGCAGTTTGCAACTGGGTTCAGGGCCGTTCATTGACGACCCAAACAATGATCAGCCCGTGGTGCTTGCGCCAGGTCAGTCCACCATCACCCGTGCCTTCGACCTGCCGGCAGACCTGGCGCCGGGCGACTACTCGGTGTACCTGTCGCTGTTCATCGACGTGGATGGCGACCAGGCGATCAGCAGCGAAGATCTCAGGCAGGACCTGGTGATACTGCCGGCCGCGCTGCCAGTGGTCGACGGCCTGTTTTTCGATCGCTTCGAGGGTTAGGGACCAGCGCCAGGCTTAGCTGGAATCTGTTTCCGATTCGGCCTCGATCTCGGCCAACACGGTCAGCACCGCCTCGCCGTATTTTTCCAGCTTGTGCTGGCCGACGCCGCTGACCTGGGCCAGCTGAGCGAGGGTTTCGGGTCGAGCGTCGAGAATGGCGGCCAGGGTGGCGTCGTGGAAGATCACGTAGGGCGGCACGTTCTCCTCTTGCGCGGTCATCAGCCGCCATTCTCGCAGCCGCTGCCAGCCGGGCAGGGCGGCACCGTCGATGGCGCTTGCGCTGCGGCGGGCCTTGCGGGCGGGGGTCGGGTCCCGCCGTAACTGAAGACTGATTTCGCCCTTCAGCAAGGGCGTGCAATCCGGCCCCAGTTGAAGGCCGCCGTGGCCTTCCGGGTCGGGCTGCAGGTGGCCCAGCGCCAGCAACTGGCGAATCACCGAGTGCCACTCGCGCTTGTCCAGGTCCTTGCCGATGCCGAAGGTACTCTGGCGGTCGTGGCCGAAGTTGGCAATGCGCTCGGAGGTCTTGCCCATCAGCACGTCGACCACGTGGCCGGCGCCAAAGCGCTGGCCGGTGCGGTAAACGCACGACAGCGCCTTGCGCGCGGCTTCGGTGGCATCCCAGGTGTCGGGCGGTTGCTGGCAGTTATCGCAATAGCCGCATTCGCCGGGATGGTCTTCGTCGAAGTAGTTGAGCAGGGCCGGGCGCCGGCAGCCGGCGTGTTCGCAGTAGGCCAGCAGCGATTCCAGCCGCTCCCGTTCAAGGCGCTGCTGGCGATCGTCGGCCTGCGACTGGGCCAGAAGCTGGCGAATCTGCATGATGTCGGAGAGCCCGTAGACCATCCAGGCATCGGCCGGCAGGCCATCACGGCCGGCCCGGCCGGTTTCCTGGTAGTAGGCCTCGATGCTCTTGGGCAGGTCCAGGTGGGCGACAAAGCGTACGTCGGGCTTGTCGATGCCCATGCCGAAGGCGATCGTGGCGCAGATGATCACCCCGTCTTCCTTGATGAAGCGGTCCTGGTGATACTGGCGCAGGCTATCGTCCAGCCCGGCATGGTAGGGCAGGGCTTTCAGGCCCTGTTGGGTGAGCCAGGCCGCGGTGTCTTCGGCCCGCTTGCGCGAGAAGCAGTAGACGATGCCGGCGTTGCCGGCGTGCTCGGCCTTGATGAAGGCCAATAGTTGCTGGCGCGCATTGTTCTTCAGCCCTACCCGGTAGCGGATGTTGGGCCGGTCGAAGCTGGCGATAAAGGTCTCGCCGCCGTCGGCTAGCAGGCGGTCGCGAATTTCCATTCGCGTGCGCTCATCCGCGGTGGCGGTCAGGGCAATGCGCGGCACGCCGGGGAAGCGCTCGGCCAACAGGCCCAGCTTCAGGTATTCGGGTCGGAAGTCATGACCCCACTGGGAGACGCAGTGGGCCTCGTCGATGGCAATCAGGGAGAGCTGGCAGCGGTCAAGCAGCCGCAGCATGGGCTCGCGCAGCAGGCGCTCGGGCGCCACGTAAACCAGGTCAAGCTCGCCGTTTTCCAGGGCCTGCTCGGTGGCCCGTCGGGTAGCCGCATCCAGGCTGGAATTGAGTACCGCCGCGCGGACGCCGTTGTGGGTAAGCGCTTCGACCTGGTCACGCATCAGCGCAATCAGCGGGCTGACCACCAGTGCAGTGCCGGGGCGCAGCAGCGCCGGCACCTGGTAACACAGCGACTTGCCGCCGCCGGTGGGCATCAGTACCAGGGCGTTATTGCCCCGAACCACGGTGTCGATGATGTCGGCCTGCTGGCCGCGAAAGCGGTCGTAGCCGAAGATGCGCCGCAGCACATCCAGCGCGGTTTCGGCGGGCGCGGCCATGGCCGACGAACTGCTCATCAATAACGGGGCGTCAGGTGGTCTCGCTTTCAAGGATACCGCGTTCTATCAGCGAGGCGGCCAGCGGCAGCAGTGATTCGCTCCAGGCCTGGTGGCCAATCGCCGAAGGATGGAATCCGTCGTCGGCAAACAGCGTTTCGAAGCGGGCATCCAGCGGAATGGGTGCGTGAACGACCTGGTCGAGCCTGCCGGCCAGCACGGCCAGGCCCTGGTCCAGCCATCGTGCACGCGCGCCCAGCATCCAGCTCAGCGGCGGCGGCAAGGACGGGAAACGCCCCATGTCGGGCACGCCGGCGAGAACGACGGGAACAGGGCCCAGCCGGGCACGCAAGTCGTCGATCAGCCGGCTCATGTCGGACTGCCAGCGATCGACCGTGTCCAGGCGCAGGCTGTTGTTGACACCCAGGCCAATCAGCGCCAGGTCGGCCGGCTCGTCGCTCAGCTGCGGCAACAGTTGCCGGCGTGCCGTTCCAACGGTCGCACCATTGCGCGCGGCAATCTGCCAGCTGACGTCCACATCCAGCTGCAAGGCCAGGGCGGCGGCCAACAGGGGCACCAGGTTTTGGCCTTGGTCGTCCAGGCCCACACCGGCCAGCGGGGATTCGCCGATGGCGACCAGGCGCAACGGCCGCTGCTCGGGCGTGTCGGTGTTGGCCGGGCAGAGTCCGCTGCGTTCACCCGGCGCCTCGGGCAAGCGAGGGATGCGGCGCTTGAGCCAAAGGCCTTGCGGCAGGGCGATCGGCGCCCATAAAAGGCTGGCACGCGCTCGCCAGCCGCCTAGCCCGGATAATTCACGAACGTTCACGCGTCCTCGCTTGTTTCTTGTCCGCACAGCGAATTTTCCTCAGTCGGTCGTATCGCCCGATACGGCACTCCATCGGAAAATCCGCTGTGCGAACAAGATCCTGCGCGATCACCGCGCGAATTCATGAATTATCCGGGCTAGTAGCGCGAAGGTCACTTCAGCCGAAGTTCCCTGCCCACCCGGTCGACCCGGGCCTGGCGATCAATACGGGTTTGCTCGCGCTCGACTTCCCGCCCTTCGAAGGCCGGCCAGCCCGCGCCATGCTGTCGGCACAGGTCGGCCAGCACGCGGGCGTGCGCCTCGGTGTCGTTCAGGCAGGGGATGTATTCCAGCGATTCGCCGCCGGCCTCGATAAAGGTTTCGCGGTTTTCCTCGGCAATTTCTTCCAGCGTCTCCAGGCAGTCGATGGCAAAGCCGGGGCAAACCACTTGCAGGCGCTTGACGCCGGATTTGGCCAGGGCCTCGACGGTTTCGTCGGTGTAGGGTTTCAGCCATTCGGCCTTGCCCAGCCGCGACTGGAAGGACAGTTGCCATTCCTCGGGCGTCAGTCCCAGCCGGTCGGTAATCAGCCGCGCGCTGACGTGGCACTGGCAGTGGTAGGGGTCGCCGGCCATCAGGTTGCGGCGCGGAATGCCGTGGAAGGAAAACAACAGTTTGTCGGCCTTGCCGTGCCTGGCATGCCAGTCGCGGATGGTGGTGGTGACGGCCTCCAGCCAGCCTTCATCCCGGTAATACTCATTGATAAAGCGCACTTCGGGCAGCCAGCGCAGGCGGCTCAGCGAGCGGGTGACCCGGTCAAACACCGAGGCCGTGGTGGTGGCCGAGTATTGCGGATACAGCGGCAGGATCAGCAGGCGGGTGATATTGCGCTCGCGCAGCTGGTCGATGGCCTTGTCGATCGACGGCTGGCCGTAGTTCATCGCCAGGATCACGTCGAGATTGTCCGAGGTGGTGGCCAGTTGTTCCTGCAGGCGGTCGGCCAGTTGGCGATTGATCACCAGCAGTGGCGAGCCCTTGTCGGTCCATACCGTGGAATAGGCCTTGGCCGATTTCGGCGCGCGAAACGGCAGGATGATGCCGTTCAGAATCAGCCACCAGATCGGGCGCGGCACTTCGACCACGCGCGGATCGCCCAGGAATTCCTTCAGGTAGCGGCGCAGCGCCTTGGCCGTGGGCGCTTCCGGTGTGCCCAGATTGACCAACAGCACGCCGGTGCGAGGTTCGTTTGCGTGGCCGGGTGTGGTCAGCGCATCGTCCAGCGATCTGACCATGGGGGTGTTAGGTGCGGACATCTGCGAGATTCCGATAAAACCGACAGTGTAGCGGCTCTCGGTGAACTTGAAAAAAGAACCGCTGTGGATGGCCTGTTTGTCTGTCCTTTGCTATGATTCAGTTTGGAAACCTGCGTATGTAGCTCAAGCACTTAAATGGTCTTGCTCAAGTCACCTGTCGGTCTCGCGACGCTGCTGCTGCTGATGCTCGGCAGCGGCTTCACCGTGGCTGAGCCTCTGGCCTGGAGTGTCAACTCGCGCGGCAATGAGGTTGACCCTCAGCGCGTTAATGCGCTGTGGCGTGTCAATCTCCTCACTGGTGACGCTGAATATGTCGGCTGGACGGGCTTTCTCGACCTTGAAGGCTTGGCGCTGCACCCTGACGGTACGCTGTACGGGGCTGATGATGAATCCAAGACGACCGTTCGCGTGTCCCGACAGAGCGGCTTTGCCCAGCCGATTGGTGGCCCGCTGAATCTGCAAAACATGGGTGTACCACTGACACCTAATCTGGATTTCGGCATGGCCTTTGACTGCGAGGGTCAGGGTTACGTCGTGTCAGACATGACGCAGACGCTGTTTACCGTCAACCTGGAGACCGGCCTTCTGACCGCGGTGGGACCGGCCGGCTCGCTGGGCGCGCCAATCACGGACATCGCGACTCGCGGCAGCCAGGCTTTTGGCATTGGCGTGGGCACCGCCGGCGGGGGTTTGCCAGCATCGCCCAACCTGTATGCGGTGGACCTGGACTCTGCCACCTCCACCCTGATTGGGCCACTGGGTTCTGAAGCCAGCCAGTACAACAACGCAGGTCTGGACTTTGATGCCGAGGGTCGACTTTGGGCAATCACCGACCGTCGAGCAGTGGCTGGCAGTGACTGGCCATCGGAAATCCTCAGGATCGATACAGCGACCGGGCAGGCCACCCGGGTGGCTGAAACCGTAGTCGGCCTGGAATCGCTGGCGGTGTCGGTACCAACGGGCTGCGGACCTGACCAGGGCGGGGGCGGTTCGGGCGCTGATGGCCCGATTCCAATTCCTACCTTGAGCAAGACTGCATTGATGCTGATGGCCCTGCTGCTTGGGCTGCTGGCCTCAACCCGGTTGTGGCTCACCCGCGCCTGATACAATCAACCACTTAGAAGTTTCTCGATCCGCGAGGTTTATGCCATGGGCAATATCGGTTTGCCTCAATTACTAATCCTGCTGGCGATTGTGCTGCTTGTCTTTGGCACCAAGCGCGTACGCTCATTAGGCAGTGACCTGGGCGGGGCCATCCGTGAGTTCCGCAAAGGCGTTGGCGAGGATGCGGACGCCGAAAAATCCAACGGCGAGAATGCGTCGTCTGACGATAGCAAGCCTGCGAAAGATTGAGCCTTGAATGGGCGGTATCGGGTTCAGTGAGCTTTTGCTGCTGGGGTTGATCGCCCTGCTGGTGGTCGGCCCGCGCAAACTTCCCGAAGTGGCTCGTGGCGTTGGCCAACTGTCCAGAACTGCACGCGGCGCGTGGTTGAGCCTGAAGTCTGAATTCCAGGCGGAAATCGACCGCGACCACAACCGCAAGATCATGGAAGCAGGCCAACCGCCTGCTTCGGCCGAGAAGCCTGCCGATGAGCGACCAGAGCCCCGAGGCGACTGAGCCAGACGATCAGGATATTGATCCGCCGCTAAGCCTGATCGATCATCTGATCGAACTCAGGTCCCGGTTGGTCAAGTCCCTGGTGGCGGTGCTCGCGGTGGTGCTGGTCCTGGTGCCTTTCGCCCGGCCGCTCTACACCGTGTTCGCCCAGCCGCTGGTTCGCCATCTGCCGGAAGGCTCCAGCATGGTGGCCATTGATGTGGCTTCGCCGTTTTTTGCGCCTTTCAAGCTGGTATTGCTGCTCGGCCTGTTGCTGGCCATGCCGTTTGTCATCTATCAGTTATGGGCGTTTGTTGCACCGGGGTTATACCGCCATGAACGGCGTCTTGCAAAACCCCTGCTGGCGGCCTCCTTGCTGCTGTTTTACGCCGGTTGCGCCTTTGCCTATTTCGCCGTCTTTCCGGTGGTGTTTGCCTTTTTTACCGCGATGGCACCGGACGGCGTGGCGGTCATGACCGACATCAACCGCTATCTCGATTTCATCCTGGCGTTGTTTCTTGCCTTCGGGCTGGCCTTCCAGGTGCCCGTGGCCATTATCGTGCTGGTGGCGCTTGGCCTGGTGAGCCCTGAGTCGCTGGCCAAAGTGCGCGGCTATGTGATCATCGGGGCCTTCGCCATTGCCATGTTGGTGACACCGCCCGATATGATCTCCCAGACCCTGTTGGCGTTGCCGGTGCTGCTGCTGTATGAGCTGGGCATCGTGATGTCGCGTTTGCTGGTCAAGCGTTCACGGGCTAGAGACGCTTGATCAGAAGCGTCCTGTCAAAGACTCAGGGAATCCGGCGGGTCTTGCGATGGCGGAGTTTGATCGTCTTCCTCCGGCCCCGGCGTCCAGCCGAATATCTGGCAAAACGCCAGGTATTGCGCACCAATGGTCAGCACCTGAATGGCCATTCCGCCGATCAGTATGGGGATCTGGGCCAGCATGGCGCCCGCTTCGCCAAGTGCCAGGCTCAACACCGCCATCAGGACCATGGCAATGATCATGAAGGCCATCAACACCAGGATCAGGGCCACGCCAAAACCGAGCATGGCCAGCCAGTTAATGACCATCGCCTTGAGGCTGTAGCCCAGCGAGCGGGCCACGCCCCAGCGGCCAAAAGCAATCAGCGGGATGGCGAAGTAAACCGCTGCAAGCGCCAGGCCGAAAATCGCGGCGGCAAGGAGCAGCCCCGGGCCGAAGGAGGTGCCTGCCAGCGCTTCCACCAGGACCTCCGGCTCGGCGCCGGCGAGTGATTCCAGGGTCTCGGCATCCAGCTGCGCGGTCATCCAACCGACGATGACCATCGCCGCGGCCATCATCGCGGCGAGGCTGAACAAGCCAACAAGAACCAGGCGGTACCGCAACAAGGGTTCTTTCCAGGCCTCGAACAAGGTGGTGGGCCTCGGCCGCAATCCCTGGCCAATCTGGTCGAAGGCAATCAGGATCCCAGCCGTCAGCAATGGGGTGAAAACGATCAGGAACAGCTGGCCGACCAGTGGAATCATCACGGCCACCATGGAAATCAGCAGCCAGATTGCCGCAACCCCGATGACAGCGCCGATTTGACGTGCCATCAATTCGGCTGCGGTTGGCAGCCAGCGCAGTCCGTGGCTGAAGGACAGGCGCTGAATCGGATGTGGCTGGCTCATACCGGCTTCACCGATGCCTGGCCGAGGTGGTCCTGGCTCCAGCGCGGGGCCATGCCCAGCGCTTCGATTACCTGCTCGGGCTCATCGACGGATTGCCACATGTCAAGGTGCACCTTGTTCATGAAGCGCTCGCGAACACTGTGGCCGAGGAAGGACAGTAGTTCGTTGTAATAGCCACGCGTGTTGACCAGCACGATAGGACCCAGGAACTGGGCCAGGCGCTTGAGCGTCATCACCTCGAACAACTCCTCGAAGGTGCCACAGCCACCCGGCAGGGCAATCACGGCATTGCTGCCATCCAGCATGCGCGCTTTGCGGGTGTGCATGGTGTCGACCACGTCCAGGGAGGTCAGGCCTTGATGTCCTTTCTCGACGTGTGTGAGAAACTCCGGAATGACGCCGTGGACATCGCCGCCTGCGGCCAGTGCACTGTCGGCCATCGCGCCCATCAGGCCCTGGCTGCCGCCGCCGTAGGCAATGGCGATGCCGGCTTCGGCCAGGCAGCGCCCCAGCCGCTCGGCCGCGCTGATATAGTGGGGTTCAAGCGCCTGGCTGGAGGCCGCGTATACCGTGACTCGGCGAATCGTCATGTCGCAATTTTCTCAAACATTTATCGTCAGCCGATATTGTAATCGCATGCCCCTGAAACTGTCTCTTGCCCTCCTGACGGCGCTGGTCCTGTCGGCCTGCACCGACCCTGCGCCGACTGGCGACCTGGCCTTGGGCCAGGAGCCCTATCTCCGCTGGTGTGCTTCTTGTCACGGCAACAACGGCGAGGGTCGTCCGCCAGCCTTCCCGCCGATTGCGGGCTCGGAATGGCTGGATCTGTCCGACGACGGCCTGGCACTGATTATCCTCTACGGTCTTCGCGGCGAAATCGAAGTGGCAGGTCGCACCTATCGCGGCTTCATGCCGCCCATGCAGCATTTGCTGGATGAGGATGTTGCCGACGTGATTGCCTTCATGCTCGACACCTGGGGCAATCGACAGGCAACGATTGATGCCGAGCGCGTCAATGAGCTGCGTGGGGCGTTTGAAGGACGTCGGCCACCGCTGGACGGTTTGAACGGCGTCAAGGACGCCATTGAGGCAGTACAATGATGATTGACCAGCCCGCTCGCGGCCCCAGTGCGGCCCTTGCACTGATCGGTATTACCGTCGCTGCCTATTTCCTCCAGATGAGTGCCTTCTTCGAGGCGCTGCGCGTCTTCGCCCTGTGGCCGCTCGCCACCCCCGACCAGATGAGGTTCGCGGATGCTGGCGTGATGCAAACCGGCTTCCAGCCCTGGCAGTTGGTGAGCTACGGATTTCTCCACGGTGGACTGGGCCATTTGTTTTTCAACATGTTCGCCCTGTTCATGTTCGGGCGGCCGATTGAGGCCGCCTGGGGGACCCAGCGCTTCCTGGTGTTCTATTTCGTTTGCATGATCGGGGCTGGCCTCGTCCAGTTGATCGTGGCTGCCGTGACCGGCGAGGTCTATCCCACGATTGGCGCCTCGGGAGCGGTTTTCGGCCTGCTTCTCGCTTTCGGCATGATGTACCCGAATGCCCGGATCATGCTGTTGATTCCGCCGATACCGATGAGGGCGAAGTACTTTGTCGTCGGCTACGGGGCCCTCACCTTGCTGTTCGGTATGACCGGTGTCATGCCCGGGATTGCCCATTTCGCCCATCTGGGCGGTATGCTTTTCGGTCTGGGCCTGATTCTTTACTGGGGGCGCCAGGATTTCCATCGCCGACGGGGAGGCTGAATTGGCAAACGGTTCAAGGGGGGCTTTTCGATGGTGTGCAGCAGGCCGGCTGTTTCTGCTGGTTGTGCTCTGCGCAAACAGTTGCGCAATCTTCGCGCTTGATCCCGATCGGCTGACCTCTCAATACATCCACGATCGCTACGGCAGTGCCGAGGGCTTCCCAGACGGCGCGGTTTGGGACGTCATTCAGGACCGACAGGGTTATATCTGGGCGGCAACCCAGAACGGGCTGGTGCGGTTCGATGGTCGTCAGGCGCGGGTTTTTGACATGCTCAATACTCCCGCACTCCTGACCAATGACGTGCGCGCTGTCGCCGAAACACCGGATGGCAGCCTTTGGGTCGGCACTTATGGGGGCGGTGCTTTTCGCGTACGAGCTGGCGAATTCGAGCCTGTTGGAATCGAAGAGGGTTTGCCTCACCCCATTGTCTACAGCTTCCACGTTGACCACGAAGGTGGACTATGGATTGCGACGGCAGGTGGCGCAGCTTACTGGCGTGATGATGAGCCCATCCGGCAATGGCGCAGTGAGGATGGTCTCGCCCATGATCGCGTCTTCAAGATTCTTGCCGACCGTGACGGCGATATTTGGTTTGCCACGCTGGTAAACGGTCTCAGCCGGTTGTCTGGCAATGAGTGGACCCACTGGGATCGCGACTCGGGGCTCAATTCCAATCAGGTTCACTCGCTGTTCGAGGATTCGGCGGGCGTTGTCTGGGTGGGTACCTACAACGGCGATCTTTACTGCTTCGACAATGACAGGCGGCAGCCCGTAGAAGACAGCCAGTCGCTGCCGGGCAGTGGTGTTCAGTCGATGCTGGAGGATCGGAATGGCAACTTCTGGCTTGGGCTCTATGCCGGCGGTTTGCTGCGTCGCACAGCGCAGGATCAGCGCGATGACGCGCCGGTTGCGGCATTGGATGGCGCGCATATCTTTGCCATGACCGAAGACGTTGAGGGTGGTTTGTGGCTGGCTACGCGCAGTGGCTTGCAGCGCCTGCGAGACGGCAAGTTTCTCGCGTTCGGCGAACCGGAGGGCTTGCCGGCAGCCAGTTACGTGGTGGCCCGCGATACCGACGGCAGGCGTTTATGGGTTGGGACCGAAGGTGGTGGGTTGTTCGAGGTCGATGGGCAAGTAATCAGGCGCCTGTCTACCGAGGAGGGCCTGGCCTCGAATAACATTTCGGCGCTGGCACCAGCGGCTGACGGCGGGCTCTGGATAGGTACTTTCGGAAACGGTCTGCACTACCTCGGATCTGATGGTATTGAAACGCTGGATCAGACGGCCGGCTTGCCCAGCAACCACGTGTTGGCGCTGCTTGAGGAGCGTGATGGCGAGCGTCTCTGGATCGGCGCCGACGGTGGCCTGGCCATGCTCCACGGGTCGGAGGTTCACATCCATGGTGCTGAAGATGGCTTGCCCGACGGCCTTATCCGGCAAATCCATCAGGCTGCTGATGGTGGATTGTGGTTGGGAAGCAATGGCGGTGGCCTGGCCTACTTCGATGGCGAGAGCTTTGAGGTTATCGACCGTCGAGACGGTTTGTCCGGCAATATTATTTTTGCCATCCACGAGGACTCGAACGGCAGCCTTTGGGTCGGTGCCCGAGACGGAGGCTTGAGCCGGATTCGCGACGGGCAGATTTCACGCATTGGTCTGGCAGAGGGTTTGCCGCTCACGGCAGTTTATGCCATCAAGGAGGATGACCTCGGTTACTTCTGGTTGAGCGGAGGTAACGGGTTGGTCCGAGTTCGGCGTCAACGGCTCGATGACCTGGCTGATGCGGCTGCCGATGAATCGACAACGCCGCTTCAGCCCTGGCAGGACCTGATGCTGTTCGACTCAGCCGATGGCCTTCGCTCGACGCAGTTCATCGGTGGTTTTCAGCCAGTATCCTGGCAGGATGAGGATGGGCAATTGTGGTTTACCTCTGCAAGCGGCTTGGCCAGCGTCCGACCTGATTCGCTGGCGATCAATGAGCGACCGCCCCCCGTTCATGTCGAAGCGGTGAGGGTGGACGGGCTGTCACTGCGTCCGGGTAATGACGGTTATCGCCTCGAGCCGGGTAGTGACTTGCTCGAAATTGACTACACCGCCCTGGCGTTGAATGCGCCAGAGCGCGTTCAATTTCGCTATCGACTGGAAGGCTACGACCGCGATTGGCAACAGGCCGGACAACGACGAACTGCGTTTTACACTCGACTGCCACCGGGTCAGTACACCTTTCGGGTCATCGCGTCCAATGAAGATGGCGTATGGAACGAGACTGGCGCATCGGCTTCCCTGGTACAGGTTCCCCGGCTGGAGCAAACGTTGGGGTTCCGACTGGCGCTGGGGCTATTGGCTGTACTCCTTGTCGCCCTGGTTTTTCTTGGCGTGATCCGTCATCTGCGCCAGCGCGAGCGGCGCCTGGAAATGTTGGTTCGACAACGTACCGACGCCCTGGAGCAAGCCCTGGAAAAGGTCGAGCGATCCTCGAAGATCGACGGCTTGACTGGCGTGGCCAACCGTGGCTATTTCGAGCAGCGTCTTGCCCGCGCGTGGGCGCAGGCCGCGCGTGATCGCTCCTCGCTCGCGCTGATTATGATCGATATAGACCACTTCAAGGCCTTGAATGACCAGGCCGGTCACCAGGCGGGTGACGAGGCGCTTTGCCGAGTGGCAGATGCCTTGAAAGCCGGGATCAAACGGACAGCCGATCTCGTGGCTCGCTACGGCGGGGAAGAATTCGTGGTCTTGCTGCCTGGTGCGGACAGCGAATCCTGTACCGCCCTGGCAGAACAAATGCGCCAGGCAATCAGCCAGATCGCGTTAAGCCACCCTGCGCTGGCGCCGAAACAGTCACTGACGATCAGTGCAGGTTGCGTTGCCCTTGTTCCGGACTCGTCGCAGGTGGCCAGCGATTTGATCGAGAAGGCAGACCAGGCGTTGTACGCCGCCAAGCGCGCAGGACGCGACCGCGTGGCCCGATACGCCGCCCCATCCAAAATTCTTTTGTGCGAACAATATCCTGCGCAATGATCGCGCGAGTTCGTTGATGATTCGGGCGGAAGCCGCTGGGCTATACTGCCGGCTGGTTTTCCTCAGGCAACTCGCGATGACAGGCTCTGCAAGCTGGTTCCTTCGATTCATACCTGCTGGCCTGCTGATCGGCTTGATGGCCGCATTTGTGCCGGCAGGACCAGCGCAGGCCGAGTCTCAAGCCGGCGATTGGTTTGTTTCAGTGTATGCCGGTCGAGCGGCCGAGGAGCGGATGCTCGATATCCTGACGCGTTACAACACCGGCTTTATCGACAGCTACTTGGTGGCGGTCGCGCCGGGCAAGGTGTTGGGGCGCAGCGAGCGCCTGCGTCATGACCTGGAGGCCCAGGTGGTCTATCACTGGGGCGAGCAGCATCACTGGGAGTTCAATCTGGCCTATTTGTTGCGCTGGACCCGGTTTCCCTGGGACCATCGGGTCAATACCACGGCTGGCATTGGTGCCGGTGTGTCCTGGGCCACTGAGGTTCCGTTCATCGAGCCGCGCGCCAAAGAACTCGGCGAGGAGGAAAGTCGTCAGTTCCTGGGGTATGTGGCGGTCGAGCTGGAATTTGCCCCGCCCGGCGAGTCGCCGTGGTCAGGTTTTGTGCGGCTGCACCATCGCTCGGACGCCTTCGGCCTGTTTCACGACAAGCGTGGGGGATCGAACTTCATCACCCTGGGCACCCGACGCTACTTTTGACAGGCCCTAAGCCAGTATTTACCAGTCGCGAGGCTTGAGGTATTCGGCCAGTCGGGCCTCGGGGCTGCCGGGTTCGGGCTGGTAGTCGTAGCGCCAGTGGGCGACCGACGGGAGTGACATGAGAATGGATTCGGTGCGCCCGCCCGATTGCAGTCCAAACAGCGTGCCGCGGTCGAATACCAGGTTGAATTCCACATAGCGACCGCGTCGGTAGCGCTGGAAATCAACCTCGCGCTGGCCGAATGGCGTGTTCTTGCGGCGCTCGACGATGGGCTGGTAGGCAGCCAGGTAACCATCGCCAACGGCTTTCATGTAGGCCAGGCAGCGCTCGAATCCCCATTCGTTCAGGTCATCGAAAAACAACCCCCCTATACCTCGGGTTTCCTGTCGATGGCGAAGGTAGAAGTATTCGTCGCACCAGCGCTTGTGCTCGGCGTAGACATTGTCGCCAAATGGTGCGCAGAGCTCTTTGGCCGTTGTGTGCCAATCCCGGCAATCCTCTTCAAAGGGATAAAAAGGTGTCAGGTCGAAGCCACCGCCAAACCACCACACCGGCGGCTCACCGTCTTTTTCGGCGATAAAAAACCGGACGTTGGCATGGCTGGTCGGAACAAAGGGGTTGACGGGATGCATCACGACGGAGACCCCCAAGGCCTGGAAGCCTCGACCGGCCAGCTCTGGTCGTCGCGCACTGGCTGCCGGTGGCAGGGCCTGGCCATGCACGTGAGAGAAATTGACTCCGCCTTTCTCGAAGACCTGGCCATTCTCCATGACCCGGGTGCGGCCACCGCCACCGTCCGGGCGGTCCCAGGCGTCCTGGTGGAAACGGGCTTGCCCATCACTGGCTTCAAACGCCTGGCAGAGACGGTCCTGGAGATCAATCAGATAGCTGCTGACCTGGCGGATGGCGTGTTCGGGCGTCATGGCAACAGGCTGCGTCAAGCGTTCGCGGTGTTCTTCTTGCTGGCTTTCTTCTTTGAAGCCTTTTTCTTGGCTACTTTTTTCTTGCCAGCTTTTTTCTTACTCGCCTTTTTCTTGCTGGCCTTTTTCTTGCTGGTCTTCTTGCTGCCGGCTTTCTTCTTGCCGAACTTGCCACGGCGACCCTTTGGCGGGGCTTCGTCAAGCATTTTCTGGCAGGTCGCCAGATCAAGTGACTCCGGCTCGACGTCCTTGGGTACGCTGGCGTTGCGCTTGCCGTCCGTCACGAAGGGCCCGTAGCGACCCTTGAGAATTTCGATGCCCTCGTTCTCAAAGGTTTTGATGATCCGTTCTTTCAGCATCTGCTTGTGGCCGGCCACCAGCTCGAGCGCCTGCTCAAGCGTGACGTCAAGCGGATCAACATCCTTCAGCGAAACGAAGTTGCGAGCGCCGTAGCGGATGTAGGGGCCGAAGCGCCCGATGTTGGCCTGGACCGGCTCGCCCTCGGGGGTCTCACCCAAATCGCGCGGCAGCTTGAATAACTCCAGCGCTTCTTCCAGCGTGATGGTCTCCATTTTCTGGCCCGGGCGCAGGCCGGCGAAGGCCGGTTTTTCTTCGTCCTCTGCTTGGCCGATCTGGGCAAACGGTCCATAGCGACCCAGTCTGACGATGACCGGCTTGCCGCTTTTGGGATCGGTTCCAAGCTCGCGTGCCTGCTGGGCTTCCTGGCGCGAAACGGTCTCGTCCTTTTCCTGCACCCGGTCGATGAACGGCTGCCAGAATTCCTTCAGCAGCGGCACCCAGTCCTGTTCGCCGCGCGAGATGGCATCCAGTTCGTCTTCGAGCCGTGCAGTGAAGTCATAGTCGACATAGCGGTCGAAGTGCTGAGAGAGAAATTTAGACACCACCCGTCCAGTGGCCGTTGGCGTGAAGCGCCGGTTTTCCAGGTCGACGTACTCGCGGTCTTTCAGCGTCTGGATGATCGACGCGTAGGTCGACGGTCGGCCAATGCCGTGATCTTCCAGTGCCTTGACCAGGCTGGCCTCCGAATAGCGCGGTGGCGGATCGGTGAAGTGCTGCTCGGGGCGCACGGCAACCAGGGCGATGCGATCACCTTCGTTGAGTTCGGGCAGGCGGTTGTCGTTTTCGGCCTGGGCGTCCTGGTATACCCTCAGAAAGCCGGGCGCAACCAGGGTCGATCCCGAGGCTCTGAATGTCGCAGTACCCACGTCGAACTCGGCACTCACCGTATCGTATAAAGCGGGCATCATCTGGCTGGCTACCGCACGGTTCCAGATCAGCTGGTAGAGCCGGTACTGGTCGTCGCTCAGGTAATTTTTCAGCTTGATCGGCGTCAGCTTGGCCGAGGTCGGCCGAATCGCTTCGTGGGCCTCCTGTGCGTTCTTCGACTTCGACTGGTAAAAGTTCGGTTTTTCCGGCAGGTCATCGGCGCTGTATTCGCGCTGAATGACCTGGCGGATTTCGCTCAACGCGTCCTGCGAGAGGGCGACCGAGTCGGTTCGCATATAGGTGATCAGGCCAGTGTTGCCCTGGCCGGTATTGACACCCTCGTACAGTTGCTGAGCGATGCGCATGGTGCGCTGGGTCGTAAACCGAAGCCGGCGGGCGGCCTCCTGCTGCAGCGTCGAGGTAATGAAAGGCGGTTGGGGCCGTCTCCGACGCTGGCGTTTGTTGATCCTTGAAACTTCGAGCTGACCTTTGGCGTCGGCCTCGATTCCGGCTTTGACCTGATTGGCGCGGGTCTCGTTGTTAATGTCGAATTGATCGAGTTTTTCACCGTCCAGCCTCACCAGGTTGGCGCTGAAGCGATCGGCGTCCTGCTCGCCCAGATCAGCTTCGATGGTCCAGTATTCGCGCGCTTCGAATTTCTCGATTTCTTCTTCGCGCTCGACAATCATTCGAAGCGCGGGCGATTGCACGCGGCCGGCCGACAACCCTCGACGGACTTTCTTCCACAGTAGTGGCGAGAGGTTGAAGCCGACCAGATAGTCGAGCGCACGCCGGGCCTGCTGGGCATCGACCAGGCTGCCGGCCAAAGCCCGCGGCGAATCCATGGCCTTTTTGATCGCTCGCTCGGTGATTTCGGAAAAGACCACCCGCTGGATCTGTTTTTTCTGGTCGATACCGCGCTCTTTCAGAATCTCGGCGATGTGCCAGGAGATGGCTTCTCCCTCGCGGTCGAGGTCAGTAGCCAGGAACACGCTGTCGGCTTTCCGCGCCGCAGCCACGATCTTGTCCACGTGCTTCTTGTTGCGCTCGATGATGTCGTAGCGCATGGCAAAGTCGTGCTCGGGATCAACAGCGCCCTCCTTGGGTACCAGATCGCGGACATGGCCATAGGAAGCAAGGACTTCAAAGTCCGAGCCCAGGTACTTGTTGATGGTGGTCGCCTTGGCCGGCGACTCCACGATGAGAAGATTTTTGGCCATGTCTGTCTTCGTGAGCCCCCTGGGCGGCCCTGTGCCCTCATCGGCCGGTGGCCAATGAACGTGTCAGTGTCGGTGTTCGCCGTCTTCGTCGAACATCATGTCTTCCATCCAGGCGTAGTTGGCCTCCTGGCCGGGCTGGTTGAACAGCACCATCAGCACGACCCATTTGACGTCATCGAGCTCGATTTCCTCTGCATCCAGCGCGAAAAGCCGGTCAAGAACCTGCTCACGTCGCGCTTGATCGAGCACGCCTGCATTTTCAAGGTACAGGATGAAGCCCCTCGCGTCGACATCCAGTCGGCGGCATTCTTCGTCGTTGAAAATCCGGATCGGATTGCTGCCGTGTCCGATCAACTCAGGAAGGTTACGCTGTGCCGCCAGCTCGTCGAGCCAGTTAAAGGCGCGCTCAATTTCGTTGGACGTGAACCCCGCTTCCTCAAGGCTGTCGCTCAAGATTTCGCGATCAGGCGTCGAGTCGGGCTCCTCATAGATGTAGTTCTCAAACAGATACATCAACAGATCGAGTACGTTTTCCTTCATTCACTCCTGTCCTTCAGGGCTTGCATGGTGCTTCACCGGTTCCGACTGTAACGCCCGCCAGGGTGGGTATCGACGAGGCCATCCAGTTCCAGCATCAGCAACATGGAGGATACCTCAGCAGCCGTCAATTGCGAACGCTGGATGACCTGATCGACCGGCGTTGGGTCGAAACCAAGCGCATCCAGCAGGCGTTGATAGTCCGGATCCTTCAGTAGATGCGGGGTCTTGGCTGACTTGTCAAGGGCTGGCGGCAATTCCGGGGCCAGCAGTTTGCCGATCTCTCCGGCCAGCTCTTCGGCCAGCGGGGCCAGGGCCTCGACCACTTCATCAGCCGTTTCCACCAGCCGGGCACCATCACGAATCAAGCGGTGACAGCCACGAGCCAGGGGGTTGTGAACCGAACCGGGGATGGCAAAGACTTCCCGCCCCTGCTCGCCGGCCTGGCGCGCCGTAATCAGCGAGCCGGAGCGCAGGCCGGCTTCCACCACCAGCGTACCCAGCGTCATTCCGCTGATGATCCGATTACGCGCCGGGAAATGCCCCGGCTTGGCTTCAGTGCCGGGCACGAACTGTGTGATGAGTGCGCCGTGACGGGTAATCCGTTGGGCCAGGGACTTGTGCCGGGCAGGGTAGACGCGGTCGGGGCCGGTGCCCATGACGGCCAGCGTCAAGCCGCCGGCATCCAGGCAGCCGGCATGCGCATGTCCGTCGACGCCATCCGCCAGGCCGCTGGTGATGACGAATCCGGCCTGCGCCAGGGTGGCGGCGAAATCTCGCGCGTGATCAAGCCCTCCCGTGCTGGCGTTGCGGCTGCCAACAATCGCCACCTGTGGGCGGACCATATGGCCGGGATCCCCCACCACGAAAAGGCCCATTGGCGGCTCGTCGACCGCCTTGAGCAGTGGCGGATACAGCGGATCATCCAGGGTGATCAGGTGATGGTTGTCGGCTTCCAGCCAGGCTTGGCAACGTGCCATGGCGGATGGATCGGGCTGGCGGAGATGACGGATCATTGCCGGCGTCAAGCCGGCGTCGCGAAGCGCCTGGTCGCAGGCCGTGGTCCAGCCCAACGGGCCGCCCAGGCACTCGGCCAGGTGGTGGGCACGTCGGCTGCCGATGCCAGGAGCAATCAGCAGCGCCAGCCATGCCTCGCTTGGCTGCTTCGGACTCAAGCGGCTCTTGCCTCTGGCGAGCGCCCGTTCAGGCGCCGCCGTTACAGGCGGCGGTCGGGGTGGTCCAGTCGGTCGTCTTCACGGATGGCGTTCGTGCCGTCCATGACGATCGCATAGCTGATGTTTTCAAAAGGCCTGAAGACCATCAGGACACCCGCATACTCGTCGGGCAGGGTCACCTGATTGTCGCGACCGCGCTGGCGACCGCCGCGAACGGGATGATCTGCCTGGCGGTCCTGAATGGTCTGTCCGGGCCGAAAGGCCGAGAAGGTATGGCCGGCTTCCACGCCATCGGCCGTGCCCACCGACAGCGCGACAATCTGGTAGTGGCCAACCCCGTAATAGGCTTCGCTGATGGCCAGTACGCGGGCGTTGTCAGGAACGTTGTCCATGGCGCGCGGGAAGAAATTGACGTCGTGGCGGTAGTCGTCAAGCGGCAATACGAAATCGCCCGGGGTGACTTCGCGACGACCGCTGATCAGTTCAAGCACTGCGGGATCGCCAGCCTGGACGACCCGGGCGCGTGCCGCTTCCCACATTTCATAACCGATCACCGGATAGTTGAATCGCTCCATTTGGCCCAGGGTGGCCTGCCAGACGCGGCCGGTCGGACGCTCGCTGAAGGGAACCTGGACCCGGCTGTCCCGCTGCATGCGGTTGCGTCGCAGCCGCATGTCGCCGTTTTCTTCGCTGCGGTCAACGAACTGATAAGTCATTCGAGCGACGATGACTTCCTGTCCGACGCGCGCCTCGCTCATGCCCCGCACATAGGTTCGATCACCCGTGCCGGCGTAGATTCTTTGCTCGTAATTGGCCACCACGTAGGGGAGGTCATCGATATCGTCGGGGGCAATGATCCGCGGATTGCGCAGGAACGGTGCCATGGCGTCGTAGGGGATCGTGTTGATCGGCCCATCGATCGCCTCGCGGCGAATCTCGGGTGACAGGCGCCGAGTGCCGTCGACCACCAGGTGCGGTTCACCGCCAAAGAACGCCAGAGTGATTCGGTCCCCCGGAAAAATAAGATGGGGATTGTCGATTTCCGGGTTGGCTTGCCAGATCGCAGGCCACTGCCAGGGGCGGGTCAGGAAACGGCCCGCAATATCCCAGAGGGTGTCGCCTTCCTGGACAATATATTCGCGCGGATGATCTTCGCGCAGTTCGATATCGCTGGCCTGTACACTAACGGCCAGGACAATGATAGCCAGACCGATAAGGCCGCGTTTCATGAAACGTTGCATGGAGTCAATCCCTCCCAGGGTGCCATCCGGCGTCGATTTTTCAGGCTATCATAAACATTCTTATTGTAAAACGCACGTTTAAGCGAATTTTCTCAACGTATGTCACGACTTGAAATCCTTGAATTTCCCGATCCGCGCCTTCGCCGAGTCGCTCGGCCAGTGGAATCTGTTACCGATTACGAGCGTCAATTGGCTGCTGACATGCTGGAAACCATGTACGAGGCGCGCGGTATCGGACTGGCTGCAACCCAGGTCAACAAGGGTGTGCGTGTGGTTGTCATGGACTTGAGCGAAGGTCGGGATGAGCCGCGGTTTTTCATCAATCCGGAAATTGTCGACCGCAGTGGCAGCCAGACCTGCGAGGAGGGCTGTTTGTCCGTGCCGGGTATTTATGCCGAGGTTGAACGGGCGGAGAAAGTCACCATTCGTGCACTCGACCTTGACGGCGAGGCCTTCGAGTTGGAGGCAGATGGACTGCTGGCCGTCTGTATCCAGCACGAAATCGACCACCTCGACGGCAAGGTTTTCGTTGACTACCTGTCACCGCTGAAGCGCCGGATGGTGGAGAAACGTCTGCGAAAGCAGCAGCGCGCCGCAAAAGTCTGACGGGCCGGTGAAACCGCTGACCACGCTGTTTGCCGGCACCCCCGAGTTCCCGGTACCGGCGCTCCAGGCGCTGATCGACTCACCCCATCGGCCGGTCGCCGTTCTCACCCAACCTGACCGCGGTGCCGGGCGGGGTCGACGAATACAGTTTTCGCCGGTCAAGCAATGTGCCTTGAATGCCGGGATTGACGTCTTGCAGCCGACCAGCTTGAGAGCGCCCGATATCCAGGCGCGGATCGCTGCTTTGCAGCCTGATCTCATCATCACTGCGGCCTATGGCTTGCTCGTGCCGCCGGCCATTCTGGAGTTGCCGCGCCATGGCTGCTGGAATCTTCATGCGTCGCTGCTGCCGCGCTGGCGTGGCGCCAGCCCGATCAACCAGGCCATCCTGGCTGGCGATCCCGAGACCGGCGTTTCGCTGATGCAGATGGATGCCGGGCTGGATACTGGCCCGGTTCTCCTGGCAGAGGCGGTCGATATACAACCCGACGACAACGCCGGCAGTCTCCATGACCGACTTTCGCTGGTGGCCCGGCAAGTTTTGATGTCGGGGCTGGAACGTCTGCTTCAGGGCAGCCTGCCGGAACCGATTCCCCAGAATGACGCGCTAGCCACCCATGCGCCGTTGATCCGCAAGGACGATGCCCGGCTCGACTGGCAGCAACCAGCCACGGTGCTGGCGAGGCAGGTTCGCGGTTACAACCCCTGGCCGGTCGCTCACGGCGAGATCGAAGGCCTGGGCTTTCGGATTTTCTCTGCGCAGGCCGTGGAAACACCGAATCCAGCCCGTGATCTGGCCCCCGGCGAGCTGCTGCGGGGGCTGGACACGCGCGATGCGATTGTCATTCGCTGCGGAGAGGGCTGTCTCGCTATCGAGTCGTTGCAGGCGCCGGGGCGCAAGCGCCTGAGTGCACGCGACTGGCTGAACGCCCATCCGGACTGGCGATGAATCAGCGCGCCGGCGGGGCATCGCCACGACTCCTGGCGGCGCGGGCGGCGCGGGCGGTGCTCGACCACGGGCAAGCGCTCGATCGCGCGCTGGCCGACGGGCTGTCCGAACTTCATTCCTCGCCTGACCGCTCGCTGGCGCGTCGCCTGTCCAACCAGGTCATGCGCCGCTGGCCGACGCTCAATGGTCTGCTGTCGAATTTGATGGCCAGACCGCCGGCCCGTCGAGACCGCCTGGTGCTCTTTATCCTTGCCGTTGCCCTCGCCGAGCTGGAGGAACAGCGTGAGCCGCCGCATGCCGTGGTTCATTCCGCGGTTGAAGCAGCGCGGCTGGGCGGCTTGAGTCGGTTGGCCAAACTCGTCAATGCGGTACTGCGTCGCTTCCAGCGCGAACGCGATGCGCGACTGGCTGATCTGCCCGACACGCCCGTCTTTCATTATGGTCACCCCGGCTGGCTGATCGAGCGTCTGCAGCAGGATTGGCCTGAGCACTGGCCGGCTATTCTCGAGGCCAACAACCAGCCCCCGCCGCTATGGCTGCGGGTCAATCGTCGCCACTGGTCAGTGGACGTGGCGGCCCAAGCCCTGCGTGATGCCGGACATGAGGTGCTGACCGATACGGCGGTGCCCGACGGTCTGGCGCTGCCGCAGCGGGCGGCGGTCAGCGCACTGCCCGGCTTTGCCGAGGGAGGCTTGTCCGTGCAGGACGGCGCGGCCCAGCAGGTCGTCGACTATCTCGCGCTTGAGGATGGCCAGCGCGTATTGGACGCCTGCGCTGCACCGGGTGGGAAAAGTGCGCACATTCTCGAGCGGGCAGAGGTTGCGCTGATGGCCCTGGATATTGATCGGGAACGCTTGGGCAACATCGAGCAAGGCCTGGTGCGGCTGGGTCTTGCCGCTGACATTCAGTGCGGCGACGCCAGCGAACCTGAGCAGTGGTGGGATGGCCAGCCGTTCGACCGAATACTGATTGATGCACCCTGCTCGGCCACCGGCGTCATTCGGCGTCATCCGGACATCCGTTGGCTTCGTAAACCCTCCGACCTGGATTCTTTGATGAAGATTCAGGCCCGCCTGTTGGAACGCCTGTGGCCCTTGCTTCGGCCAGGCGGTATTCTGGTCTACGCAACCTGCTCGGTCCTGCGGGGCGAAAATGACCGGCAAATTGCCGCCTTCTTGAAGCGAAAGCGTTTGGAGCATGGCCAGATCGAACTCATTGAACCGCCCGGTGCCTCGGGCCACAAAGTCGACCCTGGGCGTCAACGTCTGCCTGGTGAGGCTGGCCTCGACGGTTTTTACCATTGCGCTTTGCGTCGCCTGTAGCCGCGGCCCATCGCCCGATTGGACGATTGATCTGATCGCCCCTGAGCTGGTCCTGGCCCAGGACGGCGAACTGATCATGCAGGCCGGGGTTGAATGGCAGCCCTCGCCGGCCGTGGTCGAGGCGCTGCAGCATGGCGTGGCCGTTCCGGTTCGCGTCACCTTGCGTTCCTACCGGCAATGGGGGCCGTTTCGCTGGCAGGATCGTGACCGGAATCATCGATTCGAAGTCCGCTATCTGCCGCTACTTCGGCGTTATGAGCTGCTGGAAACCCGCAGCGGCGAGCAGCAGCATTTTCCGCGTCTGAGCATGATGCTGGACAGCCTGGCCCGCCCGCGCGATTGGCCAACTGGCATCCACTGGACAGAACTGCCCGACCATCACTGGAGGATTGAAGCGCGCGCCGAGCTCGATCGTTCACGCCTGCCGCCGCCCATGCGCATGCCGGTGTGGTTCGATGACAACTGGCGGGCATGGAGCCACTGGCAGCGCTGGGAACCTGAGATGGGGTGGTTTGATGAGCCCTGAAAAACCTTGGCGTCGGGGCCTCAGGGCCCTGCCCATGCTGGCGGTGCTGGCGGTCCTGCTCAGCGCCTTGTACCTGGTGTCCAGCGTCGAACAGGAGACCACCCAGCTTGGGCGCCAGGCACAGTGGGTGTTCCTGATTACCGGGCTGGCCTTGCTGGTCCTCACCGTGGTGATTGCTGCCCGCCTGTACCGACTGGTTCAACGCTTGCGCCAGGGCGAGCCCGGCGCGCGGCTGACGGCCCGATTGGTCGCCCTGCTGATTGCCCTGGCAATGCCGCCACTGGTGGTGCTTTACCTGTTTGCCATCCAGTTCCTCAGTGACACCGTTGAAGGCTGGCTGGACGTCGATACCGAAGCAGCGCTGGCCGATTCCATCACACTTGGCCAGATGTTCCTGGAGTTGCGGACTCGCGAAGTCAGTGGCCAGGTGACTCGTCTTGAGCGCCAACTTCGCTTTGACGATGATGATCGTCTGTTTCGCGACCTGTTGCGTCAAGTCAGCGCCGCTGGCCCGACCGAGCTGGCTTTGCTCGATCGGAGCGGCCAGACCCAGGTGCTGGCCAGTATCGATCCGGGTCGCCTGCTGGCCGATCGACCGGGCAGCTTCGCCCTGGTTCAGGCGCTGGAGAGCGGTGAATATGCCGCAGCCGAAGCGGTCGACGGTCGCATGCGTATTCGCGTACTGCGCCGGGTTGATGGACCGCAACTGGGTGCCGCGCCGATGGTGCTGCAGGCGCTTTACCCGCTGCCAGCCGATTTCGCCGACCTGGCCGGCGATATCGAGGCGGCCTACTATCGCTATCGCAACGTCACTTTTCTGCGGGATCGCTTGCAGCAGTCGCTGGTTCTGATCCTGACGCTGGTTTTATTGCTTACGGCGCTGCTCGCCATGCTGCTGGCCTTCAATGCCGCCCGCCGGCTCACCCGTCCGATTCGTGAGTTGGCCGTGGCCACGGAAGAATTGACCGCCGGGCGCTTCCCGGAAGAATTGTCGGTGGCCAGTCGCGATGAGCTGGGCTTTCTGGTGCGTTCTTTCAATGTCATGACCCGCGAACTGCTCAGCAGCCGCCAGGCCCTGGAGTCGCAGCGTCGCTACCTGGAGATCGTTCTTGGACGACTGTCAGCCGGGGTCATGGTGTTTGATCGCGACGGCCGACTGAGCGCGCTCAACGCCTCCGCTGGCCAGATTCTCGAGCTTGACGAGGCCCGCGACCGGGGGCAAAGCATTGGCCACCTGAAACAATCCTTGCCGCGCCTCGGGCCCTTGTTCGAACTGATCGAGCGGCGCGAGCAGGGTAGCGCGGCCGACTGGCGCGAGGAAATCCAGCTGGGTGGCGCCGATCGACCGCTGGTGCTGGTTTGTCGCGGTTCCAGCCTGCCAGCCGATACCGGAGGGCAGGTGGTGGTGTTCGACGACGTCACCGTGCTGGACCAGGCCCAGCGGGATGCTGCCTGGGCCGAAGTGGCCCGACGCCTGGCCCACGAGGTCAAGAACCCCTTAACGCCCATCCAGCTGGCGGCCGAGCGCCTGCAGTACAAGCTGGAGCCAGCCCTGGACGATGACCAGCAGGCCTTGCTGGGCAAGGCCACCACCACCATCCGCGCCCAGGTCGATACCCTCAAGCGGCTGGTCGATGCCTTTGGTGATTACGCCCGGCCGGTGCGCCTGAAGCTGGAGCCGCTGGCGCTGGACAGGCTGGTCGCTGAAATGACTGACTTGTATGCCAGTGGTGCCCAGGCCGTTGACTTCGAATGCCGCCAGGCCGACGGCACACCGCCAGTGCTGGCCGACATCGCCCAGCTGCGTCAGGTCATGCTCAACCTGATCCGCAACGCCCAGGAGGCCGCGGCCGGCCGGCATCTCAAGCTGGCCATTGACTTAAGCCCTGAGCAGCGCGATCAGCAGGAGGGCGTGCTGTGGGTACTGACCGACAACGGGCCGGGTTTTGCCGACGAAGTGCTTGAGCGCATCTTCGAGCCGTACGTGACCACCAAGCCGCGCGGCACCGGTCTGGGCCTGGCCATCGTCCGGCGCATCGTCGAAGACCACGGCGGCACCATCAACGTCGCCAACGCGCCGACCGGCGGCGCCGAAATCCGCCTGTGGCTGCCGGCGGCGAAGTAGTGGCCGTTCGAGTCAGTCGTCTTGTTGTCGCGGAACTCGGACTTTTCTGAAGGTCGCTCCGAATTTTCCTGCCCGGATTTAGAACAATCTCCGATGACCGAAGCGCTGCGTTTTTTCGATAATGCGGTTTCGCGGATGGGCCAACTGTTTGTCTCATCCGACATCATTTGTAGTGACCAAGGAGGCAACTAGGATGTGGATTTCCATGACTTTGGTGTTGCTGGGAATTGCCAGTTTTCTGGCTGGCAAAGCGTTGTTTGATCGTCACGGCAATGCCATGCGGCGGGCGACCGAGCCCGGGGCCCGTAACTTCATTTGGCAACTGGCCGGAGCGACCTCGGTTGGAATTGGTATTTTCCTCAGCCTGGGCCGACAGGCTGCTGAGCCGCAGGCTGGCACTGTGGTTTTCATCCTGGCGCTGGCGGCGCTGGCCGTGTTTTTCCTGGCCAGTTTCGGCCAGACGCTAAGCCGCAGTCGCGCCGGCTGACGTCCAAGCCTGACCAGCAATTTCTACAAGCGGCCCGCGCCTGCTGGTGCGGGCCGCGTTTGCTATGCATCAGCGGGAATGACAGCACTTCCGGCCAATCGCACCTGCCGTCAGTCCGCCGAAGCTACAATACAGGCATGGCCAGCACCCGAATTCTGATTGTTGATGACGAGCCGGATATCCGCGAGCTGATCGGCGAGATCCTGGCCGATGAAGGCTTTGACGTGTTGACCGCGGCCGATGCCGCCAGCGCGAGAGAGCTGCGCGGTCAGCACAAGCCGGATTTGATCCTGCTGGACGTGTGGATGCCGGACGTGGACGGGGTGACCCTGCTGCGCGAATGGCGTGACGGCGATCTGCTCGACTGCCCGGTGGTGATGATCTCCGGTCACGGCTCGGTGGAGAGCGCGGTCGAGGCCACCCGGCTGGGGGCCTTTGACTTCATTGAAAAGCCGGTCTCGATGGCGCGCTTGCTGGCCACGGTGGGCCAGGCGCTTGAAGCCGGTCGTCAGCAACGCGGCGATAGCGGTGCCCGGGCCAGTGCGCCCATCGTGCTGGAACCGATTGGCCGTTCGGCGGCCGTGCAGCAGCTCAAGCGGAGGCTGGAGCGCATCGCCAACCACGATACGGCGGTGACCATTCTTGGCGAGGCCGGCACCGGCAAGGCCGCCGCCGCCCGCTGGATTCACGCCCATTCGCGGCGAGCCGACGGGCCGTTCGTGGCGCTGTCGGAGGCCGATGGCCAGCAACTGGCCCAATTGGCCGCCCAAGCCGATGGCGGCGTACTGTTCATCGAAGACATTTCCCGGCTTGATCAGCGCGGCCAGGTGGCCTTGCGTCGCCTGCTGGAGTCGGGCCGTCGCGAGCCGTCCAGTGCCGACAGCGCAGCGCTCAACGTGCGCCTGCTGGCTGGCACCAGTCGGGATCTGGGCCTGCTGGCGCGCAATGAGGATTTTGACGAAGCCCTGTACTACCTGCTGAACGTGGTAGTGCTGGATCTGCCGCCG
>PWYW01000036.1 GCA_003567685.1 Gammaproteobacteria bacterium
GGGCATAGCGGTTCCACGGACAGACCACCTGGCAGTCGTCGCAACCGTAGATGCGGTTGCCCATGGGTTTGCGGAATTCTTCCGGAATGGCGCCCTTGAGCTCGATGGTGAGGTAGGAAATACACCGCCGGGCGTCGACCACGTAGGGCGCCACGATGGCCCGGGTAGGGCAGATATCAATGCAGCGTCGGCAGGATCCGCAATGGTTGCTGACAGGCTGGTCGGCCGGCAGGGCCAGGTCGGTGTAGATCTCGCCGAGGAAAAACCAGGAACCGGCGTGACGATTGAGCAGATTGCTGTGCTTGCCGATCCAGCCCAGGCCGGCTTTTTCGGCCAGCGGTTTTTCCATCACAGGGGCCGAGTCGGTGAATACCCGGTAGCCGAAGGGGCCGATGGCCTGTTCAATTCGCTGGGCCAGTTTTTTCAGCCGAGAGCGCATGACCTTGTGGTAATCACGCCCCAGTGCGTAGCGGGAAATGCAGGCTTTGTCGGGCTGGTCCAGCAGCGTTTCCAATGGCGTGGCATCGGCCGGTAGATAATCCATGCGCACCACGATCACGGAGCGGGTGCCTTCCTTGAGCAAGGCTGGACGCGAGCGCTTGCGGCCGTGGGCGGCCATCCACTCCATTTCGCCGTGATGGCCGGCGGCCAGCCACTCGTCCAGTCTTGCTTCGTAGTCAGCCAGGTTGGTATCGCTGATGCCAATCTGGTCAAAGCCCAATTCCTGCCCCCAGGCGCGTATCTGGGCAACCAGTTGCTCGGCTGGCGGCGGCTCGGGCAATGGGCTGGGGCTGCTGAGTTTCATGATGGCCAGTATAGTCAAGCGAATGCAGCGCCCATCTATAATCATCGGCATGAAACCAGTCAACCGACTCTACACCGCCGCCCAGGTTCGTGAACTGGACCGGCTGGCCATCGAAGAACACGGTATTCCCGGCTACGAACTGATGAACCGCGCGGGCCATGCCGCTTTTGACCGCCTGCGTGCGCGCTGGCCGGAAGCCCGCGCTCTGACCATCGTGTGCGGTGGCGGCAACAACGGCGGCGACGGCTATGTGATTGCCCGGCTAGCCAAGGATGCCGGCCTGGCCGTCCAGCTGATTGCCCTGAAGGCCCCCGATGAACTGGCTGGTGATGCCGCCCGGGCTGCCCGTGACTGGCTGGACAGTGGCGGGCGCATCGAGCCGCCCGATGAGCGTCTGCGAGGTGATGTGATTGTCGATGCGCTGCTGGGCACAGGGCTTGATCGGCCGGTCGAAGGCGACTGGTTGCGGATGATCGAGCGCATCAATGATGCGGCCGTTCCGGTGTTGGCCATCGATATTCCTTCCGGCCTGAGTGCCGACACGGGCTGCATCATGGGTGGCTGTATTCGGGCGACCGTCACCGTCAGCTTTATCGGCAACAAGCGCGGCTTGTGGACGGCCCAGGCGGCCAATGTCTGCGGCGAGCGATGCCTTGAAGGGCTCGATACGCCTGACGAGATTCACCAGGCCGTTCAATCTGACGCCCACCTGATCACTGGCGACTGGGTGGCGGCGTGCCTGCCTCCGCGCCGACCCGATACGCACAAGGGCGATCTCGGTCACCTGCTGGTGTTGGGCGGCAACCGGGGCATGCTGGGTGCGGCGGTGCTGGCCGGCCAGGCTGGCTTGCGGACGGGCAGTGGACTGGTCAGCCTGGCGACTCGCAAAGCGCATGCGGCGCTGGCGGTTCTGGCCCAGCCGGAACTCATGAGCCACGGCGTCGAGCATTTGTCCACGCTTGATTCGCTGCTTGACCGGGCCGATGTGCTGGCGCTGGGGCCGGGCCTGGGCCAGTCCAGGTGGTCCGACGCCATTTGGCAGCGAGCCCTGCAAGCCGGCAAACCGCTGGTCGTGGATGCCGATGCCCTGAACCTGCTTGCATCGCGCACGGAACGGTCGGAGAACTGGGTGCTGACGCCGCATCCGGGCGAGGCGGCCAGATTGCTGGCGATGACGGTGGACGAGGTGCAGGCCGATCGTTTCGCGGCGGTCAGGCGACTGGCCAGTCAGTACCAGGCGGTGGTGGTGCTGAAGGGCCAGGGCAGCCTGGTGTCTTCGGCAGACGGCCAGGTGGCGCTTTGTCCGCTGGGTAACCCGGCCATGGCCACCGCCGGCATGGGCGATGTATTGACCGGGATGGTTGCCAGCCTGATGGGCCAGGGCCATGAGGCTTTCGATGCCGCTCGGTTGGCTGTCTGGCTTCATGCCAGGGCCGGTGACCTGGCGGCCCGCGAGCAGCGTCAGATTCTGGCCAGCGTTCTTCTTGACCGCCTGGCCGATGTGCTGCCGTCATGACCGAGCGTTTCGATCTGCCGGCCGAGGCCGACACCCTCGATTTCGGCCACGTGCTGGCCAATCGCCTGGCCGGCGGCGGGGGGGTCTATCTGCACGGTGACCTGGGGCTGGGCAAGACCACGCTGGTGCGCGGCCTGTTGCGGGCAATGGGCTTCAGTGGCCGGGTCAAAAGCCCCAGCTACGGCCTGGTCGAAAGCTATCAATTGGGCGGCCTGGTCATTCACCATCTCGATCTCTATCGCCTGAGTGACGGCGAGGAGTTGCTCTACCTGGGCCTGGAGGACATGCTGGACGGGCCAACCCTGATGCTGGTGGAATGGGCCGAAAAAGGGCAGGGCTACCTGCCGGCGCCAGACTGGCGCATTCGGCTGGAGGAAACTGCCGACGGTGGCCGCCGACTATTCCTCGATTAGTGCAGCACCTCGTCCAGCGCGTCGAGGAAGCCGCGAATTCGCCGTGCGTTGGCACCCACATCGCTCAAGCCCACCCGTGACTTCGAGCGGACGTCGACCAGGCTGCCGGCATCGCTGGACTGGATCCGAATCACCACGTCATCCTTGAAGCCGAACCAGAACGTGGTGTCGGTCGCTTCAATCCGGCCCTCGTCGATGTTGGCCTCGACCAGTTCCCAGCCCTGACGTTCGACCACCTCCACCACGCGTTCAAACACGATGGACGGATAGGCGTCGGTCTGGAACGTCACGATGTCCGGGTAGGCCTCACGCTGCTGCCGTGCGACCTCTTCACCCTCGTGCTCGACCGGGTTGGGCGCATCGGCCCGCAACGGCGCAATCGCGACGAAGGCCGGAGGGTTCAGCGTGTCGGTGGTGATGTCGTGAATTCGAGGCAGGCTTTGAACCGTCCGGAATTGCATCATCGGGACGGCGGCAACGGACAGGCCGATCACCAGCGCCAGGCCCAGTCTAAGGGCATTGCCACGGCGCAGCGCGGGGACCAGCGCCGCGATGACGGCGAGGCCGGCTGCTCCCACACCGAGATAAACGGCCCATCGCATCAGCGTGAAACCGGTGCGGAAATGCCACCAGTCCATCCGCGTACCGGGCCCGGCAATAAACAGCAACAGCCCGGCCAGTAGTGCCGCCAGCAAAATCAACAGGGTAAAGGTGTTTTTCATGGGGGAACTCTTTGGCTGGACCGGATGATTCATAAACTTGCGCAATCAGCCCGCAGGATACTGATCGCACTGCGATTGTCCGATGAAGCGCGGTGCCGGGTCAATGGCCGGCCGGCCGCAGACGGTTGACGAGCCTGTCGTAAACGGTTTTGACAACCCAACCCAGGCCAATGCACAGCAGCAGGTAGGCCGAGATATAGCCCAGTTGCACCCACCAGGGTGCCCAGTTATCGACCTGCAGCGTTTGCAGCCAGCGGCTGATCGGGTCGGGGAGGTTGGCGGTGATCACCATGGCAATCAGGAAATGCGAGAGGAAGATGCTGTAGCTGTAGGGGCTGAGTCTCTGCAAGGCCAGAACGGGCCAGCGTTCGCGGCCAGCGACAATCAGGCTGATGGCGAAGGGAAGTGCGGCCAACGCCAGCAGGCCAAGCAGTGGGCGCAGGCGCAGGTAGAGTTCGACAGGCGGTTTCAGCTGCCCCAGGGCCACGGCAATCCCGAGGCTGGCCATCAATAACCCGACACAAACCACGACAGACACCAGGCTACTCGGAGACGGCAGGCCGTTTCCGTGGCGCGCGATGATGAACCCCAACAGGAAAAACAGCGGCATGTCATTGCGATACAGGATGACGTTCCCACCAAGGCTGATGAACAGCGGCAGCACGGTAAGCATCAGTCCGGACAGGACCATCGCGACGAGTAACCCCAGCCAGAGCTGACGAGTGAGCAGGCTGAAAATGGGGACGCAAAGCAGGATGAGGAACAAGTCGCGCAGGAAATAGGTTGGCAGGTTGACTGGCATGGCGTTGTGGGCCACGACCACCCGCAGGAAGTCGCCGGGTGATTGAATCCTGGCCAGGTGATCGGCGAAATCCAGTCCGAACAGTCGAAACATCAGGAAAACCAGCCCCAGTGCAATCAGGTTCCAGAGCAGGAAGGGCAGGAGAATTCGCCGAACCTTTTCCGCCACCAGCTTGACGTAGGAACGGCTGCAGGCCGAGCGCCAGGCCAGGAAGCCGGAAATGACCGTCAATACGGGCACGGTAATACGGGCCAGCACGTCGCGTAACCATGGCCCCACCAGGCTTTGTGGCGTGTCCAGACCGACCAGGGGGTGCGGGTAGTGCTCCAGCAGCGGGATATGCGCGAGGCACATCAGCAAGATCAGGGCAGGTCGAAGCGTTTCCACCGCCAGGCTGACAGGCTGGCGGTCTGGCTGGTTATCCACCCGGTGGCGTTTCAAGCGCTGGTTCCGGTTTCGGGTGGTTCGGGTTTGAAGGCCTCGATATGCACCTTTCCGCTGGCGACGGTGACGAAGCTGGACGACGGCACCTCTTGCCAGTTGTCCGGGCAATCGTCAATCGGCTCCGAGAGCAAGATGATGCCGCTCGCCGGTGTGTCGGCCTCGTCGTTGATGACCTCGTCCAGGCCGGCATTGCCGCGGTTGTAATACAGCGTTTTGGGTTTGCCGTCGGTGGAATAGCGCAGGGCGTAGAGTTTGTTGCCGTCTGCCAAGGCGCAGGTCAGCCGAAAAGGTTCGCTGGTGCCGGCTCGGGCCTGTTCGGCCTCGACCATGCCGACCATGCGCTCCAGGGCTCGTTTCGGGTCCTGGTCCAGGCCGAGCGTCAGGGCCAGGTAGAACGCCGTTTCTGAATCGGTTGTGCCTTCAATGCAGCGGAACAGATCCGGATGGATAGCGAATTGCAGGTTGCGCTTGATTTGTTCGAACCCGCTGATTTCGCCGTTGTGCTGGAA
>PWYW01000038.1 GCA_003567685.1 Gammaproteobacteria bacterium
GCGCCGTCATCACCCATGCTGGTCGACTGCAAGGAGGCGGCCATGCCAAGTGCGCTCAAGCGCCGCTCAAGCCCGTCCAGCGAGGCCACGTCCGGGCCGCGCACGCTGAGCTCCAGGCCGCCATCGCGGTAGCTGAGGCCTTCGAGCACGATGTCGGCCTGAGCATCAACCACCGGGGCCAAACGCCCCATCATGGCCAGCAAATCGCCCGAGGCACCAAAGCGCATTCGGGCCAGTTCGCGTTCGGCCAGTTCACGATGCCGGCCAGCCGGTGTGACACCGGGAAACACCCGTTGGAAGGTTTCGTCGGCCTGTCGTTGCAGCTCGGCCGATTGGCTGCGTAGCTGGGCCAGTTCGAGCGCCGAGACCGCAAGCCCGAGGACAACAGCGGCAATGGCAACACCTGCCGCCCACTGCCAGCCACGGCGTGCATCCCGGCGCGAACCCGGCGCAAACGCGCCGCTGAGCAGGTTGATCGGCGGCTTGAGAGCCGCCTGGATCCAACGGCTTTCGAGGCGGGCATCGGCCATTTCCAGCGGCGCATCCTGCCCATCGTCCTTCCAATCGTCCGGCAGAGATCCGCCGAACCAGCGCCAGGGCGCCTGGTTGACGGCCGCCTCAGGCAACAGGTCGCTGGCCAGCGCGCGGTCGAAGGCCGCAAACTCCCAGTCGCCCCAGCGCGCCAGCACGCTGGACTCGGTGCCGGCCAGGCTGAGCTGTTGACCGTTCCAGGGCAGACACAGGGCGTCCGGCACCACGCAATCCAGCTGGCCTTCGGCAAAGCCGTCGAGATGCTGGCGCAGCCGATCTTCGGCAATCACGACGACGCAAAGCCGACCCTCGGCATCGCGCGGCCCGGCCACGACGTGCTCACCGTCGGCGCTGCCGGCAAGATGCTCTTCGGCGGCCCAACGCAGTGCCTGCTGCTGCCGCCGGGCAGACATCACCGGCAAATCCAGCCGGAGGCCCAGGCAATCCAGCGCGCTGATGATCAGGGTGACCGGCAGCTGAGGCGACCAGTCAGGCTGACCGGGCTCACACGCGCCCCGCTGAACGATGGCACCCTGGCGGTTGATTCGCCACCAGGACCAGCGCTCGCCGCTGGCGTGGACGACCAGTTTGTCCTTGCCACTCATGTCAGTGCGTACCCTGGCTGAACCAGCGAAAATCATACCCCGAAGCACCCCGCAGCATCAGGCGGAAGTAGTCGCGCTCAAGCCCATTGGCGCTGACCCGGGCCTGGGCCAGGAACCAGCGGCTGTGACGCGTGAACAGTGCCGACTGATCGCCGTCAGGCTGGTTGGCCAGCAGCGGATGGGCAAGAAACTGGTTGACGCTGGCATAGGGCCCCTCGAGGCGGATTCGGCGGGCGTCGGCCAGCGACAGATCGCTCCAGATGCTGGCCATCACCCACTCATCCAGGGTGTGGATATTGAACAGACGAACCGGCTCGGGCAGTGCCGTGACATGCGCGACCAGGCGCTCGTACACCTCGGCATCGACACTCCTGAGCCAGCGAAGCTCGCTTGAGTGGGCCATCAGCGTGCCGGCCTGGCGATAGGGCGGCTGACGTCCGGCGTAGAAGGCATCCCCTGCCCCACCGGGACGCGGCTGGGCACCGCCGTCCAGCCAGTCGGCCAGTTCAACGGCAATGCGCGGCTCCAGGCCCAGCAGTTCCAGCAGCCGCTCAAACTGAAGGCGGGCTTCCAGTGCCTCGACCGGGTCAGGATGAGCCAGGGCATTGAGATTGAAGCGCGCATTCTGATCCAGCAAACGCCCCTGAATGGCACCGCCCGGCACGCTGAAGGGCGCGCTCCACTGCCCCTCAAGCAGGGCTGATGATGGGTCGTCGAGATCCTGACTGGCCAACCAGTCCTGGGCCAGCAAAGCCATGCCGTGTGCCAGTTGCACAGCCCGCTCTCCATCCATCAGCGCCTGGGTTCGGGCCAGCCCCTGCTGACTGCGCTCGATCAGACCCAGCGCCAGCACGCTGGCCAGCACCACGGCCAGCAGGGCCAGCAGCAAGGCCGCGCCCGACTGACGAGCAGGAAAGCCGTTCATTCCAGCACCACCAGGCGACGGATGGGCCCGAAGCGGGCGCTTTCGAGGGTAACTTCAATGGCCACGGGCAAGCTGGCCGGCTCGCTGAGCGGCCAGCGGTCATGCCAGTTGCCAGTGGCATCGCGATAGCGAAACTCCAGGCTGTCCAGATTCTCCAGCACGGCGGACTGGCGGTCGGGCGCGGTCTCTACCGGATCGGTCACGGCCCAGTGGAAGCGTTCCAGCATGCCATCGTCGAAGGCCCAGCCAAAGCGCTGCAGCTGGCTTCTGGGCTGATCGGACGGATTGGCCCAGCCCGCCCGGGTAGCCACCAGGCGGTTGCTTTCACCGGCCAGCGCCGGTTCCTGCCCGACCGCCGTGCGTACCGGGCGCGGCACCAGTTGACGAAGGTCCTGGTCCAGGCGGGCCACGGCCAGCTGTAACCCGGCCAGGGCCTCGGCGTGTTCACGCTGCTGGCCGGCGGCGGCACTCAAGCCATTCAACGCGGTGTAGGCTGCCGCGGCCAGCAGTCCAAATACCAGCACCGACACCAGCACCTCGACCAGGGTGAAAGCGCCTTGTCGTTTCATCGGGGCAGGAAACCGGTGTGTTCAAGCACCGGATCGTTGCGTGAGGCATCCGCGAAGACCGCCACGTCGACCCGCAGCATCGCGTCACCCGGCGCCGGCTGAACCAGCAAGTCCCAATGCCACTCGCGCCGTCCCATTTCGCTGCTGCCCGAGCGCCGAAGGCTGGATGCGCCCGGCGGTTCAAGGCGCAGCTCATTAACCAGGTTATCGGCCACCCAGAGCGCCAGGGTGCGAGATTCCAGTTGGACCTGGGTATCCATCGCCTGGGCACCGACCCGCGCCAGCGCCGCCAGCGCAATGGCCACAACCGCCAGCGCCACCAGCACCTCCAGCAGCGTAAAACCCCTCGCCGGTATTTGGCGTCTACTTGAAAAGGGCCTCATGGCGACAGCACCTCAAGCCGTCCGTGGGCATGGCCAAGCAAGCGCAGACCCGGGCTCGTGCCGGGAAAATCCAGTTCGAAGGACGTGAGTTCGCCCAGCGGTTCGCAAACGATCTGGGGCGTGGCCGCCGGCGCGGCCAGGTTGACCGGGAAACCATCCACCATCAACCGCGGCTGGACGCCTGCCGGCCACTGTCGCGCAGTGCCGGTCAGCGCTTGCCAGCCCTGGCTGCTCAAATGCCAGGCCTGAAAGCCGTTGTCACTCACGCTCATTCCGCGGGCGCGCGATTGCAGCAGGGCGTGTTCGCACTGCTGGCCCAGTTGGGCGGCGAAACGCTGCAGTTGCCGCTCTGGCGAGTTTTCCGATGACCAGCCGCCGGCACTCAGCACCACCAGGGTGGCCAGCACGGCCGCGATGGTAATGACCACCAGCAACTCGATCAGGCTGAACCCGAGCTGACCGGACTTGCCGGGCATCAGTCTGACCAGTTACCAATCTCGGCATTGATGCCCTCGCCGCCGGGCAGGCCGTTGGCGCCGAAGGACCAGACGTCGATTTCGCCATGAACGCCGGGATTCAGGTACTGGTATTCGCGGCCCCAGGGGTCGCGCGGCAAGCGGTCGATGTAGCCACCCTGGCGCCAGTTGGCCGCCTCGGGCTGTCCGCCGGGCCGGCGCACCAGCGCGTCCAGACCTTGTTCGGTCGAGGGGTAATGGTAGTTGTCGAGCCGATACATGTTCAGCGCCGTGACCAGCGCCTGGATGTCCTGCTGGGCCCGGGTCACGCGGGCGCGATCGGGCTCGTCCATGACGCGCGGCACGATCACCGCGGCCAGAATGCCGATGATGACCACCACGACCAGGATCTCGATCAGTGAAAAACCGCCGGAGCGGGCTGGCTGAAACGCGCGCATTGCCAATTCGACCTGTGTATAAAATGAGGGTTTGAGCCCCTCATCATAAGCCTAATGGACCCCCGGATAAACAACGCCCACTGGCGCGAGCGTGACCTGGACTCGCTCTGGCACCCCTGCACCCAGATGAAAGACCACGAGTGGCTGGAACTGATTCCGATCAAGCGCGGCCAGGGAGTGTGGCTGGAAGACTATGACGGCCAGCGCTATCTGGACGCGATCAGCTCCTGGTGGGTCAATCTGTTTGGCCATGCCAATCCGCACATCAGCCAGCGCATCGCCGACCAGGCCCAATCGCTGGAACACGTGATTCTGGCCGGTTTCACCCATGAACCGGCGGTTTTGCTGGCCGAAAAGCTGTGCGCAATCACCCCGGACGGGCTGGACCGGGTGTTCTATGCCGATTCGGGCTCGGCAGCCGTGGAAATCGCTCTGAAAATGTCGTTCCACTACTGGCGCAACCAGGGTCAGCCAGGCAAAACGCGCTTCGTCTGCCTGTCGGGCAGTTACCACGGCGAAACGCTGGGCGCGCTGGCGGTTGGCGATGTGGCCCTGTACCGGGATACCTACGGCCCGCTGCTGATGGAACCGCTGGTGGTGCCCTCGCCCGACAGTTTCGACCGCGGACCCGGCTGCAGCTGGGAAGAACACGCCCTGGCGCAGTTCGAACCGATGCTCCGGCTGCTCGAAACCCGTCACGACGAAATCGCCGCAGTTATTGTCGAGCCGCTGGTGCAATGTGCCGGCGGCATGCGCATGTACCACCCGGTCTATCTGGAGCGCCTGCGCGAGGCCTGCGACCGCTACGGTGTTCACTTGATCGCCGATGAAATTGCCGTCGGCTTTGGCCGGACCGGCACCTTGTTTGCCTGCGAACAGGCCGGCATCAGCCCCGATTTCCTGTGCCTGTCCAAGGGGCTGACCGGCGGCTACCTGCCACTGTCGGCCGTACTCACCGGCGAGGCGATTTACCAGGCCTTCTATCACGACTATTCCGACCTGAAAGCGTTCATGCACTCGCACAGCTATACCGGCAACGCACTGTGCTGCACGGCCGCCCTGGCCACGCTGGAGCTGTTCGAGCAAAGTGACGTGATCGGCCACAACCGCGAGCTGGCCGCTCACATGCGCCAGGCCGTGGCCGAGCTGGACGACCACCCGAACGTGGCCGACATCCGCCAGTCCGGCATGATCCTGGCCATGGAAATGGCCGACAACCAAGGCCGCCCCTACCCCTGGCAGGAACGACGGGGCATTACCGTCTATCGCCACGGCCTGGCCAACCAGGCGCTGCTTCGTCCACTGGGCAACGTGGTCTACTTCATGCCACCCTACGTGATCACGCCCGACGAAATCGACCACCTGGCCCGGGTGGCGATTGAAGGCATTCATCTGGCCACCCGCGACTAGGGAACCTCTGAAAAATTATGCGTGGAGCGCGTTTCAGTCGGAAAAGCCGCAGATCGTGTGGTGCGATGCGAGTGACAGTAGCCGTCGCTACGGCCGAGTGGCGCAACGCACGAGATGCGGCTTTCTTGTCAATGTTTGGGCGAAACCCTTATGGGACGGGCCTCTGCGGGGTCTCCGCCTCGTTTGGACTCGATTATTTGGAATGACCAAACCACGCTCGTCCAAGCCGAGCCGGAGCCTCCCGCAGAGACCCGTCGCGCCCACGTATAATTGTGCAGAGGTTCCCTAACCCTGGCATGCGTCTGAATCGAATCCATACCGAGAAAGCCCTGCGCCCGGAGAGCGAGGTTTGTCTTGACGGTGGCGCTGCCCGGCACTTGCTCAAGGTCTTGCGCAAACGCGTTGATGACGAACTGATCGTGTTCTGCGGAGATGGCCAACAATATCCGGCCCGGATCACGGCGATCCATGGCCGCGAGTCGCTCACCGTGATGCTGGGTGCGGCCGAAGCGCCGGCCACGGAGTCGCCGCTGTCGATCGAACTGATCCAGGCCATCGGGCGCGGCGAGCGCATGGACTATGCCATCCAGAAAGCCGTTGAGCTGGGGGTAAGCGCGGTGCAGCCCTTGTTTACCGCCCGCACCGAGGTGCGCCTGAGCGGGGAGCGCGTCGACAAGCGCCTGGCGCACTGGCAGCAGGTGGTCATTGCCGCCTGCGAGCAAAGCGGACGGGTACGGGTGCCCGAAGTCAAGCCACCGGAAGCCCTGGCCGACGTGAAGGCGCGTGATGGGCTGTGCCTTTACCTGCACCCCGGCGCCGAGCTCAGCCCAACGAACCTGGCCACCGGACCAGCCGACCGCATTACGCTGCTGATCGGGCCGGAAGGCGGGCTGGCCGACGAGGAAATCGGCCACTTGGAGCGGATTGGATTTCGGGGCCTGCGACTGGGGCCACGAGTACTGCGCACCGAGACCGCCGGACCGGCCGCCATCGCCATGCTCCAATCCTTGCTCGGCGACTGGCGCACGGCCCGGGGGGCCTGATCGGTTACCATCCGGTCCAATCACGATTCGACCAAACCCAAAGGACAGCCTCTCCATGCACCGGATCAGTCAGATTGCCTTGCTCGCCATGTTCGTTGTGCCGCTCGCCCTGTCGGCAGAGCTTCAGCCAATCGAATTCAACCAGGAAGAGCTGGTCGAACAGGCAGTTCTTGGCGAGATTTCGCCACCCGCCGTTCGCCCAACCATTTACCGTGTACATGCCGACGGTGAGGTGGTCATGCTCCCTGGCACCGGCTCGATCAGCTACAACTTTCGCACCGGCGACAGCGCCATTGACATGGCTGGCAACCATGTAGAACCGGCCGTCAGCCTGTACAACCTGGGCAGTGAAAACAGCCGGGTAGGCAACGACAACCGAGCGCTTAACGCCCTGTCGATGATCGGCAACCGAGTTCGCATCGTCACCGGCCTGGCCGCGGGAACCGAGGGTTGGGTAGTTGGCAAGCACGGCGGCGTCGAGCACCTGATGGTGGACTTTGCTCCGGAAATTTATGACAACCTGACCATTGGCGATCGGATGCAGGTGCGCACCCTTGGGGCCGGCATGCAGCTGACCAATGTCGACGGCGTTCGCGTCTTCAACAGCTCACCAGCCCTGATCGAGGCCCTCAACCGTGCGGGTGCCGGCATCACTGGCGACGGCAAACTCCGCATTGGCGTGACCCATACCATTCCAGCCAAGATCATGGGCTCTGGCCTCGGTCGGGACCACGTTCACACCGGCGATTACGATATCCAGATGTTTGATGAGGCTGTGAACGAGCGCTATGACCTTGGCAGCCTTCGCTTTGGCGATATTGTCGCGATCATGGACGCCGATCACAGTTATGGGCGCACCTGGCGAGGTGGGTCCGTGTCCATTGGCGTTGTCAGCCACGGTAAATCCATGTCGGCCGGCCATGGTCCGGGCGTTACCACGTTGTTTACCTCTCGCGAGGGGAATATCGAACCGGTCATCGACGCCGATGCCAACCTGAAAGTCTTGCTGGCCATCCCCTGAAAACAGACTGACCGGCAAATGAGCGACACTGCTGACCAACCGAGCTGGCTGACGATCCGCGTACACGTCACCTCGGCCCAGGTAAACGCGTTCGAAGACGCCCTTTTTGATGCAGGCGCCCTGGCTGTAACGCTGCTGGATGCCGAGGATAGCCCGGTGCACGAACCTGCACCCGGCGAAGTACTGCTGTGGCCGGACGTCGTGATTGAGGCCCTGTTTGATGCCGACGATAACCCTGGGCAGGTCCGCCAGCACCTGATCAGGCAAGGACTTTCATTCAGCGACGATCAGTTCAAGGTACAAACCCTGGCCGATCAGGACTGGGAACGGGCCTGGATGGACAGTTTCAAACCCATGCGCTTCGGCCGGGGCCTGTGGATCTGCCCCAGTCATATCGAGCCAGAGCCCGCCTGGCTGCGGGTCATTCGGCTCGACCCTGGCCTGGCGTTCGGCAGCGGCACCCACCCAACAACGGCGCTGTGCCTGGAATGGCTGGACGGCCATGACTGCCGGGGCCGGCACGTGCTGGATTTTGGCTGTGGGTCGGGCATTCTGGCCATTGCCGCAGCGCTCGATGCTGCCGATACCGTGGTCGCAGTCGATCACGACCCGCAGGCCCTCCAGGCCACCCGCGACAATGCCGAGCGCAATGAAGTGTCAGCCCGCATCCAGACCTGCCTGCCAGACGACTTTCAGCCGCGAGCGTTCAACGTGGTACTGGCCAACATCCTGGCCGGCCCGCTGATCGAGTTGGCACCCATGCTGGTTCAATGCCTGGCGCCCGGTGCCAGACTGGTGCTGTCGGGCATCTTGCGCGAGCAGGCCGAGGCCGTCTGCCAGGCTTACCGTAGCGCGCTGGGTGAAGCGCGGATTCAATACCGCGAGGACTGGGTTCGCCTGGAATTCACTGCGCCCGAGCAGGCGGAATGAAACGCCGGCCTGGCTGGCTCGCCATGCAGGCCGCCGACCTGCTGGCCGTTTACCTGATTCCGCTCATCGGCGCCCTGCTGCCGGCCCGGCTGTGCAAATCCTTGCTGTGGCGCCTGGCTGGCCTGGCCTGGTTGCTGCCTGACCGAACGGACTGGATTGATCGTGCCGAAAACGCCTACCTGGGCAGCCAGGGCCGCCTGGCCCGGGACTGGCGCTGGATGCACCTTATGGAATCAGCCGAGTTTGCACGCCTTCTGCTGGGATTACCAGCAAGGACAACGATTGAAGGCGAATGGCCCGACCGCCCCGGTTTCATGGCCATTGGCATGCACCTGGGCGCCGGTATCACGGCACTCTGGCACCTCAATCGTCTGGGACTCTCACCCCGGCTGATTTTCCAGCCAGTTAAAGCCGAAGATTTGCCGGGCCGACCGTTGTTGTACTGGTCTCATCGCTTGCGGCTACGGCTGATGCGAAAACTCTGCCCGGCCGGCGCCATTGGTACCGGCGGTGCCCGTCAGCAGATTCTCGAAGCCATTCAAACCCGAACCTCGGTACCGATGATCATCGCCGACACACCTTCGCCAAGGCCCGATGCGCCGATGATCCGAATTGGCCAACGGCAATTGGGATTGCGTCGCGGGGTGTTCTCGCTGATCGAAGAATCAGGCAGCCCGGTTGTGTTCTTCACCACGACATTTTGTCGACATTCGGGCGCAACGCGCCTGGTAATTGATCCGGTGGACACAAAACCAGGCACCAGTCAGCGATTGCTTGAGCGAATCGAACAGTCACTCAGGGACACACCGGGACAGTGGCACTTGTGGCCGGCGCTGGGCCAACACTTTCCTGACCAGACGGATTGACGTCCGACGTCCGGACAACAATCGTATCCGGCCGGCCATTGGTCGCACGGAAACGCGGATCAGTGGGTCACGATTTGGAAGGGAACTACCGGTACCGGCGCCAGCGACGCTTCATTGCCCGGGTCATTTCCCTCCCGGACCCCGGATCTTCGTCGCGCCCAGCCTGCTCGGTCTCCAGTTCAGTTTCGCCATCATGGTCGGACTTGGATGAAGAAACCTCGAGCTCAGGCTCAGGCTCTGGTTCAGGCTCTGGTTTCAACTCGGATGGGGTGGACACAGCCCGTTGTGCAACGTCCGCAAGGACATCGGACGGCCCCTCGGGATCCGCCTCGTCATCTTCTTCGTCCAATTCAACAGCAAGGTCGTCGAGTTCAAGTGGGCGGGGAAAATCCCTGGCTTCAGTTTCAGCGCCAGCGCCACGCTCATCATCGGACGTCAATTCCGGCTCGACGCTGGCCGCGGGCTCAACGGCGAGGGAGTCAGTTTCCAACGACCATGGTGAGTCGGTGTCTGTGTCGTCAAGCTCTGGCGATGCCGGCAACCTGCCCTCGTCAAAGACACTATCGGCATCGCTTTCCACCGCTGACAGGGGGGCACCGTCCACCAGGATTTCGATCAAACTGTCAACGCCGCTGACCGATGCCATCACCTCGCTCAAGGTGGCATGATCCGGTACAACCTCGCTTTCGGTGGTCAATAGAAGGGCAGGACTGCCGTCAAGTTCCCGCGGCTGCTGCGACTTGAAGGTTAGACCCGCTTTGTGGACTGCAGCCACGGCAGCGGCCAGCACGCCGGAACGACGCCGCAGCTTGAGCAGAAGCAGAACTTCAGACATCTGGATCCCTTTTTGTTTTCGTAGTCATCGGCTGCGGCACCGCATAGGCCCATGGACCTCCCTTGAGCGGGCCCAGCCTGGAAGCACTGATCCATTGCTTCCAATGGTCCAGTTATCGCGTGATTGTAACAGGATGTGACCCACGACCAAAAACACCCTGTCACAGGGGTGAGTCGATACAATATCGCCATGGAATTATTCAAGGTCTTTCAGATAGAGGCAGCGCACTGGCTGCCCAACGTTCCGGAGGGGCACAAGTGCCGCCGCCTGCATGGCCATTCGTTCCAGGTTGAAATCCATGTTTCCGGACCGATCAGTGAACCCGACGGCTGGGTGATGGACTTCGCCGACATCAAGACTGCTTTCAGGCCGCTGTACGAACAGTTGGATCACCACTGCCTGAATGACATAGAAGGTCTTGAAAATCCGACCAGTGAAAATCTCGCCAAATGGATCTGGCGGCGTTTGAAGCCTTCCCTTCCGCTGTTGTCTGCCGTCGCTGTT
Organism: Gammaproteobacteria bacterium; assembly: GCA_003567685.1. Taxonomy (GTDB): domain Bacteria; phylum Pseudomonadota; class Gammaproteobacteria; order Xanthomonadales; family Wenzhouxiangellaceae; genus Wenzhouxiangella. The sequence continues at coordinate 10,536 of PWYW01000038.1, forward strand.
CGAGAGACCTGCACCTCAGGCTGCATCTACCGGGGCGATTGAGGGGTCGCCTGAATCACATGGAATGGCTGAGCTGGGAACTGCTGAGAATTCCAGGCTGGATTCTCGCGGCATTGCTGATACTGCTTGGGCTTGCCGGAACGGTGCTACCCGCCATCCCGGGCGTTCCCATCATTCTTGGCGGACTGCTTCTGATCGCCTGGATCGACGGTTTCAGTAACGTATCGGTGCTGACCATGGTGCTTCTCGGCCTGTTGGCCGCGCTTTCGGTCATCATCGATTTCCTCGCCACCGCCGAAGGCGCCAGGCGGTTCGGCGCCGGACGTCATGCCATACTTGGGGCCACGCTTGGCTTACTGGTCGGGCTCTTTTTCGGCCTGCCCGGTCTGATACTGGGGCCTTTCCTCGGTGCCGTCGCCGGTCATCTTCTCAGCAAAGCGCAGATAGACGCCTCGATGCGTGCCGGTGTTGGCGCCACGTTGGGGGTAATGGTTGGCACGCTCTCAAAAATACTGATCGCAGCCATCATGCTGTTCTGGTTTGTTCTTGCCTGGGTGTTCTGACTTACCCGCTGCGCGGGTGGGGAGACGGGGCCGTCAGTTTTTGGGCTTGCGCGAGGCGGCCAGCAATTCTTCGATTCGCTGACCCGATTCCGAAGAGCTGTCGTGAATGAATTTCAAACTGGGGGTAAGGCGCAGCCGGATGCGAGTGCCGAGTTCGCGTCGGACCTGGCCGGCATTCTCATTCAAAAACGCAATAATTTCCGAAGCCTGCTCGCTTTCCAGAATGGCCACGTAAACCTTGGCGTGACTCAGATCGCGGGCGACCTCAACGTCAGTCAGACTGATCAATCCTCGCGGGAGCTCGTATTCGAACTCCCGCTGCAGGATGTCGGCCAGTTCCCGGCGCAGCAGGCCGGAAACGCGCTCGGCGCGGCTGACACTCATTCTTCAAGGGTCCGCTGGACTTCGATACGCTCAAAGCACTCGATCTGATCGCCCGGTTTGACGTCGTTGTACTGTTTGACGCCGATACCACACTCGGTCCCTGCCTGCACTTCACCCACATCGTCCTTGAAGCGACGCAGCGACTCCAATTCGCCTTCAAAGACCACCACGTTGTCGCGCAGCACGCGAATCGGGTTGGCTCGCTTGACCACGCCCTCGACCACCAGGCAACCGGCAATGGCGCCCAGCTTGGATGAGCGGAACACATCCTTGACCTCGGCCAGGCCAATGATCTGCTCTTTCACCTCTGTACCCAGCAGGCCACTGATGGCCTTCTTGACATCATCGATGGCGTCGTAGATCACGCTGTAGTAGTTGAGGTCAAGATCGGCTTCCTGAATGATCTTGCGCGCGCTGGCATCGGCACGAACATTGAAGCCGATGATGATGGCACCCGAAGCCTGGGCAAGGCTGGCGTCGGACTCGGTGATACCACCGACCCCTGAAGCAACCACCTGAACCTTGATCTCCTCGGTGGAGAGTCGCATCAACGCATCGCGCAGTGCCTCGACAGAACCCTGGACGTCGGCCTTGATGACCAGATTGACGTTCTGGGTTTCGCCGGCGCTGCCGCCCATCTGTTCGAACAGGTTCTGCAGCTTGGCGGCCTGCTTCTCGGCCAGGCGGCCCTCACGAGCAGACTGCTTGCGCTGATCAGCGGCTTCGCGGGCCTTGCGCTCGTTGGCCACGGCCAACACGTCGTCACCAGCATTCGGAACACCCGAAAGCCCCAGCACCTCGGCCGGAATGGACGGGCCGGCTTCTTCGATTGGCTTGCCGCTTTCATCGAACATCGCGCGGACGCGGCCATATTCTTCACCGGCCAGAATCATGTCGCCGCGACGCAGCGTGCCGTCCTGGACCAGGATGGTGGCGACCGGACCACGCCCCTTGTCCAACGAGGATTCAACCACCACCCCACGGCAGCGACGTTCCGGGCTGGCCTTGAGCTCAAGCACTTCGGCCTGAACCAGGATCGCATCCAGCAGGGCATCAATGCCGTCACCGGTCATGGCCGAGACGGGCACGAAGATTTCCTCACCGCCCCACTCTTCCGGCACCACCTCCTCGGTGGCCAGCTCAGACTTCACCCGATCCGGATCAGCCTCAGGCTTGTCCATCTTGTTGACAGCCACGATCAGCGGCACACCGGCCGCGCGCGCATGCTGGATGGCTTCCTTGGTTTGCGGCATTACGCCGTCATCAGCGGCCACCACCAGAATCACGATATCGGTGGCCTGCGCACCACGGGCTCGCATGGCGGTAAAGGCCGCATGGCCCGGAGTATCCAGGAAAGTGACCACCCCATTGTCGGTTTCGACGTGGTAAGCCCCGATATGCTGGGTAATGCCACCTTCTTCGCCCGCCGCTACCTTGGCCCGGCGGATGTAATCCAGCAGCGAGGTCTTGCCGTGATCAACGTGGCCCATCACGGTGACCACGGGCGGACGACCCTTCTGATCGCCCAGAGCTTCTTCTTCCTCGGCAACCAGCTCCTGCTCGATATCGCGGGATTCGGCGGCACGCGCTTCATGTCCCATTTCTTCAACCACCAGGATGGCGGTTTCCTGATCCAGCGGCTGGTTGATGGTGACCATGGTGCCCATGTTCATCAGCGCCTTGATCAACTCACCGGCCTTGACCGCCATCAGCTTGGCCAATTCGCCCACGGTAATGGTTTCCGGCACGTCGATGGCGCGCTTGACCGGCGCCGTCGGCTTCTGGAAGCCGTGCTCGGTGGAGGCAGCGGCAGCGGCCATCCGGCCCTTGCGGCCGCCCTTGGGCTTGCGGCGCTTGGATTTTGGGCTGACATGCAGCTCTTCACGGCCATAACGCGTGCCGCCTTCCGGACCGCGCTTGTTGTCTTTTCCGGCAGAACGACGCTTGCGTTCCGCTTCCCGCTCAGCGGCCTGCTTGGCCACCTTGGCTTCAACGCGAGCCTGAGCTTCAGCCAGCGCGCGCTGCTTGTCGGCTTCTTTACGAAGCTCTTCCGCCTCGGCTTCGGCGCGGGCACGCTCTTCAGCCTCCAGGCGCGCCTGCTCTTCAGCTTCCTGGCGCTGCTGCTCGGCCTCAATGCGACGACGCTCGGCCTCGGCCTTTTCGGCAGCCTCGGCCTCCTCGCGTGCCTTGCGGGATTCTTCAAGCGCCTGCGCGGCCGCTTCGCGTTCCGGATCGTTCAATTCCTGCTCGGCAATCGCCGCGCGCTTGACGTAGGTGCGTTTCTTGCGCACTTCCACGTTGACCGTGCGCGACGGCGCGGCACCGCGGGCCCGGGGCCCGCGACCGGCGCCGGCCGATGGCACCTTGATTTCACTGACGGTCTTGCGTTTCAGCGTCACCTTGGCCGGCGCGCTGCTGTCATCCACGGCACCCTTGCCGTGCGATGTACGCAGGTAGGTCAGAAGCTTCTTCTTGTCTTCATTCGTTACCTGAGCTGCCGGATCGGAGACGGAAATCCCTGCCTCGTTAAGCTGGGTGATCAGGCGTTCTACAGTGACGCCCAGCACTTCGGCCAGTTGTGTAACGGTGACCTGCGACATCAATATTTCCTCGCGACGTTGCGGTTGATTATTCTTCGGTGAACCAGTGGGCACGGGCTTTCATGATCAGCTCGGCCGCCAGTTCGGGCTCCAGACCCTTGACGTCCTCGAGCTCATCGACCGCGCATTCTGCCAGATCGTCCCGGGTGCGAATGCCATTCTCGGCCAAACGGAAGGCAATCGAGTCGGTCATGCCCTCCAGGTCGAGCAGATCCTGCTCGGGACGATGTTCTTCGAGCTGTTCTTCGGAAGCGATCATCTGCGTCAGCAGCGCATCGCGTGCGCGCTGGCGCAGTTCCGCCACGATGTTTTCATCGAATTCTTCGATGGCCAACAGTTCGGACTCGGGCACATAAGCCACTTCCTCAATGTTGGTAAAGCCTTCCTGGACCAGGATGCTGGCCAATTCTTCGTCGACGTCAAGCTTGGTCTTGAACATATCCAGAACGCTGCGGGACTCGGCCTCGCTCTTCTGCTCGGCTTCTTCAACGGTCATTACGTTGAGCTTCCAGCCGCTCAGCTCCGAGGCGAGGCGGACATTCTGACCACCACGACCGATCGCCTGGGACAGATTTTCTTCCTCGACGGCGATGTCCATGCTGCCCGAATCTTCGTCGACAATGATCGAATGGACTTCAGCCGGCGCCATTGCGTTGATCACGAACTGCGCCGGATTTTCATCCCACATGATGATGTCGATACGCTCGCCGGCCAGTTCGTTCGAGACGGCCTGCACACGTGATCCGCGCATACCCACACACGCACCGATCGGATCGGTACGGCTGTCCAGCGCGTGGACAGCAATCTTGGCGCGGCGCCCCGGGTCACGGGCAGCGCCCTTGATTTCGATCAGCTGCTGGCCGATTTCAGGCACTTCGAGCTTGAACAGCTCGATCAGGAATTCATTCATCGTGCGGCTGACGAACAGCTGTGGCCCGCGTTGATCCGGGCGAACCTCATAAAGATAGCCTCGGACGCGGTCATGCATGCGGGTGTTTTCACCCGGTATGGTGTGGCGCGAAGGAATGAATGCACGGGCGTTTTCGCCCAGGTCCACGACAATGCCACCACGATCGTTGCGCTCGACCTTGCCGTGCAGCAATTCGCCGACGCGGTCCTGATAGGCCTCGACGACCTGCTCACGTTCGGCCTGGCGAACTCGCTGGACGATGACCTGCTTGGCCGCCTGCGCGGCAATTCGCCCAAACTCGGGCGGCTCCATCGGCTCCTCGATGAAATCCCCGACCTCCAGGCCAGCGTCGTGCTCGCGGGCGTCGGCCAGGCGAATCTGGCGCGTATCGGTTTCGAACTCGACCTCTTCGGTGTCCTCATCAGGCAGCACTTCCCAGCGCCGGAAGGCTTCGTAGTCACCGGTCTTGCGGTCGATCGATACGCGAACATCGATATCTTCCATGCTCCGTCGCCGCGCCGCTGAGGCCAGCGCCGCTTCGATCGCTTCGAAAATGATATCGCGGTCGAGGCCTTTCTCATTCGAGACGGCCTCCGCGACCTGCAGGATTTCCTTGCCTTTACTCATCGCTTTCTTCAGTCCGCAGTTTATTCAACACCATCGACGCGGTCGCTCTTCTCAGCGAACAGCGCATCCAGATCCGGCTTCAGCCGGGCCTTGGCCATGACAGAGACCGCCAGTTCCACTTCCTGACCATCGACCAGGAGCTGAACGGTTTCCTCGGTCACGCCAACAATTGTTCCCCGGAATTTGCGGCGGCCGTCCATCGGCAGTTGCAACTGCACGGATGCCTCCTCGCCCAGGTACCTGCCGAACTGCTCTGCCGTGAACAGCGGTCGTTCGACACCTGGCGACGACACCTCCAGGGTGTACTGGCCAGAGATCGGTTCCTCGACATCCATCAAGGCCGATACTTCGCGGCTGACCGTCTCGCAGTCTTCCAGGCCAATACCGGTCTCGGGCTGGTCGATGTAAAGACGAACCACCCGGTTTTTGGGGTTGGAAGCGTACTCGATGCCAACGTATTCGTAGCCAAGATCCTCGACCACGGGACGCAGCAATTCTTCGAGACGATCAGTTGTTGCCATCGATGCAAGACCTCGCCGGGTTGATGCCAATCATCAAAATTCCGGCGCCTGATCGGGCACGCTGGCACCGGACCAGCCGCTGGAAATAAAAAAAGCCCCTTTGACCAGGGGCTTTTTTCAGTTCTCAAAAAACCTGGTAGCGGGGGCAGGATTCGAACCTGCGACCTTCGGGTTATGAGCCCGACGAGCTGCCAGACTGCTCCACCCCGCAATTGAGTCGCCTAGTATAACGAAAGATTTTTGGACCGGCAAGGAAGTTCAGCAAAAACTCTTGAATCCCCCGTCCCTCGTGACAGGCGACCCCGCAATCCGTTGCCTGCTCACAGAAATCGCAACGCTATACTCGAACATTGAGCCAACGTTTTCCGAGCCTATCCGACTCATGAAGTTATCACTGAAACAGCTTTACACCATCTTAGCGGTATCCACCGGCTTGTGGCTGAGCACGGCCACTGCGGAATCCATCGATCTCCGCCAGATCATGGCCGACCCCGCCTGGATGGGCAACCCCGTCGAGCAGGCCTGGTGGACCAGTGATGGCCAGTCGGTCATCTACCGCCAGCGTCGCGACGACACTGCGCTGGAAGACTGGTATCGCGTCGATATCGTTAGCGGGGACATCCAGCAACTGGCCGCGGGCGAGCGGGCGGAAGCCGACGCCCCGACCCGCCAGCTCTTCGGTGCAGAAGGCCCGGTCCTGTTCGTGCGCGACGGCAACCTGTTCGTCAGACCTGCCCTCGCTGCAGCACCTCGTCAGCTGACTCGCGGCGGCGAGCCGGTTCAGCAGGCGTCCTTTTCCAGCGACGGCCAGGCGGTGATCTATCGGCGCGGTCAGCGCTGGTTCGTCCACGACATTCAGACCGGACTGGCCTCGCTGGCGGCCGATCTACGCTTTGAAGCTGATCCGGACGAGCCGCCCAGCGATGCGCTGGCCCAGACTCAACTGCGCCTGTTCGACAGTCTGCGCGACGATCGCGAGCGAGCCGAAAGCACACGCGCGGAAGAACGCCGCCTGGCTGCGGAAGATCAAACCCGCGGCCCAGCGCCCTGGTTTCTTGGGCGCCAGCATCGGCCATTGGCCTCCAGCCTGTCGCCCGATGGCCGATGGCTGTTGTTGGCCGTGCAGCCGGCCGCCTTCGACGCCGGCCGCGGCGGTCGCATGCCGCACTACGTCACCGAGGACGGCTACATTGATGTTGAAGACGTCCGCACCCGGGTGGGCCGCAACGGTCCGGCACCGCAGTCGCTTTGGCTGCTCGATCTGGAAAACCGCGAGCGCCACGAGCTGTCCATGGACGAACTGGACGGCATCCAGACCGACCCGCTGGCCGACCTCCGGGCCGCCCAGGACCTGCCGGCGCTTGGCGACGGTGAGAACCGCCCGGTCAGCGTCATCGGCCTGCGCTGGCATCCAAGCGGCCATCGCGCGGCCGTGCAGATTCGCGCCAATGACAACAAGGACCGCTGGATTGCTGTGGTCGACCCGACCGACCCGGGCCTGAACCAGCGGCACCGTCTGACCGACGAGGCCTGGATCAACTGGGCGTTCAACGAATTCGACTGGGTGCCGGGCAGCGATGACCTGTGGTTTCTTTCCGAACAAAGCGGCTACAGCCATCTCTACATCACCCCGGCCGATCGCGGGCGCACCCGGCAGCTCACCTCGGGCGATTTCGAGGTCATGGACATTCACTTCCGTCTCGATCGCCCCGAGGTCCTGATGCTGTCAAACCGCAGCCACCCGAGCGAATACGACCTCTACCGCCTGAGTTTGAACGACGGTGAGCTCGAGCGGATCAGCTCTCAGCGGGGCATTCATGACTTCGACGTATTGCCGGGCGGCCAACAGGCGGTGGTGCGTTTTTCCGCAGCCTACCTGCCACCCCAATTGGGCCTGCTTGACCTCGACAGCGGCGAACTTCGCGAGCTGACCGATACCCGCAGCGAGCAATTTGCCGGCATCGACTGGCAAATGCCGGAAATCGTCGCGGTGGAATCCAGCGACGGTGCCGGCCCGATCTGGTCGAAGTTCTACCCGGCCCGCACCGAGGCGCCCGAGGGCGGCCACCCGGTGGTGCTGTTCGTGCACGGCGCAGGCTATCTCCAGAACACCCTGCATCGCTACCCGCAATACTTCCGCGAGCAGATGTTTCATAACCTGCTCACCGAGCGCGGCTACCACGTGCTGGACATGGACTTTCGCGCCAGCCGCGGCTACGGACGCGAGTGGCGCACGGCCATCTACCGCCAGATGGGCACGCCCGAACTGCAGGATTTGATCGATGGCGTCGACTGGCTGGTATCCGAATACGGCGCCAACCCGGAACGCGTGGGTGTCTACGGTGGCTCCTACGGCGGCTTCATGGCCTTCATGGCAATGTTCAACGCCCCTGATCGCTTCCAGGCCGGCGCCGCACTGCGCCCGGTTACCGACTGGATGCACTATAACCACCCCTACACCTCCAACATTCTCAACACGCCAGAGATTGATCCCGAGGCCTACCTGCGCTCCTCACCCATCGAGTTTGCCGACGGTCTGGAGGGCCATCTCCTGATGACCCACGGGGTATTGGATGACAACGTCTTCTACCAGGACGTGGTGCGTCTTTCGCAGCGGCTGATCGACCTTGAGAAAGAGAACTGGGAACTGGCCTCCTACCCGCTGGAACGGCATGGTTTCCAGCGGCCTTCAAGCTGGCTCGACCAGTACCGACGTATCCTGAAGCTGTTTGAAACCACCATCGGAGGAAACGACTGACCATGAACGTGTTCATTACCGGCAACAGCAGCGGCCTCGGGTTGGGCCTGACCGAAGAGTTGATGGCCCGCGACGCCATTGTCTGGGGGATGAGCCGACGCGGCTGCCCGCTCAAGGCAAAGCATGATGACGCGCTGCGCGACCGCCAGCAGGATCTGGGTAATCTCAACCAGGTCGAGGAAGGCCTGGATCGCCTGCTGTCGGACTGCCTGCGCCTCGATCTGGTCATTCTCAACGCCGGGATCCTGGGCCGCATCCAGGACATCGCCCAGACCGACGTTCATGACCTTGAGCACATCATGCGCGTCAACGTCTGGTCGAACAAACTGATCCTGGACTGGCTGATCGAACGCCAGATCCCGGTGCGCCAGGTGCTGGCCATTTCCTCGGGTGCAGCCGTCAACCTGAGTTACGGATGGGGCGGTTATTCGCTGTCCAAGGCAGCACTGAACAACCTGGTCAAGCTGTACGCGCATGAAATGCCCGATACCCACCTGACCGCCTTCGCGCCGGGGCTGGTCGATACCGCGATGCAGGATTACCTGTGCGGTGAAGTCGACAGCGCTGAATACCCGTCGGTACAAAAGCTCAAGGACGCCCGCGGCACCGAAGATATGCCGGACTCCCGGCAAGCAGCCGCGCGCATTCTCGACCTTCTCGACGAATTGCGCGACCAGCATGAATCCGGCAGCTTTGTCGACATTCGCACCATGGGCTGACCGCCGCAAGCGCTGGCAAGCAGGTCGCCTGCTCTGCGGTGGCCTGCTGGCGGCCCTGCTCCTCATGCTGGCGAGCGGCTGCGCCAGCACCTCGACCAACGCGCCTCATGAACTCAACCTGGTCCGGCTTGATCAACAGGCCAGGTCACTGGTTCGCCACGGCTTTGCCGGTCAGATCCTGGTAGCAACGCCTGGGAACATCATTTTTCTCGAAGGCTATGGGCAGCGAGACCCGAACCAGTCGGAAAGCGTTTCCGGCCATCACGTCATGCCGCTGGCCTCGGTCACCAAGCCGTTCACAGCCAGCCTGGTTCTGCGTCTGGCCGCTGACGAAATGATCAACCTTGACGATCCCATCGGCGATTACCTGGACACTCTCGACCCAAGCTGGCAACAGGTCCCTATTCGGTATTTTCTCAGCCACCAGGCCGGGCTTCCGGCCGAAATCGTCAACCGCGACTGGCCGGGCGACCCTCGTTTCGAGCCGGTCGATCGCGAGGCCTTCATCGCCCGCCTGGCGCATTTCCCGCCTGACCATCCTCCCGGACAGGAATTCAACTACTCCAATTTGGGCTATGGCCTGATGGCTGCGCTTGTCGAAACGGTCACTGGCCAATCGTTCGAACAAGCGCTGGCAGACCGCTTGCTGACACCCAACGCCATCGAGGATCTCGGGTTCGATTTACCAGCATGGACTGAACAGCAACTGGTCCATGGCCGCCAGGGCCGACACGACCGAGGGCATTACCATGAACGCCCGCGCCTGTCGGACGGGCTCGGTTTCAATTTGCGCGGCGCAGGCGACCTGTTGGCCAAACCGGTCGCACTGGCTGCCTGGTGGGAAAGCATTCAACAGCACCAATGGCTGCCGTCGCCGTGGCTTGACCAGTGGCTCGAACCGGTCGTTGAGGAGTCCGACGGCAGCCAGTACGGCCTGGGGCTGCACTTTCGCCACTCAGACCATGGGCCCGTGGTCGGGCACACCGGCGGCGACTTCCTGTTCGCTATCGATTGGTCGTGGTTTCGCGAACAGGACACCCTCGTCATCATCAGCAGCGCCGACCCGCGCCAGGAAGCAGATGTCATCAGGGAGCAGCTGCACGGAGCCCTGTTTTCGCGATGATCGTTTGACTGATACGTGGCCAGAATCAGCCGCGGTTTACGTATTTAGCTCTGACAACACCAATTATTTTCGAGAGGAGCCCCATGGATTTCAAAATTGGCGAAATCATCAGCCTGATGATGCGCACCTTGCCGTTTCTGGTCTTTCGCTTTCTGATCTACTTCGGCATTACCCTGGCCTATGTCCTGCTCACCGGCGTCGGTGCCGGCATCGGCTACGGCATCGGCATGATTGGTGGCGAACCCGGTGCCTTCAGCTTTTTCGGGGGACTGATCGGTTTTGGAATCATGTCGGCGATTGCCTACTTGCTGCGCGAATATCTGCTCTACATGGTCAAGGCCGGCCACATCGCGGTCCTGGTCGAGCTGATGCAGGGCAAAGAGATACCCGGCGGCCGCGGTCAGATTGATTATGCCCAGAGCGTGGTGCGCGAGCGCTTTGCTGAATCGTCCGTCCTGTTCGGCGTGGACCAACTGATCAAGGTGGTGCTGCGTGCCTTCAACCGGATGTTCTTCACCGTTGCGTCGTTTCTGCCAATTCCCGGCCTTCGCAACGTGGTCAAGTTCATCAATACCGTCGTCAACCTGTCGCTGACTTACCTCGACGAAGTGATCCTCGCCCACAACATTCGCACCCGGTCTGAAAATCCGTGGGCGTCCAGCCGCACCGCGCTGATTCTTTATGCACAGAATTACAAGACCTTCCTGAAAAACGCGTTTTGGCTGGCTTTCGTCATCTGGGGCCTGACGTTCCTGGTCTTCCTGGTCATTCTGCTGCCAATTGGCATCATCGTGAATTTCATCCCGGCGGTCGCCGGACCTTTGACACTGATCATGGCGCTGATTCTGGCCTGGGGGATCAAGCAGGCGGTCATCGAACCGATCGGCATGACTGCATTGATGCAGGTATTTTTCAAGGTGACCGAAGGCCAGCAGCCCAACCCGGAATGGGAAAACAAACTCGAAGGGGTGTCCAAGAAATTTGGTGAGTTCAAGACTCGGGCGATGGAGTGGGAGCGGGAAAATCCGAGCACCAGCCCGCCAGAGCCCGACCCCAAGCCGCCGGAATCAGCCGCCTGACAGGCCTCAACCAGCAACAGTGCGCCGAACCAGGCTGTCAAAAAAACATCGGCCCGCAGCAGCGGGCCGTTTTTTTAGTCCATCGGGGTTTTCAGGGCCTGGTCCACGGCCTTCCAAGGCAACAGGGCATTGCGTACCCTCGCCGGGAATGCAGCCACTGCTCTTAGCTGGTTGATTTCACCCAGGGTTTCACAGTTGGTTAGCGAGGAGTCGGCCATCAGGGCTTTGAAAGACCGGTGGGCAAGATGGAAGTTATCTATCCGCTGGCCCTTCAGCCAATCTGTCAACAATGAAGCCGAGGCCTTGGTAATGGCACAAGCCTCACCCGAGAATGCCGCATTTTCGATGACTCGATCGGCAACAACCAGCTCAACGAGTATGTCGTCGCCACAGAGTGCATCCAGGCCCCGACCAGAATGGGAAGGCCGGTTCAGTCGATGGTAGTTGCGAGGATGCCGGTTGTGCTCGAGAACAAGCTGCTGGTAGAGGGTTTCAAGTGCCATGGCATTACCCCCCAATGCACCGGTCGAATGACGGAGCATTCGGGCGTCCAACGCTTGGCGGATTGAAGCACTCAGGCATCCATCAAAAGACCAATCAACATAACAGTTACAGAGAGCAGACCCACGCCGACACTGATCAAGATACCCATCACCGAGAGCACCTTGCTGTAACCCTGCTGGAACAAACCCGCAATACCAAGTGCAATGGGTAGCAAAAGCGCAAGCAGCAGGGCAAAAAAACCGAAGCCGATGAGGATGGCCTCCGTCGACTCTTCATCCATGCCGCCCGGCGAATTGAGCTCCACTAATGCCGCAATCATGAACAGCAGCAGCATGAAGAAGCCCAGCAGCAAGGAGGTCAGTAGCGAGGCGATGCCCAGTTTCGATTGGGGCCGAGTTTCAGTCATCCGATCAAATCCCCATCTGCCAGATGTAGGCCCAGTTGGCCAATACAATCAGAAACACCAGCAGCATGGCCCAGCGTATGCTGCGCGTTGTCCAACCGATGATCCGTAGCCGCGGCCATTGTCGCCACAACACCACGGCGGCATAAGGCATCCACAGCAGGAACGCAGAGACCAGCAAGGTGACCATGGGGTTCATGGCCACCGCAGCCTGCCAGTTGCCGCTCATCAACAACTCAAGACTGCGCGTTCCCCCGCACAGCGGACAGGGGAAATCCCAAAGCAGGCGGGAGTGGCCATTGGGAATTGGCCAGGCCAGGATTTTGATCCAGACCACCAGGATTGGGGCCAGGAAGGCAAACATGGCCAATCCCAGCAGTTCCCAATCAAAGGCCGACGGCCGCTGCAGGCTGACTTTCAAGGCGCTAAGCCGGCTACAGACTGCTGAAGGCCGCCACGATGACACTGGCGAAAATCAGGCCAATACAAACGAACAGCACAATCACTACCGCCAGCGGAATCAGCACCGCCGCCGCGGCCTTCCCAGTCGAAATCTCCTGCACTTTGGCCACGCCGATGATTTCGAGCACAATGCCCCAGATGAACGCGATGGTGCTGCCGCAGAACGGAACGGCATTCAACCAGGCCACGCCGCCATAGGCGTAGGCATTGACTCGAAAAGTAGCCTCGAAGGGATGGTTCGCACCACCAAACACCATCAGCCCGAGATGTGTCAGACCGGCGCTGATAATCAGGCCGATGAAGAGAAAAACGGGGGTCAGGAACAAGACCACGAAGAACATGATCATCGCCTCGCCGCCGGACGAACCCATCATCATGTCGAAGGGAAGCTGCAGCAAGGTTCCGAGCACCACCGCCGGCCATGCGATGAGAAGGTAGAAAAGATAGGGTGGAAAAATACCGCCTTCTCGCCGAAGCTGCGCAAACAGCTCCATGGGATCCGACACCACACCAACAATCGTTTGCCAGACCCTGGCAAAAAAGTCACCGTCCGCCTGCTCCCAGGGCGGCCCCTCGCGCGGCGGTTCTGGATCGAACGGTTCCTGGTCGATGGGTTCCTGATCGGTGGTTTCGTTCATGCAATTCTCCCTCAAGGCGCACTGACGGCGCAGGCCGATATCAAGCCGGTCGACTGGCGGATTCCATTGGGAAAAACTCGCAGCAATCCAGGCCGCCGTTCCAAGGTTCAATCATAAAACGGCCCGCCGGGTTCGTCGAGTCTTGAGAGTGAATTCGTTGAGCGACCGCAGGTCGCCGACTCCCAGCAACAGATCAGCGAAGCATTCGGCAGGCGGCCTCCAGCGAGTCCATGAACACATCGATCTCGGAGCGAAGGTTATAGCCGGCAAACGACACCCGTGCCGTGGCGGGAACATCAAAGAATTGCATCACCGGCATGGCGCAGTGATGGCCGGTGCGAATGGCCACACCGTGGTGATCGATGATGGTCCCCAGGTCATTCGGGTGCACGCCGTCAATCGTGAACGAAACCACCGGCCCCTTGTTGGCGGCCTGGCCGACAATACGCAGGCCATCGAAGGCCTCCATCCTCTCAGTGGCATACTCCAGAAGCTTCTGCTCATGGGCAGCCAGACGTTCGATGCCTTTCTCTTCCAGCCACTGAACAGCAGCACCCAGGCCGATGGAACCCGCAATATTCGGCGTGCCGGCCTCGAACTTGTGCGGCAGCTCATTGAACTGCGTTTGCTCAAAGGACACCTTGAGAATCATCTCGCCGCCGCCCTGCCAGGGCGGCATGGCCTCCAGCAAGGCTTCACGACCCCAGAGCGCACCGATGCCGGTCGGGCCATACATCTTGTGCGCCGAAAAGGCATAGAAATCACAGCCAAGGGCCTGCACATCCACCTTTTCATGCGGTGTTGCCTGGGCACCATCGACCAGAACCGGCACGTCGAAGCGCTTCGCCAGCGCGCACACCTCGGCGACCGGGTTGACCGTACCCAGCGCATTTGACACATGCACGATGCCGATCAGCCGGGTTCGCTCGTTAATCAGTGCTTCAACTTCGTCCAGCATCAGCTCGCCACGAGCGTTGATCGGCATGACCTTGATGGTTGCGCCGGTCTGCTCGCACAGCAACTGCCAGGGCACGATGTTGGCGTGATGCTCCATGTGACTGACCAGAATTTCGTCACCCGGCTTGATGGTCGGGCGAAGATAACTGTTGGCCACCAGGTTGATTGCCTCGGTAGTGCCCCGGGTAAAGATCACTTCACGGTCGGACGGCGCATTGAGCAGACGGGCAACATCGCGGCGAGACTGCTCAAAGGCTTCGGAAGCTTCGACGGAAAGCTGGTGCACGCCACGATGAACGTTGGCGTTGTAGCGGCGATAAAAATCGTCCATCGCCTCAATCACGGCCAGCGGACGCTGGGCGGTGGCGGCGTTGTCCAGGTAAATCAGCGGCTTGCCATGGACCGTGCGTTCCAGCACCGGAAACTCGGCGCGCAAACGATGGACATCCAGCAAATCCTTCACACCCGTCTTCATCAGTTCCATTGCATTCATACGGCTTTCAAACCTTTGTGTCGCAAAGCAGCAAAGTAGCAAAGAAACCAAGCTTCAACAGCATTTCCCCTTCCCCGCTTTGCTGCTTTGTTGCTTCGCGAATTCAAGATTCTGTCTTTTCAGAAAGACCCAAGATGCTCGTTCAGCAGCACCATCAGCCAGTCGCGCAGGGTGTCGTTTTCGATGTTTTCCAGCGGCTCGGCGGCGAAGCCGAATTTAAGCAACGCCATCGCCTCTTGGGTCGGGATTCCACGAGTTCGCAGGTAGAACAGCGCGCTATCTTCAAGCTGGCCAATCGTCGCGCCGTGACTGGCGGTGACGTCTTCGGCGTAAATTTCCAGCTCGGGCTTGGTGTTGATCCGCGCCGAATCGCTGAGCAACAGGTTGCCGGTGTTCAGATCCGAATGGCTGTCGTCAGCGCCACGGGCGATGTAGATACGACCGTTGAAAACCCCAACGCCAGTTCCATCGGCCATCATGCGGAACGATTCACGGCTGGTGGTATGGCCAACCTGGTGGTTGATGGCCGTGTGGTAATCCACGTGCTGACGGGAATCGAGCAGCGCCACGCCGTCGATTTCACCATGCGCACCGGCTTGAAGCAAGTCCAGCCTCAAGTCCTGCCGCACAAGGCGACCGCCGCCATCCAGCGCGTGGAATCGATAGTCGGCATCACGCTCGATCGACACATCGGTACGCTGCACCCAGGCCAACTCGCCGTGCTGGCGCTGAACCAGGTGATGCAAGCGCGCGTTCGGATTCAAGTGAATCTGCTCGACCAGGTTGACCAGCCCTTCGCCCTGCCCGTGCTGCCACTCGACAAGGGTGGCCGAGGCATTGGCGGCCAGTTCGATGTGCAACCGTGGGTGTACCGCGCCGGAAAAATCGTCGCTGGTGGCAAAGGCCAGCACCAGCGGGCGCGCCAACGGGGCATCAATACTCAGCTTCCAGGCCTGCTCGAAACGGGCCAGGTTCAGCCAGGCAAAGGCATCCTCACGCCCGGCATAATCCAGCGTCTCCAGCGACTGGGCATCGAGTGGTTCCAGGCGCACGCCATCGGGCAGCGTGCTGGCATCCGGGTTGTACTGGCCGTTGTCAAACGCCAGCACGTCCGCCGCGAACGGCAAAGCACAGCGTGGCACTGCCTGTTGGCCAATACCCTGGAACTCACGCTTTTCCAGAACACGCAGCGAGGTGTACTTCCAGGCCTCGGTCTTCGGGTCCGGAAAGCCCTGGCTCATCAGCCGCGCCTGGGCGCGCCGGCGTACCTCGGCGTGGCTGTCGTCAGGCAGCCCGGATTCGGGTGCCAACTGGTCGATCAGCGCGCTCATGCCGCAGACTCCTCCAGGAAGCCGTAACCTTCGGCCTCAAGGCGACGGGCCAATTCTTCGCCGCCGCTTTCAACGATGCGGCCGCCCGAGAGCACGTGCACGTGGTCCGGATTCAGGTAATCCAGCAGCCGCTGGTAGTGAGTGATCACGACAAACGAACGTTTACCATCGCGCAGTCGATTGATGCCTTCGGCGACCAGTTTCAGGGCGTCGATATCCAGGCCGGAGTCGGTTTCGTCCAGCACGGCCAGCTTCGGTTGCAACACGGCCATCTGGACAATCTCGTTGCGCTTCTTCTCACCGCCGGAAAAGCCTTCATTGACGGCGCGCTTGAGCAGCGCTTCGTCCATCTTCAGTTGCTTGAGCGACTCACGCACGCTTTTCAGAAAGGTCATGCCGTCGATTTCTTCCACGCCGCGCGCTTTGCGCTGGGCATTCAATGCCGAACGCAGGAAGTAGGCGTTGTTGACTCCCGGGATTTCAACCGGGTACTGAAAGGCCAGGAACAGCCCGGCCGCAGCGCGCTCTTCCGGCTCCATGTCGGCCAGGTCCTGACCGTCGAACTCAATCGATCCACCGGTAATGTCATAGCCATCGCGACCGGCCAGGGCATAGCCCAGCGTGGACTTGCCGGAACCATTAGGCCCCATGATGGCGTGCAGTTCACCGGGACCAACCTCGAGATCCAGGCCCTTGAGGATTTCCTTGTCGTCGATGGCGACTTTCAGCTGGCTGATTTTCAACATGTCATTCATTCACAATTTGGTTGATTATTCATCCGGCAACGACATACCGACGGCATTCGTTGCGCGACATTCAGGCGCTCGACGTGTCAGCCGACGGCACCTTCAAGGCTGATTTCGAGCAATGCCTTGGCTTCCACCGCGAATTCCATCGGCAGTTCCTTGAACACTTCCTTGCAGAAGCCATCGACGATCATGGCAACCGCGTCTTCCTCGTCCAGACCGCGCGAACGGCAATAGAACAGCTGGTCCTCGCCAATTCTCGAAGTGGTGGCTTCGTGCTCGATCTTGGCCGTGGCATTGGCCGATTCGATGTAGGGGAAGGTGTGGGCACCGCAGGTCTTGCCAATCAGCAAGCTGTCGCACTGGGTGTAGTTACGGGCGTTTTCGGCCCGCTTGGCAATCCGCACCAGACCGCGGTAGGTGTTGTTGCTCTTGCCGGCCGAAATGCCCTTGGAAATGATCTTGCTGGTGGTGTCCTTGCCCAGGTGAATCATCTTGGTGCCGGTGTCGGCCTGCTGATGGTTATGGGTCAGCGCCACCGAATAGAATTCACCGGCCGAGCGATCCCCACGCAGGATGCACGATGGGTACTTCCAGGTGATTGCCGACCCGGTCTCGACCTGGGTCCAGGAAATGCGCGCGTCGTCTTCCCGGCAGTCGCCGCGCTTGGTCACGAAGTTGTAGATGCCGCCCTTCCCGTTCTCGTCGCCCGGGTACCAGTTCTGCACCGTGGAGTACTTGATCTTGGCTTTCTTGCGGGCCACCAGTTCCACCACGGCAGCGTGCAGCTGGTTCTCGTCGCGCATCGGCGCGGTACAACCTTCCAGGTAGCTGACTTCGGCACCCGGCTCGGCGATGATCAAGGTGCGTTCGAACTGCCCGGTGTCGCGCGCGTTGATGCGGAAGTAGGTGGACAGCTCCATCGGGCAACGCGTGCCTTCGGGGATGTAGACGAACGATCCGTCGGAGAAAACGGCCGAGTTCAGCGCGGCAAAGTAGTTATCGGTGTACGGCACGACCGAACCCAGGTATTCCTGAACCAGCTCGGGATGCTCCTGCACCGCTTCGGAGAAGCTGCAGAAAATCACCCCGGCTTCCTTGAGCTCTTTCTGGAAGGTGGTGCCAACGGAAACCGAGTCGAACACCGCATCAACCGCCACGCCAGCCAGGCGGGCACGCTCATGCAAGGGCACGCCCAGCTTGTCGAAGGTTTCAAGCAGCTTCGGATCAACCTCATCCAGACTCTTCGGACGGTTCTTCTGCTTCGGCGCGGCGTAATAGTGGATCGCCTGAAAGTCGATTGCCGGCACCTTCAGCAACGCCCAGTTGGGCGTTTTCATGGTTTGCCAGTGATGGAATGCCTTCAAACGCCATTCCAGCATCCACGCCGGCTCATTCTTCTTGGCCGAAATCATGGCGATGATTTCTTCATCCAGCCCGGCACGAACCTTGTCCGCTTCAATGTCGGTGAAAAAGCCCGCCTTGTAGCGTTGCTGGATCAGATTCTGAACTTGTTCGACGGTTTCACTCATGGGTATTCAGCCTTGCGTGGATGTTGCGGGTTCCAAAACAACGGTTCGAATGGCAATGCGGCCAGGGCTTTCATCAATCAGGTCGGCCAGCGATAGCGATTCCAGAGTTCGCTCAACAGCCTCGCCGATGCGACGCCAGTTGCCGCTTAGCTGGCAGGAAGACTCGTGCGAACACAAACCCGGTTCCAGGCTGCATTCGGTCAGTGCGATCGGCCCTTCCATGGCACGCACGATGGATGCCACCGAGATTTGCCCGGCCTGCATGTTCAAGCGATAACCACCATTGACACCGCGCACCGAGTCAACCAGTTCCGTGCGCGCCAGCGTTTTGAGCACCTTGGCCACGGTCGGCGGCTCAAGACCCGTTTCTTCAGCCAGAACCGAAGCCGGCTGGCATTGGTTTCCTTGGCGTGCCAATGCGCCCATCAAAAGGGTGGCGTAGTCGGTCAGTTTGCTGATTCTCAGCATGGCGGTTTGATCGCGTTGGGCCGGTATCTGTCTGTCACATGGTTATTGTGCCAGATTCCCGTCAATACAAGACCAATTTGGTACGAAATTCAAACAGCGCGCTGTAAGACAAAGCCCAGACGTCAGGCTTGCCGCTCAATAGAAAAGCCCGGGCGGCTGAACCGCCCGGGCTTGAGTGTCATGATCGGAGGCTGGTGGGAATCAGTCCAGCGTGCACTCCACGGTCTTGGTCAGACGGTTCAGATCCCACGTCACCGAGGTGCCGTCATTGAGTTCCAGCGAAGCCACTGCCGTGACGCAGTCGATGAATTCGATAGCCACCGTGCCCGCTACCGAGCCATCGGCCGGCTCGTCACCGCCAAACTGGCCGCCGCTGAAGGCGTAAACGGCGGCAACGGCAGAAGTTCCATCAAAGCCGCCCGGCGACATGCAGCCCGGCGCGCCCACATCATTCATGCAGGTATCGAAGGTCACCCACAATGGGGCGCCCGAACCGGCTGGATCATACGTGTAGGCAGTACCTACCAGGCGATTCTCGGCAGGAATGGGCTGGAAGATGAACCCCTCATTGCTTGTTGGTACGGCACCCCACTTGCCCGTCACGCTGTTGTCGACAGGCGCGCGCGTATCCAACTCCCCTACTGGCAGCGCCAGAATTCCAAGCGGCTGGTTAACGCCATCGCCCACCGCAATCACCGTCAAATCGACGCCAGCAGGCAATGCGACCGGCAAGGGGTCGATGAAGTTGGTCAAGCCATCATTGCTGGCCACTTTCAAATCGTATTCGGCAGCGGGAATCGCAAAGAAACCGCTTTGGGCGAAGTATGGAACCCCAACCAGGTCGTTGACCACGTCACCGCCCGCGGTGCGGATCGAAACTTCGGTCGCTTCAGAACCCGACGCAAATGGTGCCGCGTGGACCACTCGAATGTTCAGGTTGCCATCGCCCGCAGGCTCGGCCGTATCAACCAGCGGCCACAGCGCCAGCTCCTGGTTGACTCCATCACCCACCGCAAGCACGGTGTAGTCCAGACCCGACTCAAGCGTTACGCTGGCGGTAATTGCCGGCTCGGTTGCGCCCGTCGGAATCACTGCCAGATCGTAGTCTCCAGCAGGAAGATCGAGATAGTCGGTAAAATCCTTGAACTGAAAGTTTTCGAGCACAGGGCCGCCGTTCGCGGTAACGGTGACAGAGGTTCCCTCAAGGCTGTCGGCAAACGGCGCCGCGTGGACGATCTGAACGCGAACTTCGGCACTCGCCGCCGACGCAAGCATCATGGTTCCAGCGACGGCTCCCAGTCCGGCAAACAGGCCTTTCTTGACTTGACTCATCGTAGTCTCCTTTAACAGGGTGGTTGAGGAAAATGGATAATTGCCCATGCCGGTCGCGGTTCCGTGACCATTCGGTCAATTTCAAGTGATTGATAAATCAATGTTTCATGAACGAATACGGACAAGGCATGAGTGACCAACGCAGAACACAGGCCGAATCGTGGGCCGCACGGGAGCTGAACTGGGCAGACTGGCAGAGCGAAGCAATTTCATCGGACGCCAGCTTCCGTCGCTATTTCCGGCTCCGTCGCGACAACCAGGCCTGGGTGGTCATGGACGCTCCCCCCGACCGTGAACCCGTCGAGGCCTTCGTCAACATTGCCCGAAGCCTCAGACCACTGGTTCACGTGCCCGCCATTCCAGCCGCCAACGTCGAACAGGGCTTGCTTCTGCTGGAAGACCTGGGCGATACGCCCTATCACCACGCCTTGACCAGCGACAATGCGGATGCGCTTTTTGGCGACGCGCTGGACGCTCTTCTCAAGCTGCAAACCGCTGGTCCGGTTGATGACTTGCCCAGCTACAATGCGGCGATGCTGATGCGCGAGCTGGCACTGTTCCCCGACTGGTTCCTTGCCCGGCACTGGCAGGTCGAACCAACCGATCAGGAACTGGATGACTGGGATCTCCTCTGCGCTTTGCTGATTCGCTGGGCACTGGACCAGCCACAGGTGTTCTGCCATCGCGATTTCATGCCCCGCAACCTCATGGTGAGCGACCCAAACCCGGGCATCATCGATTTCCAGGATGCCGTTTGCGGTCCGGTCAGCTACGACCCGGTATGCCTGTTCCGGGATGCGTTCCTGAGCTGGCCTGTCGAGCGCGTTGACCGTTGGCTGGAAGACTACCGCCAGCGCGCCCGTGAAGCAGGGTTACCGATCAGCGATTCCGAACGGCTGTGGCAGCGGCAATGCGATTTCATGGGCGTTCAACGCCATCTCAAGGTGCTGGGCATTTTTGCCCGCATCGCCTACCGCGACGGCAAGCCAGCCTACCTTGATGATGCACCACGCTTTTTCGACTACTTGTCGGTTGCTGTCGAGCGCAACCCGGAGTTACAGCTGCTTGATGAGCTTCTCGAACGCTGGCGCGCGCGCGCGAGACCGGTGAAATGAAGGCCATGATCCTTGCGGCCGGTCGGGGAGAGCGACTACGGCCGCTCACCGACCAAACGCCAAAGCCACTACTGAAAGTGGGTGAACGTTCCCTGATAGAGCACCATCTGGTCGGGCTGGCTGATGCCGGGTTCAGCGACGTCGTCATCAACCTCGGCTGGCTGGGCGAACAGATTCGGCTTGCCCTCGGCGACGGACAGCATTACGGCTTGCACATTCGCTATTCACAGGAGCCACCCGGCGCCCTCGAGACCGCCGGCGGCATCATTCACGCCCTGCCTCTGCTGGGCCAGCAACCGTTTGCCGCGATCGCGGCCGACATCCTGTGCGACTTTGACTACGCCGAACTTCGTGCGCCACCATCACCGGCGCTGGCGACGCTGGTCATGGTCGACAATCCGCCGCATCATCCTCAAGGCGATTTTGCCCTGGACGATGGCCTGCTCAGTCTGGAGGGTCAGAATCGCCTGACCTTCTCGGGCATCGCCGTCTACCGTCCAGCCCTGTTTGCTGGCCTGGAAGCTGGCCCGCGAGCCTTGCGCCCCGTTTTCGAAGCCGCCATCGCTGCTGGCCAACTGAGCGGCGTGCATTACCGCGGCAGATGGTCAGATATCGGCACGCCCGAACGGCTGGCCGACGCTCAGCACTCGCCAATGGTCAGGCGCTGAGCCGCTGAACACGCCTGCTCTCGCTCGAAACGCCGGGCTTTCTCCCAGGCCGGGAAGCGCTCGGCGCCCTTGAGCCGTTCGGCCTTCTCCGCGAGCATCGGCACCGCCTGGAGCATGGCGTGGAAGATCACGTTCTGCTCGATGACACCAGTAAGCACTTCCGCGCCAGGGCCGGTGGAATACACCGGC
Organism: Gammaproteobacteria bacterium; assembly: GCA_003567685.1. Classification (GTDB taxonomy): domain Bacteria; phylum Pseudomonadota; class Gammaproteobacteria; order Xanthomonadales; family Wenzhouxiangellaceae; genus Wenzhouxiangella. The sequence continues at coordinate 32,658 of PWYW01000038.1, forward strand.
ACGTCTTCGCCCGAATGGCTGGCCGAGCGAACGCCGAACGTGCTCTCCTGGCTATAATCCGGGTCGGCCGGGTCGATTCTTTCGAAGTCCGGTCGGTTGCCGCCGCGAAAGCCCGGACCGTCGTGGTAGCGCAGCACGGTAATCGGCACACCGTCCTCATCACGCGCGATGCGCTCTTCGACCGGCCCGTCACCAGGCCGCACGGCAAGGCCGGCAATCGGGTTGCCGCGTTCGCCATAGCCGCCGAAAGTCATGGCGTGGCCGTGGTCGGCGGTGACGACGATCAAGGTATCGTCGGCATCGGTCATGGCCGATGCCACTTCAATGGCGCGGGCAAATTCGATCGTATTGGTCAGGGCGCGATACGCGTTATTAATGTGATGCGCATGGTCAATCCGGCCACCTTCTACCATCAGGAAAAAGCCCTGATCGTCATTGGACAACCACTCGATCGAGCGTCGCGTCATTTCGCTTAGTGATGGCTCTCCGGCCTTGTCCTGAGGCCGGTCAATTTCATAGTGCATGTGACTGGGCTCGAACAAGCCCAGGATCGGACCCTGAGGCTCTGACGACAAGGCGTCGAAGCCCGCCTGGTTCCAGACATACTGCCCTCTCGGGTGACGCTGCTGCCAGCGCGCAATCAGATCCCGGCCATCGCTTCGGTGGCCGGCAATTTCGGGATACTCAGGATCGACCTGGTCATTGGACAGGAAGGCACGGCGGCCACCGCCCAAAACGACATCGATTCCGCCGCCAAGGTCATATTCGATCAGTTGAAGGGCAATGTCGTGGCACCCCAGATCACGCTGGCTCGGTGGAATGCCACTGTCGGACTCCCAGCCGCGGTCGGGGACGCGGGCGAACAGCGCGGCCGGCGTCGCATGGGTGATTCGGGTATCCGTCACCACGCCCGTCGCCATGCCGGCCAGATTGGCGATATCCAGCAAGGTGACCAGTTCGCGCCCCTGAATCGACGCACAATCGCCCCGGCTTGCCAGCTGGTCCACGGCCAGCGCGCCAGCAAAGGTCTTGATGCCGGTCACGATCGCGGTCATCGTCCCGGCCGAGTCGGGCGTTTGCTGGTTGGTGTTGTAGGTCTTGGCCAGCGCCAGGTAGGGAAACTGCTCGAAGTAGAGCAGATTCTCTTCGCCGCTGCGGCCGGCTTTCTGGCCGGCAAGAATGCGCGCGGCGCTGACCGTCGACAGGCTCATGCCGTCGCCGAGGAAAAGGATCACGTTGCGCGCCGGACGCTCGGCATTCAGACGCTCGCGCCGTTCAGCGACCAGCGCTTCGCCATCCCGATACCAGCCAGCCGGGCTTTCTTCAGCGGCCAGGGTCCAGGCCATCGGCCACAGGCTGGCCGTCGTCAGGGCCAGAATCAAAGCTTTTCGGATCATGACGCTATTGTAGTCGCTGCCATGACACTCGAATGACGCCAGGCGGTCGGTACACGGCTGATAAAGATATTCGTATTGATCAGACGCCTTATTCCGCAAAGGGCGTTGCTTCGCGGCGAGCCCAGCCGCTACACTCAAGGCACGGAGGGAAGCGCATGTCAATCAGGATCGGAGTGAACAAGGAAATTGTCAGTGGCGAGCGTCGGGTGGCGCTGGATCCGCCGACGGCGGCCAAACTGCGGGGAGCCGGCCACGAGGTCGTTCTTGAGCCCGGCGCGGGCACGCTGGCCGGCCATCCCGATTCAGTATGGTCAGACGCTGCGACCGTCGCCTCGTCAAGCGATGCCTTCAGCGACGGCCTGGACGTTCTGCTCACCGTTCGGCGACCAACCACTGAACGTCTGGCCGCCCTCCCCTCGGGCTGCATTGTCATCGGACAGCTCGAACCCTACCGCGATTTCGGGGAATTGAAGCAGGCCGCCGGGCGCGGCATCCAGCTGGTCAGCATGGAACTGGTGCCGCGCATCACCCGCGCCCAGGCCATGGATGTGCTCTCTTCCCAGGCAACAGTGGCCGGCTACCAGGCCGTCATCATCGCAGCCGATCGCTCGCCACGGCTGTTCCCCATGCTGACTACCGCCGCCGGCACCCTTCGTCCGGCCAAGGTCGTGGTGATTGGTGCCGGCGTGGCAGGCCTTCAGGCCATCGCCACCGCGCGCCGGCTGGGTGCCCAGGTCGAGGCTTATGACATTCGCGCCGCCGCCCGTGAACAGGTCGAATCGCTGGGTGCTAAGATGATCGACACCGGGGGGGATGCCGAGAGCGCCGGCGGTTACGCCCGGGAGCTGACCGATGACGAACGCGCCGCCCAGGCCGAGGCCCTGGCACGCCACCTCGCCAAGGCCGACATCGTGATTTCCACCGCCGCAATCCCCGGTCGTCCAGCCCCGAAGATCATTACCCGAGGCATGGTCGAGACCATGCGACCCGGCAGCGTCATTGTCGACATTGCGGCGGAAACCGGCGGCAACTGCGAACTTACCCGGCTTGGCGAGACCGTCGATCACGGCGGCGTCCTGATTGACGGACCGGGGAATCTGCCCAGTCGAGCAGCACTTCACGCCTCGGAAATGTATGCGCGGAACATTCATAGCCTGCTGTCCCTGCTGATTGACGAGGAGGGCAAGCTGCAAATCAACCTTGAGGACGAGGTGATCGCTGGCTGCCTGATCAGCCACGAAGGCGAGATCGTTCACGAGCGTTTCAAGGACGTTTGATTCAGCGGCGCCACTGGCGTCGCAACAACCTGCGGGAGTGGCCATGGAAGGCTGGATTGCACTGTATATCTTCATGCTGGCGGCGTTTACCGGAATCGAGGTCATTCGCCGGGTGCCAGCAATTCTTCATACGCCGCTGATGTCGGGCTCCAATTTCATTCACGGCATCGTGGTGGTGGGCGGCATGGTTGTGCTTGGCATGGCCGAAACCAATACGGAGATCGTGGTCGGTTTCGTCGCTGTCTTCCTGGGGGCCGGCAACGCCGTGGGCGGCTACGTGGTCACCGACCGTATGCTGGAAATGTTCAAGAGTTCCGGTAACAGGAACGAAGGCGACAAGTCATGATGCCCAGCCTTCAATTCCTGGTACCGGCCTCCTACTTTATTGCCGCCGTGCTGTTCATCGCCGGCCTGAAAGGCATGAGTTCACCGGTTACCGCCCGAAAGGGCATGATCTGGGCCGGCATCGCCATGGCGTTGGCCGTGCTCGTGACTTTCTTCCACCCCAAGGTCGAAGGCAACTACGGGCTGATGGTCATTGCCCTGGTGTCGGCCTCGGTGCTGGCATGGTGGTGGGCCAAGGTTGTCGCCATGACCGACATGCCCCAGATGATCGCGCTTTACAACGGCATGGGCGGTGGCTCGGCGGCGGCCATTGCCGCCGTGGAACTGCTCAAGCTGCATTCGGGCCAGGTCGAAATGGTGCCCACAACGCTGCTGGTGGCCAGCTTTGGTGCCATCATTGGCTCAGTCGCCTTTTCGGGCTCACTGATCGCCTACGCAAAACTGCAAGGATGGATGCGCAAAAGCTGGCGTTTCCCTGGCCAGCAATTGCTGAATCTGCTGGTGATTGCCGCCACCATTGGCCTCGGCGTGTGGATCATGGTCGATGGCCCCACCCCGCTGCTGCTGGCGCTGTTTTTCGCCTCGGCACTGCTGGCCGGCATACTGGTCACCGTGCCGATTGGTGGGGCTGACATGCCCGTCGTCATTTCCTTGTACAACGCCCTGACCGGGCTGGCGGTGGGCTTCAAGGGCTACGTGTTGGAAATCCCGGCGCTGATGATCGCCGGCATCGTGGTCGGTGCCGCCGGCACCGTACTGACCCAATTGATGGCCAAGGCCATGAACCGCTCCCTGGGCAACGTCCTGTTTGCTGGCTTTGGCAAGGCCGATGAAGACGCTGCAGGCCTGTCGGCCGAGGGCGAGATGCGCTCGATTGATGCCACCGATGCGGCCATTCAGATGGCTTATGCCGAAAAAGTCATCATCGTACCCGGCTACGGCCTGGCCGTCGCCCAGGCCCAGCACAAGATCTGGGAACTGACCGAGTTACTGACCAGTCGCGGCGTGAAGGTGAGCTTTGCCATTCACCCGGTCGCCGGGCGCATGCCGGGCCATATGAACGTACTGCTGGCCGAGGCCGGCGTTCCTTACGATTTGATCTTTGACCTGGAAGACATCAACGCCCAGTTCCCCAATACCGATGTCGCTCTGGTTCTTGGAGCCAACGACGTGGTCAATCCGGCCGCCCGCAAAGACCGGAGCAGCCCGATTTTCGGCATGCCGATCCTGGACGCCGACCGGGCACGCAATTGCATTGTGGTCAAGCGTGGCCAGGGTACGGGCTTTTCCGGCATCGAGAACTTGCTGTTTTTCGAGGACAATACCCGCATGCTCTACGGTGACGCCCAGAAGGTTGCACAGTCACTGATTGCCGGCATCAAGGCGCTGGGCTGAGCTCATTGCTTGACAGGTGTTATGGTGATGTATAACACTATATCTCTGAATTCACAAAAACACAGGTAATTCCCATGTTCAAGAAAAGCGTATTCGCGCTGGCCACGGTTTTCGCATTGGCGGGCTGCGGCCAGGACTCTGGCCCCGAGCAAGCTGCCGAAGCGCCAGGTGCGGCACTCTCGCCGGAATCCGCAGACGTTCGCGACCGTCTGTTCGAACGCATCGATGCCGACACCGTCTACCTGTTCGCCAATCTGAGTCCACTTGACCAGGACGTATCCGATCGAATCTGGCAGGCCATGGAAGATTTGGTGGAAGGCCAGGCAGAGATTTACAACAGCCTGGCAGACGAGATCGATAGCGAGTCGCCCTGGCTGGGCGCCTTGATGCGAGAATTGAGTGGCATCAGCAGCGAGCAAGCCATTCGCGACCGCGGAATGAACCCGAATGGTTTCTGGGCCGTCCACGCCATCGACTGGCTACCGGCAGCGCACTGGCAACTGGACGATCGCGAGGCTTTCGAACAGATGCTGGCCCGCTTGTCCGACGATGCCGGCACTGAACCACCGCGCCTGGATTCTGGCGAGCAATCCCTGATCTGGATCCCCCTGGAGGAGTTCGGTCTGGCCGTGGCTCTTCACCACGACGACGATTTCGTGACTCTGGCCCTGACCACGGGTGACGAAAGGCAGCTGCCCCGCCTGATTGGCGAGGAGCGTCCCAGCCTGCCCCTGGCGGCCTCTACCCTCGAACAGTTCAATCGTGAACGCGGTTATACCGCCTTCGGTAGCGGCTTCGTGGATTTCGAACGAATGCTGGCCACATTCATCAGCGCGGATACCAATGCAACCGGCCCGGCCAACGAGGTGCGCCAGCTTCTTGACGAGCACGAAGCCTGCCGTGGGGAACTGACTGCCCTCGTCCAACAGCTACCTCGACTGAGCATGGGTTTTACCGAGGTCAGCCACGATGGGGTGCGCTCTCGCGTGCGAGTCGAAACCGACCCGGCACTGGCCCAACGCCTGCTGCCCATCGCGGATACACCGGTCCAGCTGGACGTCAGCAACCCGACCCTGCTCAAGTCGGGCCTGGCCCTCAACCTGGTCGCTGCCCGCGACTTTGGTCGTGACCTGGTCGGCGGGTGGGTCGACCAGCCCCCGCAATGCCCCCTGTTTGAAGATATTGCAGCCCAGGCGGCGGACTGGCAGCGCGCACTGAACCAACCGATTCCGCCCTTCGTGACCAATATCCACGGCTTCCGAATGAACCTCGACAGCCTGAGCCTGGAAGGTTCAGACCCGGTGGATGGCGAAGGCACACTGGTGGTCTTCATGCGAAACCCGCAAATGCTCATTGGCATGGCACAGATGTTTTCGCCTGAGCTGGCCGGAATGGACTTGACTGCCGGTGGCGAACCCCAGCCTTTACCCGCTGGCTTGATCCCGGACATGCCGGATTTCAGCGCCTTCCTTGCCATGGGTAGCGAGGCAATCGGCCTGGCCATTGGCGAAGCACAGCGCGAGCCTCTCCAGGCAGCGCTGGAGCCCGGCGACGGCGACAGCGCCATCATGGCCTACAGCATCAATATGGCTGCTTATTCCGAACTGCTGCAAACCATGCTCGACTCACTCTCGGAAACCATGGAGGAGCCGCTGGCGGATATGGGGTGGTTTGCCAGTTACAGCGACTTCTACCGCGAAACCTCTTTCCGCCTCGAGTTGACCGCAGACGGCATCGACATGATCAACGACGTTCGTTTCGGAGACTGACTGCATGTGCGGGATCGTCGGCGTTTTCGAGATTGATGCAACGCCACGGCAGTTGCGAGAAAAAGTGCTGGCGGCCTCAGGCCGCCAGCGTCATCGTGGCCCGGACTGGAGCGGTATTTATGTCTCCCCCAAAGCGGTCATCGCCCATGAACGTCTGGCCATCGTGGGTATCGATTCCGGTGCACAGCCGCTGGTCAGCGGCGATGGCTTGCACGTGCTCGGCGTCAACGGCGAAATCTATAACCACCGAGAATTGCGTCGCGAACTCGACGACTACAACTTCCAGACCCATTCGGACTGTGAAGTCATCCTCGCGCTGTATCGAAAACATGGCGCGGACTTCCTCCACCGCCTGAACGGCATCTATGCCTTCGTGCTCTGGGATGAAGAAAGCCAGCGCTACCTGATTGGACGCGATCCCATCGGCGTGATCCCGCTTTATCACGGTCGTGATGATGACGGCCTGTTGTGGGTCGCCTCGGAACTCAAGGCGATCGAGCCGCTCTGCCGTCAGGTTCACCTGTTCCCGCCAGGTCATCTGCTCGATTCTCGCGATGGTCAGATTCGTCGCTGGTACCAACCGGCTTGGCGTGCCGTCGAATGCGCCAACCAGGCCGCGGAATCGACGAAGCTGCGCGAGGCGCTGGAAGCGGCGGTGCATCGGCAAATGATGTGTGACGTCCCGTATGGTGTCCTGCTGTCGGGCGGGCTCGACTCCTCGCTGGTCGCTTCAATTGCCCAGCGCTTTGCCGACCTGCGCGTTGAATCCGACGACACCGAGGCGGCCTGGTGGCCCCGGCTGCATTCCTTCGCCATCGGCCTGGAAGGGTCGCCAGATCTTGCTGCCGCCCGAGTTGCCGCCGAGGCGATCGGAACCCAGCATCACGAATTCATTTACACCATCCAGGAAGGCCTGGATGCGCTGGACGATGTCATTCGCCATATTGAAACCTTCGACGTCACCACCATCCGCGCCTCTACCCCGATGTTCCTGCTGGCTCGCCGAATCAAGGCCATGGGTGTGAAGATGGTGCTCTCCGGCGAAGGCGCTGACGAGATTTTTGGCGGCTATCTCTACTTCCACAAGGCCCCCGACGCGCAAGCCTTTCACGAAGAAACCGTTCGCAAGCTCGACAAGCTGCATTTATACGATTGCCTGAGGGCCAATAAATCCATGGCCGCATGGGGCGTGGAGGCACGGGTGCCGTTCCTCGACCTGGAATTCATCGAGGTGGCCATGAGTCTTGACCCGGCGGCCAAGATGGCCGGCGGCGGCCGACCGGAAAAAGCCATCCTGCGCGAGGCAGGAGAAGGCCTGCTGCCAAGGGAAATCCTGTGGCGTCAAAAAGAGCAGTTTTCCGACGGCGTGGGCTACGGCTGGATTGACGCGCTGCGCGACCACGCCGACCAGCAGGTCAGTGATCGGGAGTTGGCCGAGGCCGAACAACGCTTCCCGCTGAACCCGCCGCTGACCAAGGAACAATACCTGTACCGGCGCATATTCGAGCGCCACTTTCCGTCGCAAGCGGCTGCGGCTACCGTACCGGCCGGCCCATCGATTGCCTGCTCAACCCCCGAAGCGCTGGCCTGGGATGAGAGTTTCCAGGGCATGGCCGATCCATCTGGCCGTGCGATGCGAGGCGTTCATCAGGACAGTTACCAGTAGCGCCGGCCGGGGCGAGCCGAGCAAGTCAAAGCTGGACCATGGCCAGGCCGCCCTAGGGAACCGGGCCTTGTTCAGCCAGCAACTCGCGCACCAGCGGCACCGACAGGGTTCGACGCTCGTTCAGCGCTCGCGCTGCCAACCGCTCCATGCGGTAGGCCAGGCTGCCCGGCTGACGTGACGAGCGGCTGACCAGGTATTCAGCGGCACCTCGACCCAGAATCACTTCATGCTCATGTGCCAGGCGGCGAACCAGCTCGGTCAGGGCAGCATCATCAAGAGGCGACAGGCGCAGTACGGCAGCCAAACCCAAACGGGATCTCAAGTCCGGCAACTCGAAGGCCTGACGGCTGCAGCCACTCATCAGTACGCCGACTCTCTCGGCCCGCCAGCGATTCAGTGCGTTGAACAACCGCATTTCGTCTTCCGCCACGCCCGCCATCGCGTCGACATCATCGAGGATCACCCAGCGAGCCGACAGGCTCTCGAGCAGGCGTCGATTGGCTTTCGCCAGCATGCCTGCAAAGGCCACATCAATGGCAACTGCGTTGAAGGCCGCAAAACAGGCCGTCAACAAATGGCTTCGACCACTCCCGGCGGGGCCGCCGAGGAAATACCAGTGTCCGTCTTCGAGACCGTTTCGCAGGGTATCGACCACGGCCTGGTTATCGCCTGCCACGAAGTTGTTGAAACCCGGACGGCGCGGTGGCTTGAGCGCCAGCGGGATCTGGTGCTGGCTCATCCCCCGCCGTCGGCCCGACGCGCGCGGCTGACCGCAGCCGCCCTGTGGCTCCACAACCAGGTGTAATGCACCAGCGTGAGAACCCCCAACACTGCCACCACGCCAATCAGAACAGGCTTGCCTGCAGCAGGCAGGGGCAAACCTGCCAGGAGAATCAACACGTACCACATCAAGACAATCTGGAAAACGGTATTGATCTTGGAGAGCCGGGTAGGCTGAGCCTCAAGGCGGGCGAAACGCAAGTGATAGACCCAGCCTCCGATCACGATGACCAGGTCGCGCAGGATCACCAGGCCAAAAAGCCACCACGGCAGGTAGTCCAGTGCGGCCAGCGTCGCATAGCTCGCCACCATCATGATTTTGTCGGCAGCCGGGTCGGCCAGGCTACCGAACCGTGTCTGCCAGCCAAAACGTCTGGCCAACCAGCCGTCCAGCAGATCGGTTAGACCTGCGGCGACCGCCACGATCAACGCCCAGTCGTAATGACCCGCCACCAGCAGCCAGACCAGCGGCGGCACCGCCAGCATGCGGCTGACACTAAGCACATTAGGTAGGTACCGGAGGCTCACCGTTGCCAACGAAGCACCAGCGTCCCCGCCGTGTCCTCGCCCTCCACCGCCAGCAACCGGCTGAAACGAATCTGGTCCTCCAGGCCATCGCCGGCAAGTTCAAGATCGAACTCGATGGCTCGTTCGCGAGCCGTCACGACTTGAACACGCTCCACTACGCTGAGCTCGGACAGGTGATTGACAACCGCGCTGAACTGGCGCTGGTCAACCAGACCCTCCACGCGAATGCGTCGCAGCCCACCCGGGTCGGTCGCCAGTTGGACGGCGAAACGATCGGCCATCAGGGCCAGCAGACCGGAAACACCCTGGTCAATGACCACATCCAGACGCGGATCCGTCACGCTCAACGAATGATCGCGCCCCTCGAGTCGCCAAAACCAGCGACCGCGCCAATCACCGCGCTCATCCTGCTCAAGGTCCAGCATGGCAACCATGCCAGCACCATATCGATCGCGTAATGCATCGCCACCGTCAAGGATGCCGCCGCGAATGTCGGCAGCATTCACCATGGAAAGGTCCAGCGCATCACCAAGCGGCTCGATCAGGTCGACACCGAAACGCTTGCTGGCCCGCTCGAAGAGCGATTGAAGATAGGCATCCAGGCGAGCCTCGTCTGTCGGGTCAGCCGACAGCTCCAAGCCTTGAGGGTCAGACGTGCCGGCGACATCCGTCAGAGCGTCCCGACGCGCCTGCCAGATCAGAACGGCCGGTCGTTCACGGCCAAGCCGCGGCAACTCGTTGTTTCGAAGAAGGGTGTCAACCGCCGGCGGGTAAAAGTCCACTCGCAGAACAAGCTGCTCTTCCAGGGTGCCGTCGGCCGTCAGTTGCTCGACCCGGGCACGCTGCTGACTGGCCTGGAGGGCACCCAGATCGGTCGCCGTCAGCCCAAGGTCACTGACCAGGGAACGGTCGACCTGCCCGGTCAAGCGAACCAGCACTTGATCGAGCGCGGCCAACTGGGCCTGCTGCACCGACTGACCCTCTTCAATGACAGCCTCGCCGGAATACAGACGCTCTGTTGCCGCCAGTGAGACGGGGAAGAGCCAGCAAAACAGCAGGCCTGTGCCAAAAATGTACGGACGGAGTCTCATGGCGAAAAAAGATACCACGACTGCCACGCCTGCCATCCCGGATAATTGATGAACTTGCCGATGCTCGCGCAGGAAATTGTTGGCACCGGGGGGATGGAGTGGCCAATCGGTTGATCCGGCCGGCTTCGGTATCAATACGCCTGCCGAGGCTGACTGCGGGAGGCAATGAACACGAATGCCCTGGTCTCTGACCAACCAGCCCCCAAATCAGCGACAATAGCGCTTGGTCAAGGTCAATCGTTGGAGCCATGGACAAGGACAAACAGCCCTCATTGAGCTATCGCGCCGCTGGCGTGGACATCGACGCCGGCAACGCGCTGGTCGAGCGAATCAAACCGCTGGTGGCTCGCACCCGACGCGCGGAGGTCATGGCCGGCCTCGGTGGCTTCGGTGGCCTGTTCCATCTTGGCAGCCGGTTCAGCGATCCGGTGCTGGTTTCCGGCACCGACGGCGTCGGCACCAAGCTGCTGCTGGCTCGCCAGATGAACCGCCATGACACCATCGGCATCGACCTGGTGGCGATGTGCGTGAACGATATCCTGGTCTGTGGTGCCGAACCGCTGTTTTTCCTCGACTATTTCGCCTGCGGCAAGCTGGAAGTGGACGCTGCGGCCGATGTCGTTGCCGGCATCGCCGAAGGCTGTCACCAGGCCGGCTGCGCGCTGATTGGCGGCGAAACCGCCGAAATGCCCGGCATGTACGGCGAAGGCGAGTACGACCTGGCCGGCTTCACGGTCGGCGCCGTCGAGCGCGACGCACTGATTGACGGCAGCCGCATCGAAGCCGGCGATGTCGTACTGGGCCTTGCATCCAGCGGCCCGCACAGCAATGGCTACTCGTTGATTCGCAAGGTCATTGCCCATGAAGGCGCAACCTTGCATGATGACTTCGATGGCAAGACCCTGGGTGAGGCCCTGCTTGCGCCCACCCGCATCTATGTATCCAGCATTCTGCCGCTGCTGAAATCCGCCGATATCCACGGCATGGCCCACATTACCGGCGGCGGGCTGACCGAGAACATCATCCGGGTGGTTCCCGAGGGCCTCGGGCTTCAGATCAATACGGGCGCCTGGCAGGTGCCCGCGATCTTTGACTGGCTGCAACAGGCCGGCAACATCGCCGAGTCGGAAATGCAACGCACTTTCAACATGGGTATCGGCTTCGTGATCATCTGTTCGCCCACCGAGGCCGAGCGCATCGAGGCAAGCCTGGATGAACCGGTCAGCCGCATCGGCGAAGTCGTTCGCCACGAATCCGGCGAGCGCGTCCAGTTCACGCAATGAGTTCGTCCCGAGGCCGATTGCTGGTATTGCTGTCTGGTCGGGGCAGCAACTTCGAGGCGCTGGCCACGGCCTGCGATCACTGGCTGACGGCGGATATCGTCGGCGTGATCAGCGACCGACCCGATGCCGGCGGCCTGGCACTGGCCCAGGCGCGCGGGCTGGATACGGTTCTGGTGGATCGCCGGCTGCACGCCTCCCGAGCTGACTTCGAAGCCAGCCTGGGTGCGGCCATCGACGGCTTCAGTGCCGACCTGATTGTGCTGGCAGGCTTCATGCGCGTTCTCAGCGCCGGCCTGGTTGACCGCTATCCCGGCCGCATGATCAATATTCACCCGTCCCTGCTGCCACGCTATCGCGGCCTGGATACCCATCAGCGTGTCTTGGAAGCCGGCGATGCCGACCACGGTGCCAGCGTGCACTTTGTCACTGCCGAACTGGACGGTGGCCCCATCATCAGCCGGGCCCGAATGAGCATTCAGCCCGACGACACCCCGAAAAGCCTGGCCCGGCGCCTGCTGCCGCTGGAGCATCGCCTGCTGCCAGCCAGCGTGGCACTATTGCTGCAAATCCCTGTCGAACGCCGCTATGAGACCTTCAGCACATCGCCAGACCACTGCCCTGATCGCGCTGTCGAGCTGGGCCTTTCTTTGGATGACCACGGCCACCGCCTCCCCGTCTGAGGCCCTCAAGGCCGAGACACAGGCAGCCCCCCTGCCCGCCCATACGGCGGTTTACGAGGTGCTGCGTCGCGGCAGCTCGATTGGCGAGGTTCATGTCAGCCTGTCACAAAGCGATTCGGGGTTGTGGCATTTCGACACCGAAACCAAGGCCACCTCGCGCGTCGCCCGCCTGGCTCGCGCCACGGCCGAGGAATCGGCCTGGTTTGCCTGGCATGGCGACCGGGTGCAAATGCTCAGCTATCGACAGGTGACCCGGGCCCTGGGACGCAGTCGTTTCTGGCAGCACGAACTGGACTGGCAGACCAATCAGTCGCAAACCAGCACCTACGAGGGTGACTACCTGATCGAGCTTGAGCCAGACATCGTCGATCCATTGACCTTGCGCCTGCAACTGGCGGTTTTGCTGGCCAGGCCGGACCTGCGTGGCCAGGACCTTCCATTTCGCGTCCTGGAGCGCAACGAGATCGAAGACCAGCAGTTCTTCTACCTGGGCGAAGAAACCCTCGAAGTGCCCGCTGGCTGCTTTGAAACCGTCCGCATGGAGCGATTTCGGCGCGAGGGTTCCAGCCGCAACTATCATTCCTGGCATGCTGAAGACTTCCATTGGCTGCCGCTGCGCATCGTCCAGTTTCGCGACGATGAGGAAGAGCTGGATATCCGCCTGATGGAAAGCAGCATCGAGTTGAATCCCGACTGCGCCGTATAATCAGGTCTCAATCGGATTTGCCGGTCACCGGCTGCGAGGTGTTCCATGCGTGTTGCCCTGAGTGTCATTGCCCTGCTGTTGACCGCTGCCTGTGCTGTCAACCCGGTTACCGGCCAGCGTGAACTGAGCTTTTTCGACGAGGCCTGGGAACTGCAGGTTGGGCAGGAGAACTATGCGCCGCTGCGCCAGTCGCAAGGCGGCGATTTCGTACTGGATGCCGAACTGGTCGCCTATGTGCAGGAAGTCAACCAACGCGTCGCCGATCACGCCGACCGTGACCTGCCTTACGAAATCGAAGTACTCAACAGCTCGGTGCCCAACGCCTGGGCGCTGCCCGGCGGCAAGATGGCTATCAACCGCGGCCTGTTGACCGAGATGAATTCAGAAGCCGAACTGGCCGCGGTGCTTGGCCATGAGATCGTCCACGCCGCAGCTGGCCATAGCGCCCAGGCCCAGTCGCGCGGCGCGCTGCTGCAGGGCGCGGTCATCCTTGGCGGCGTGGCCGTCGGTGTAGCGTCTGATCGCGAGGACTACGCAACCGTGGCCATGCTGGGCGGCATGGTCGGCGCGCAGCTGATCAGCCAGCGGTATTCGCGCCGGGCCGAATTGGAAGCCGATCGCTTCGGCATGATCTACATGCACCGGGCTGGCTACAACCCGGAAGGTGCGGTTGAACTTCAGGAAAGTTTCGTGCGCCTGTCCGAAGGGCGCGACAGCGGCTTTCTGAGCGGTCTGTTTGCCTCGCATCCACCCTCGCGCGAACGCGTTGACGCCAACCAGCGCACCGCTGATGAATTGGGCCGCGAGGGCACGATTGGTCGTGAGCGCTACCAGCAGATGATCGCCCGACTGAAAAACCTGGAGCCTGCTTATGAGGCTCATGATGAAGGCCGCCGCGCCCTGCGAAATGGCGATCATGCCACTGCACTGGCCAAAGCCGAAGAAGCCATCGCCCTGGAAGCCGGTGAAGCCATCTTCCATGCCCTGAAGGGCGATGCCCTGGCCACCGCGGGTGATCTGGAGGCAGCCGACCAGGCCTACACGGCCGCACTGCAGCGCGACACGCGCTGGTTTTACCAGCACCTGCGCCGAGGCATGGTGCGAGAGCAGCTTGGCAACCACTCGGGCGCCCGGGGTGATCTCCAGGCCAGCATCGAACGTCTCCCCACCGCCCAGGGCCATTACCACCTGGGCAACGTCGAGCGCGCCACCGGCAACCGCCAGCGGGCCATCGAGAACTACCGCATTGCCGCACAGTCCACCGATGACACCGGCCAGCGCGCCCGGCGCGCCCTGAACGAGATGGGCGCCGGGGGATAGGGCGCCCGAAGCACCTCCACCCGATACATAAGGCCGATAGATCACAGGAATCCAAACCCGTCCCGCCCGCTTGACCATCGGCGGGGGGGCGTCCTGAAGCTTCTGTGTGATTTTATCCTCGCCACGACCCGCTTAAACTCTTGAGCTTCGTCTATTGCGAGGCCCGAATCATGAGAACGCTTCTGACCGCCCTGCTGCTGGCCATCACCTTGCCGGTAGCCGCCCAGACCATCGTGTTCGAGAACGTCCGGCTGATTAATCCGGACAACGACCGGATTGGCGAGCCCACGCGGTTGGCCGTCAAGGATGGCTTCATTGTCGCGGCCGACTCGATCGGCGAGCCGGATATTCGCATCGACCAGGAAGGCTTGCTGATGGCCGGCCTGGCCGAAATGCACGCCCACGTACCGCCCATGCGACTGGGCGAGCAGCAGGTGCATGACACGCTGTTTCTCTACCTGGCCCACGGCATCACCACCATCCGCGGGATGCTGGGCGAAACCGGTCACCTGGTGCTGCGCCAGCAACTGGCCAACGGCGAGATCGCAGGGCCGCGTCTGATTACCTCGGGTCCGTCGTTCAACGGCAACTCGGTGTCTTCGCCCGATGCCGCTCGGGCCATGGTACGGGCCCAGGCCGAGGCCGGCTACGACCTGCTCAAACTGCACCCCGGCCTGTGGCCGGCCGCGTTCCATGCCATCGCCGAGACCGCCGATGCGCTGGGCATTGATTACTCGGGCCATATTTCGACCGCAGTGGGCCTTGACCGAACCCTGGCCTCGAACCAGGGCAGCATTGATCATCTGGACGGCTATGGTCAGAAACTGGTGCCAGAGGACCATCCGCTGTTCGGCACCGAACCGGGCCTGTTTGCGGTCAATCTGGTTGATGGCATGGACGAATCGCTGATTCCCGAGCTGGCCCGACGCACGGCCGAGGCCGGCATCGCCAACGTGCCGACCCAGAGCCTGATCGAAAACTGGGCCGTGGGCGACATCGATGCATTGATGAACCGGGAGCAAATGCGCTGGATTCCACCCGAGACCGCCCGTCAATGGCGCGAGCGCGCCGAGCAGATTCGCCAGCAATATCCCGGCGATGCCGGCCAGCGCTTCGTGGACATACGTCGCCAGTTGATCGGTGCCCTACACGAGGCTGGCGCGCTGATACTGCTGGGCGCTGATGCGCCACAGATTCTTCAAGTGCCGGGTGATGCCATCCACCACGAGCTGGAAATTTACGTCGCTTCGGGCCTGAGCCCGGCCGAGGCGCTGGCCACCGGCACCACCCATATCGCCCGCTACCTGAACCAGCCCGCCCACGGCTGCCTGGAGGCCGGCTGCGTGGCCGATCTGGTCTTGCTGGAAGCCAACCCACTGGACGACATCCGCAACACCCGGACGATCCAGGGCGTGATGAGAGCCGGTGAATGGTTTGACCGCGAACGTCTCGACAGCGAGCTGGACGCCATCGCTGAACGCGCCTCTGGCAATGACGGTCAATAAAATCTTTCCTGATTACGTCGGTGACTCAGCCATTGCGGTGACCACCTATCTGATGGAATCAGCTTGGAAATTTAGCGCCTGTAGAGGATTCCGAGCATCCGGTGGCGCCAGGTGCTTCGGGCCGACCGGGGCGTTCGGCTTGCCTGCCAGGTGCAGGTTCATGGGAGCTAGGGTGACCTCGAGATCACACCGTCAGCGAGGCTGAATCTGCAACCTCCTTGAGCTTTGGTCCAGCGGATCGATGCTGAGGGCTACCGGGAAGCGTCCGCGCCCCGGTCGGCCCGAATCCCCTAACACCCCCCGATGCAGCAGGCTGAGAGATCGCAGGGAGCCAAGCCCGCCCTTTACTCTTAACCATCAGCGGGGAGTGGTGTTGGCTGATGGCGAGCGCTGGCGCGCGGCGGCGGGCACGGTGTCTCAGCCGTTTCAGGCGCCCGGGACCCGGCCAGAAACCAAAGCAGCTTTACCTGCCTTGATGGCATTCGTTGGCACCCAAGCTCCATTGAATTCGCAAAATCGACACCCCCGGATAGCGCCAGCGCTCGCCAGCAGCCGGCACCACTCGCCGCCGGACACCCAAATATGCTGAATCCGAGTCGATGGCTGAGTTATCTGCGTAATCAGGAAATCATTAACCGCAAAGACGAGAAGACGATAAGGGAAGGGAAGACTTGATTTCGACTGGAACAGCCGTAGCAAGTACCATTGGCCAGTGAAAGCCATCCAGTATTTCAACTTTCCGCTACTTACCTAGCGTCTTTGCATCTTTTCGTCTTTGCGTTTACAAAATACTGTTCTTGAATGACCACCCGAAGCCTGTCAATCAAACATCTGTCACTCAGTTACGAGCAGCGCCTGGAACGACGTTCGATTGAAACCATCGAGGGGGTGGTCATTCATGCGACTGAGCTGCCGGACCTGGCCATGGCGCGCGAGTATGGCGAACGAATCCACTATGCGGAATCGCGCACCGGCAACAGCGGGCATTTCTACATCGACCGCGACGGCACCATTGAACAGTGGGTGAATCTTGGACGCATCGCCCATCACGTGGCCGGCCACAATGCCCGCACCATCGGAATTGAACTGGTGAACCTGGGCCGCTACCCTGACTGGCTGGCCAGTGATCACCAGCAGTGGCAGGAAGCCGCCACCGAGTCCCAGATCGAAGCCCTCGTCAAATTACTGGAACATCTTCAAGACGAGTTGCCCAATCTGGACTGGATAGCCGGTCACGACCAGTTGGACACCCGTCGGGTGTCAGCCAGCGATGACCCGGCCCTGACCGTGCGCCGCAAACTCGACCCCGGCCCGGATTTTCCGTGGCAGCGTGTGACCAGGGCCTGCGGCTTGAGCAGGCTCAACGTTTGAAATCCGCAGCGGCCCGTTGGCGTCGACGCTGACGTTTAGCGTTGCTGCTCAGTTCGGCCGCTTGCGCAGGGCGGCCGAGACAATTTCGCCGACGTCGGGGCTGAGATTGCGCTTGGCCGCAATCTTGTCGAGTTCCGCCCGCATCTGTTCAGACTGGTCCGGCTCGAAGGCACGCCAGCGATTGAACGCCGTTACCACGCGGGCGGCTACCTGTGGATTGATGTCGTCAAGCTTGCGTACCGTCGCGCCAATTAACCGATAGCCTTTGCCGTCGACCCGATGGAAGGCCAGCGGGTTGGCCATGGCCAGGGCACCAAACAAGGCACGCACCTTGTTGGGGTTTTTCAGACTGAAGGCCGGGTGACCGGCAAGCCGGGCAACCTGCTCTGCCGTCTCGGCCGCCGGCATGGTTGCCTGGACGGTAAACCATTTGTCCATGACCAGTGGCTTGTGCCGGTAGTGAGCCTCAAAGGTTTCCAGCGCGCGACCGGCATGATGATGGCCTCCATGAACCAGGCAACGCAGTGCAGCCAGCCGATCGGTCATGCAGTTGGCGGACTCGAACTGACGAACGGCCAGCTGCTGGCCTTGAGCGGAACCGCCGGCATTCAGCCAGCCCAGCAGGGTGTTCTTCAGGGCCCGGCGGGCAGCTGCCTCGCCATCGCCCGACCAGTCGCCCGGGTCATGGTTGGCCTGGTAGCGGTCCAGCATGGCGCTTTCCAGTCCATCGACCAATTGCCGAAGCAGCGCCTGGCGTGCGTCATGAATGGCGACGATATCCACGGGATCTCGCGTCTGGGCCAGTTCCACCAGGCTGGGCAGGCAGAGCAGCTCGGCGGCCAGGGCCGGATCAAGCGCGTCCTCACTGAGCACTGCACCCCAGGCTTCGAGCAAACGGTTGGCGCTGGCGGGCAAATCACCCTGATCCAGCGCCTGTTCGAGCACGCGCTCGGCCAGCCGTCGGCCGGCAAACCAGCGATTGAAGGCATCTTCATCGTGCCCGGCCAGCCGGGCCAGTTCATCCTCGTCAAGCTCCAGC
The DNA here is from genome assembly GCA_003567685.1 of Gammaproteobacteria bacterium. GTDB lineage: Bacteria > Pseudomonadota > Gammaproteobacteria > Xanthomonadales > Wenzhouxiangellaceae > Wenzhouxiangella. The sequence goes on from PWYW01000038.1 coordinate 50,810, forward strand.
TTCAGGTTGACCGGGGCCGAGTAGTCGCGCAAGACGGATGGCAGGGCATCTTTCGGCAGATCCGCAAAGCGGAACTCCGACGTTTCGCGGGTAAGCACCAGTAGCCGCGTGGTGTCGTCACCTTCGGTTTCGTTGGCCAGACGGACCGGCAGCGGCTGATTGTCGCTGCCCAGGAAGCCGACTCGCACCGGGATCTTCAGGGGACCCAGATCGCGGTTGTCCGGGTGGTCCATCAGCGATTGGTGGAAGCGCAGGATGGTTTCACCATTTTCGGCGTCGTAGTCTCGTTCAACCTTGAGCGTGGGCGTGCCAACCTGGGCGTACCAGCGAGCAAACTGGCGAAGGTCGCGACCGTTGGCGTCGGCCATGGCGGCAAGAAACTCATCGCAGGTGACGGCCTGGCCGTCATGCCGCTCAAAATAGAGGTCCATGCCGCGCCGAAAGCCCTCGCGACCCAGCAAGGTCTGGTACATCCGCACCACTTCAGCGCCTTTTTCGTACACCGTGGCGGTGTAGAAATTGTTGATCTCGACGTAGCGCTCGGGGCGAATCGAGTGCGCCATGGGGCCGGCATCCTCAGGAAACTGCCGCGCCATCAGGTCGGCGACATCGCCAATCCGCTTGACCGGACGCGAGCGCAGGTCGCTGGTGAATTCCTGGTCGCGAAAAACCGTCAGGCCTTCTTTCAGCGTGAGCTGGAACCAGTCGCGGCAGGTCACGCGGTTGCCAGTCCAGTTGTGGAAGTATTCGTGGCCAATCACGGCCTCGACCGCTTCGAAATCGGCGTCCGTGGCGGTGTCCCGGTCGGCCAGCACGTAACGGCTGTTGAAGATGTTCAGGCCCTTGTTTTCCATCGCGCCCATGTTGAAATCATGGGTAGCCACGATGTGATAAACGTCCAGATCGTATTCCAGGCCAAAACGCTGCTCATCCCAGGCCATGGCCCGCTTGAGGCTCTCCATGGCGTAGTCAAGCTGGTCGAGGTTATCCGGCTCGGAATACAGTTTGAGCGCAACCTTGCGGCCACTGGCAGTAACGAACTCATCGGTGATACCGGCCAGTCGACCCGCGACCAGGGCAAACAGGTAGCTGGGTTTGGGGAACGGGTCGTCCCAGGTGACGTAATGACGGCCTTCCGGCAACTCGCCGCTGGCCACCTCGTTGCCATTCGACAGCAGCAGCGGGTAGGTCTCGCGATCGGCTTCCAGACGCACCCGGAAGGTGCTCATCACGTCCGGTCGGTCGGGAAACCAGGTGATCTTGCGGAAGCCTTCCGCCTCGCACTGGGTCAGCAGCGAATCGCCCGAGGCATACAAACCCTCCAGCGCGGTGTTGGCGCGCGGGCGAATGCGCACCGTGGTGGTCACGCGGGCCTGGTCCGGCACGCCGCCCACCACCAGGGTCTCTCCGTCCTGGCTCAACTGCCGGTTGCTGACTGGCTCGCCGTCAATGCGAACCTCAAGGGTCTTGAGCCCACTGCCTTGCAGGGTCAGTGGCGCCCGCGCGTCCTCGGCCTGTGGATTGCGTCGAACATGCAGGCTGCTCGTCACCTCGGTTTCCTCGGCGGCCAGGCGCAGGTCAAGGTCGACATGCTCGACCAGCCAGGCAGGCGGTCGGTAATCTTCACGAAGTATGGGGCGACGGCCCTGGTCAGCGCGAGCTGCCATGGATTCTCCTTGCAGTTCATGGATGGCCTTATGATAGCGCCATGATGCGAGTGACACTTCAAGCCGAAGACGTGGTTCAGGCCCGCCAGCGAATCCAGTCGCAGGTGGTCGAAACGCCGATACTGCGCTCAGACGACATTGACCAGGCCCTTGGGCTCGAGGTTTTCTTCAAGTGCGAGAACCTTCAGAAAACCGGCTCGTTCAAGCTGCGCGGGGCCAGCCACGCAGTGGGCCTGCTGCCTGACGACTGCCCGGGCGTGGCCACCCATTCGTCCGGCAACCACGGTGCGGCGCTGGCTTGCGCTGCCCGCGACCGGGGCTGGACGGCGCACGTGGTGATGCCGGACAACGCCGTCAAAAGCAAGATCGAGGCCGTCAGGCACTTCGGCGGACAGGTGCACTTGTGTGCACCTACACAGGCCGCGCGAGAGGCTGGCCTGGCCCAACTGGTACAACAAGGTCTGGCCGCAGTACCCCCTTATGACGACGAGCGCATCATCGCCGGACAGGGAAGTTGCGCCCTGGAACTGATGGAGCAGGTAAGCAAGCTGGATGCCATCGTGGCACCGGTGGGCGGCGGCGGACTGATCGCCGGCACGGCACTGGCCGCCCTGACCCGCCAGCCCCACCCGCTGGTCATTGGCGCCGAACCGCTGGGCGCCGACGATACCTGGCGCTCCCTGCAGCGCGGCGAACGTGTCGACAGCCACCAACCGCGAACGATTGCCGATGGCCTGCGCGCGTTGGTCGGCGAGCGCAACCTGGCAATCATTCGGGAGCGGGTAGATGCCATCGTTCGGGTCGATGAAGCAGCCATTGCCGATGCCATGCGCCTGCTCTGGCAATCACTCAAGCAAGTGGTCGAACCGTCGGCCGCCGTTGCCCTGGCCGGGCTCCAGGCCGATGCACAGCGCTGGCAGGGCCAGCGAGTCGGCGTGATCCTGTCGGGCGGCAACCTGGACATCGCCCCCATGATCACCCGGCTATTCGAGGACAATCCGTCATGAAACTCTGGATACTCCGGCACGCCCGGGCCGAGGCACACAGTGCCAGCGGCCGGGATTTTGATCGAGCGTTGGCGCCCGAGGGCGACATCGCCTGCGAGAAGCTGAAGTCGCGTCTCGAAGAGGATCCGCAACCGATGCGGGTGACCCCGCCCGAACTCATCCTGGTGTCGCCCGCGCTGCGGACACAGCAAACGGCCGAGCGTGCCCTGCCGGCCTGGCCATCAGCCCGGCGGATTGTCCATAACCCCTTGTGGGAGGCCACCCTGGGCGACCTGCTTTACGCTGTCGACTATCCGACCGCCGAGGCACCGGCCAACTCGCTGATGCTCGTCGGCCATAACCCTGGGCTGGAATTGCTGGTGCAGTGGCTGGGGGGCGAGTTGCCGGTAACCGGCCTTAAACCAGGCTGCCTGGTGTTATTGGAGCTGGCGGAAGGCATTACGCGGGATAGCGCGCAGACGCTTCAGTTCTGGCCAGCGATCGAGTTCAGATAAACCCGGGCCAGCGCTTCGATACCGGCCTGATCCTCGGCCGAAAACCGGTTGGCATTGGGGCTATCGATATCCAGCACGCCAATGACCTCATCAGCCACAACCAGCGGCACGACAATTTCCGAGCGCGAGGCCGGGTCGCAGGCAATATGCCCCTCGAAAGCGTGGACATCAGCAACCCGCTGGGTCTGGCGCGTGGCAGCGGCGGTACCGCAAACGCCCTTGCCCATGGGGATATGCACGCAGGCAGGCTTGCCCTGGAACGGGCCGACGATCAGCGCGCCGTCCTCGAGAAAGTAAAAACCGGCCCAGTTCAGTTCCGGCAGGGCCTGGTAGAGCAAGGCGCTGAGATTGGCCGCGTTGGCAATACGGTGGGCCTGCCCGCTCAGCAGCGCGCGAGCCTGCTCCACCAGCAGGCGATAGTCATCCGTCAGTTCAACCGAGGTCATGGCGTTCCATTTTTTTCTTGAAGTGCAGCAGTTGGTTGTTGGCCGGCATGGCAATGGTGTCGACCTGCTCGAAGCCTGCCGATTGTGCCATGGAACGCAGTGACTGAAGATCACGAATCCCCATGCTGGGATCACGGGCCCGGAGGCTCAGATCAAAAGCCCGGTTGCTGTCTGCGCTGTGTTGGCCCGCTTCGCTGAACGGCCCGTACACCAGCAGCAAACCGCCCGACCCCAGAACGCTGGCCGCGCCGCTGAACAGTTCCGGCGCCAGTTCAAAGGGCATGATGTGCAGGGTATTGGCGGTAAATACGGCATCAAAGCGAGCATCAGGCCAGTCGTCATGCCCCAACTGCAACGGCAACGGATAAGCCAGGTTACCCTGACCTTCAAGGGCAAAACGCGCCTTCAGGTCGGGCAGGTTGCCCGGCACATCGCTGGCTTGCCAGTGCAACCAGGGCAGGTTCTGCTGAAAGTAGACA
>PWYW01000094.1 GCA_003567685.1 Gammaproteobacteria bacterium
CAGGCGGTCAAGGGCTATTCGCTGACGCTGCCCCTCGACGACCCGGAACAAGCCCCCGCGCGCCCATTGCTGGACCTGGAAAAGCGCATCGTCACCGCCCGCTTTGGCCATCGGCTGCGGGTGGCCGGCCTGGCCGACTTCGACCCTGAACCGGAAACGCTGCGACCCGAGCGCCGCGACCTGCTGCGCGCCTCGGCGGCAAGACTGTTTCCGCACCTGGCCAAACCCATCCTGGCCGGCGCCGGCGAAGACTGGACCGGCCTTCGCCCGATGACCCCACGCGGCGTACCGATGATCGGCGCCACCCCCGTCAAGGGCCTGTGGCTGAACACCGGCCACGGCGCCATGGGCTGGACCATGGCCGCCGGCTCCGCCGAGCTGCTGGCCGACCTGCTGTGCGGCCAGCCCACCTCGATTCCGCTGGGCGGATTGGGCTACGCCGAGGCCTGATCGCCGCCCTGCTCGGCTTTCCGGGAAGTTGCAGCCACCACCTTGCCCGGATTGAACAACCCCTGCGGGTCCCAGGCCTGCTTGAGCGACTGCATCAGCGAGACTTTCAACGCCTGACCGCGCTGAAGTTCATCGCGGCGCAACAGGCCCACGCCGTGTTCGGCGGCAATCGAGCCACCCAGCGCGCGCACCCGCTCGAAAACGATCCGGTTGCAGTCTGGCTCCAGGGCGCGGAACGCCTCGGCGCTCATGCCTTCAGGCTGGCTGAGATTGAAGTGGATATTTCCGTCACCCAGGTGCCCAAACGGACAGGGCCGGATGCCCGGCACGGCCTCGGCCAGGGCCACCTGGGCCTGGTCGAGAAAGGCCGGAATGCGCGCAACCGGCAGCGAGATATCGTGCTTCAGGCTTACTCCACCGTGTTTTTGCGCCGCGGAAATGCCCTCGCGCAGCGCCCAGAGTGATTCTGCCCGGGACAGGCTGTCGGCCACCACCGCATCGTCGATCAAGCCTTCATCGTGGGCATGGGCGAGCGCGTCCATCACGGCGGCTTCCATGCCCTGGCCATCAATGGCGCTGTCGGCCTGGAACAGCACGTACCAGGCCGAGGGCTTTGCAAAAGGGTGGGCGGCACCCGGTTGGTCGGCCAGCACGAACTGCATGGCCAACTCGGGCATGAACTCGCAGGCCGACAGCGTTTCACCCAGCCTGGCCCTCAGCCGCTTCAGCAAGGCCAGCCCGCGCTCCAGGTCGGCACAGGCCGCCATGGCTGTCACCGACTGGGCGGGCTGCGGCTTCAGCGCCAGGCAGGCGGCGGTAATCAGCCCCAGCGTGCCTTCGCTGCCGATAAAGCAGTGCTTCAGGTCGAAACCGCTGTTGTCCTTGCGCAGGGGCGAGAGCTCGCTCAACACCTCCCCGCTGGCCAGCACCACCTCCAGACCCAGCACCTGGGCGCGGCTGTTGCCGTAGCGGATGGTGAGGTTGCCGCCGGCATTGGTTGCCAGCGTGCCGCCGATGGTGGCCGTGCCTTCCGAGGCCAGGCTTAGCGGATACAGCAAGCCGGCCCGGGCAACCGTGTCCCGAAGCGCCGCCAAGGTGCAGCCGGCTTCGACCACAACGGACGCATCCACCGTGTCCAGATGACGAACCGCACGCATGCGCTCGAAGCTGATGATCAACTCGCTGTCCAGTGCCGAACCGCCACCGACCAGCCCGGTATGCCCGCCCTGGGGCACCATGGCCAGGCGATGTTTCGAGCACAGTCTCACCAGTTCGGCCACCTGTTCGGTCGAACCCGGCCGCGCCACCGCCAACGGCCTGCCGTGATAGCGCCCGCGCGGTTCGGACACGTAACGGTCCAGCCCGGATTCAAGCAAGCCATCGGCGCCCAACAGCTGGTGCAAGTCGCTCAATATCGTCATGTGCGTATTATGTCGCGCGCTGCTGGCAGCGCGCGGGCCTCTTCCAACGCACAGCGCCAACCGTCCAGTATCATGCTGGTCAAAACGAGGGACTTTGTCAATGACCGCCACCTGGATTACCTTCGGGCTCTATTTTTTGATTCTGCTGGGCCTGGGTCTGCTGGCCTGGCAGCGCACGCAGAATCTTTCCGACTACCTGCTGGGTGGCCGACGGCTGGGCAGCGGGGTGACGGCACTGAGCGCCGGGGCCTCGGACATGAGTGGCTGGCTGCTGCTGGGACTGCCCGGCTATGCCTACGTGGCCGGGCTGGAAGCCGGCTGGATTGCCCTGGGCTTGTTGATTGGCACCTGGCTTAACTGGAAGCTCACCGCCTCGCGCCTGCGCATCGCCACGGAGCGGCTGGACGATTCGCTCACCCTTCCGGATTACTTCCAGCGCCGCTTTGCCGATACCAGCGGCCTGCTGCGGGTGGTTCCCGCAGTGTTCATCCTGCTGTTTTTCTCGCTTTATGTCAGCGCCGGGCTGGTTGCGGGTGGGCGGCTGTTCGAAACCCTGTTCGAGCTGCCCTACTTGTGGGCAGTGGCGGCCGGAGCACTGGCCATCATTGTCTACACCTTCATGGGTGGCTACCTGGCGGTGAGCTGGACCGACGCGCTTCAGGCGTTGTTGATGCTGCTGGCGCTGGTCGCCGTGGTAGTCATGGTGCTCGGCGGCGCCGGTGACCAGGGCCTGTTCGAAGCCGTGGCGGCCAGCAACCGTGAGCTTCTCAACCCCTTCACCAGCAGCGACGGCAGCCCGCTGACGCTGCTGGCTATCATTTCGCTGATGGCCTGGGGCCTGGGTTACTTCGGCCAGCCGCACGTGCTGGCCCGGTTCATGGGCATTCAAGGCGCCGGGCAACTGGTTCGTGCCCGCCAGATTGCCGTGGGCTGGGTGTCGATCTGCCTGATCGCAGCGGTGATGGTCGGCGTGGCCGGCATTGGCGGCCTGGCCGAGACGCTCGACGGCGAAGCCACCGAGACGGTATTCATTCGCCTGGTCGAGCTGCTGTTCCATCCGGTGATTGCCGGTATCTGCCTGGCGGCGATCCTGGCCGCCATCATGTCGACGGCCGACTCGCAGCTGCTGGTGGCCTCGTCGGTGGTCTCGGAAGATTTCTACAAGGGCTGGATTCGTCCCGATGCCAGCCAGGGCGAGCTGGTCTGGGTAGGCCGGGCCGCGGTGATTGCCATCGCCCTGATCGCTTTCTGGCTGGCGGCCAACCCGGAGCGCATGGTGCTGGATCTGGTCGCCTATGCCTGGGCCGGCCTGGGCGCGGCCTTCGGGCCGGTCATCGTGATGTCGCTGTACTGGTCGCGAATGAGCCGGGCCGGTGCGGTCGCCGGCATGATCAGCGGCGGGCTGATGGTGGTGGTCTGGAGCCGTCTCGAAGGCGGCCTGTTCGAGGTCTATGAAATTCTGCCCGGCGTGATCATCGCCGCGCTGGCTGCCGTGTTGTTCAGCCTGCTGCGTCCAGATGACCGGGCACGGCAGCGTTTCGAGGTCATGCTGCCTGGAACCCCCTTGAAATGACCAAGTCGACGCTTGTCGGTACACTGGAGCTGTAATCGCAAATTCCAAGGGGGTTTGAGTATGCGTTTTACTGGTTGCCAAGGGCCAACGAACTCGTTCGAAAAGGCCGATGCCCGAGAAATCACATGACAATCCAGTCCTGGGAAGAGTTTCAGGAACGCTCTATCTGGGAGTACGAGCTCAAGATTCACCCGGCTGACCTGAAACTCGGTCACTTCGTCCGTCAGCTCAGCATTCCCTGGGAGCGCACTCACTTTCCGCTTCAAGGCTTCATGCTGGAAACCTTCGAGCGCAAAAAGTGGATCCAGGAGCACTGTGACTGGGTCGTCATTGATATGGATCGGAGCGCCAATCCATGGCGCCCCGCCACCTATGCTCGGCACGGCTTGTCTTCCTCGGAAGCCGGCAGTGCCAGGGTGGATTTACTGCGGCGAGGCCAGGTCGACCAGGACACGATCCGGGATGCACTCAAAACCTATCGACGCCTGGACGACCAGGCAGAGTCATTGCTCGCCACGATCAACGATGGCACTCCAATCGATATTGCCGAGGCAAGCCGTGCCGTTGGCGAACTGGCCGACGGAATGGAGAAAAACATCGCGGCATTGGTATGGCTTACGCGAATCAAACAGAAAGACCGCTATACCGCCCAACACTGCATCAACGTTGCCATTCTTGCCATGGGGCTCGCCGTCAGTCTGGGATGGTCCCGCGACGATATCGAAATGGCCGGCCTGGCAGGGCTTCTCCATGATGTCGGCAAGATGCGCCTCGATCTGGAGATTTTGAACAAGACGGGACGACTGACCGCCGAGGAATTCGAGCACGTCAAACAACATGCCCAGTTCGGTCATGACATGGTGACGGCTGAAACGCCGGTTCCGTTTCCTGTCGCGATGGCCGTGCTCTGTCATCACGAGCGGCCCGATGGCACCGGCTACCCCAAGGGACTGAGTGGGGACCAGACGATCCCGATGGCACGACTGATCAGCGTTGTAGACGCCTACGACGCCATCACGTCCAACCGTGTCTATGACCCGGCACGCTCACACCATCAGGCGCTGGGAATTCTTTGGAAAAATCGTGACCGGCAGTTTGACAAGGCAATGGTTGAAGGGCTGACACAATTTCTTGGCTGGGTAACACCGGGCACGCTGGTTCGACTCAGTGACCATCGGCTCGCCATGGTCATGGAAGCGCCCTCCACTCGCGGATTTCTGCCCTTGGTGCGATTGGTCGAATTTAATGACGATCATTGCCAACTGGGCGAGGAGCTGGACCTGGCGAGACAACGCGAGGCCAGAATCCGCAACCCGGTCAGAATTGCCGAGGTCTTGCCCGACGGCCACGATGGCATCGACATGCGTCAGCTGACCGATAGCATGACCACCGACTGACCCGGACAGGCCTTGACCATCGTCGCCTTGCCGCACTGGCTGGCAAAATACGGACTCACTCCGGAGAAAGAGCTACTGATGCCTGTCACAGGAACCGCACCAAAACTGTTTGTCGTCATGCTCGGCGGTCGTGCGCCAGGCTGCAATACCGAGCTGCATGACGTGGTATTCGCCGCCGGCACGCGCATTCAGGAGCTGTATCCGCAACTGCTGGATGCCTGGTTCGGCCAGCCGAAGGGCCTGCACGTGGATGCCTGGAGCGTGGTTGACCGGGTGCCCGGCTACCGCGTGGTGCTCAGCGACCAGCGCGGGCCTCGCAGCCCGCGGCTGTATTTCGTCAATATCGGCGGCTACCAGCCCGGCGAGCTGGCCGAGCGCCATGCCTACGCCTGCCTGGCCGGACGCAACAAGACCGAGGTGAAACAACAGGCCCGGGCCGAGTTGCTCAAGGGCATGGCGGAAGTGCACAAGGACGACTTGTTCGACGTGGACGATTGCCTGGCAGTTGACTCGGTGGGCCCTTGGCATGTGCAGCTGGTGCCCGACCCCTCTGCTACCGCCCCGGCGGTCGTCAACGGCTATCATCCAATACCGTCTCGGGCGGTCAAATCGTGGATGTTAAGCGCAGATAACAACCTGAAAACGCCAGATTCATGAAAATACCGACATGACCTGTTAGGGTGAAATCTCACTTATCAATCAGGAGCACGTCATGAACAAAGACCAGAGAGACGGGAAATGGGACCAGTTCACCGCCAGGGTCAAGCAGACGTGGGGGGATTTGACCGATGATGAAGTCAAGAAAGCAGAAGGCAACAAAGACGAGCTGATTGCTCGCATTCAGGAGAAATATGGCGACAGCAAGGAATCCATCGCCAAGAAATTCAATGAATTGATAGGAGATGACAAGTCATGAAGCCGATCAGCAAAACACGACGCAGCATTTTCACCGCCATCGCCTTGATGTTCCTGGCCAGCTTTGTCGTCACCGGCTGCCGCGAGCCGGGCCCGGCCGAAGAGGCGGGACGCGAAGTCGATGAAACCATCGAAGAGGCCCGTGACGCCATGGAAGATTTTGGCGAAGAGGCCGAAGAAGCGATGGAAGAAATCGAAAACGACGACTGATCAGTCGGCCTGACGCCACAGCCAACCGGCAACCATCGGGTCGAGGCGAGCCATCAGCCAGTATGAAGCTCGCTGACGCACCCGCCGCCACCAGGATTGGCGACGGCGCCAGCTTTCCCATTCAACCTCACGGGCCTGTTCGACCAGCGTGTCGAACAGGCCCTTTGCTTCTGAAACCAGCCTCGGTCGCTGGAGGCGCAGCATCAGCTCGTAATCAATATGCAGGCTACGCGTGTTCATGTTGGCCGAGCCGGCGTACACGGCATCGCCAATTACCCACAGCTTGGCATGCAGCACCTGGGGTTGATATTCCAGGATACGGACACCCGAGCGCAGCAGCTTCTTGTACATGGCCTCGCTGGCCAACTTGGCCAGACCGACATCACTCTTGCCGGGCAGCAACAAGCGCACCGATACGCCACGACGGGCCAGCCGAATCAAGCGCCGGCGCACCGCCCAGGTGGGCAAGAAATAGGGGCTGACCAGGCTGACTTCCTCGGCCTTGGCCAAGTCGTTCATCAACGCCGCCCTCAACGGGCTGTGGCCGAAGCCCGGCCCGCTCAGCAGCAGGCAGGCATCCTCCGGCCCCGCCGCCATGCGCTCTCGCGAGCGACGCAGCCGGGCCAGCCGCTGCGGCCCGTCGGTGGCCAGCGCAAACATCCGGTCAAACGAAGCCGCCAGGGCGTCGGCCGGTTCGCCTTCCAGGGCCAAACCCAGGTCACGCCAGCCCGAGTCAACGCCGTCACCGGCGTACTCATCGCCGACATTGAAACCACCCACCACCGCCCAGCGACGGTCAGTCACCAGCAGTTTGCGGTGGTTGCGATAGCTGAGCCGCTTGAGGTTCAGCGGGTTGAATTCGCGCCACTGTCCACCGGCGCGCACCAGCGGGTGGAAGAAGTCGCCGGGAAGCGACAGGCTGCCAAAGGCATCGACCAGCAGGCGCACGCGCACGCCGCGGCGGGACGCTTCAACCAAGGCATCACGCAGGCGCACGCCACTGGCATCATCACGAAAAATGTAGGTTTGCATCACCAGGCTGCGCTGGGCGCGCCCGATCTGGCGATGAATGGCTGCCATTCCGGCCTCGCCACTGGGCAACCATCGGGCGGAACCAGGCTTCATGGAAACTCGATGCTCAACAAGCAGCCATCACTATAACGGCGCTGACGACCGCCGGGTTCAGCGCTTACAATTTTGGAATGAAGATTTCACTGTTGATCGCGTTACTGCTGGTGGTCATCGGCAGCCTGATGACCTTCGGCGGCTTTGGCGGTGCCTTCGGTCCTCTGCTGATGCTGCTGAGCCTGCCGCCGTTTTTCTTTGGCCTGTTCATTGGATTGCTGAGACAGAGCGGCTCTGGTTCAAAGGACTGAGACAGGGAATGCGCCAATCTCCAGATGGGGCTGTGGCAGGAACGGTCGGGCACCAAACCGAACGCAGCGACTGGAGTGGGAGGCCGGGCAATGAGTCGGCCCTGGGGGCCGTGGAGCAAGCCGTTGAGGTGCAGCCGGAGGCGCGCAGGGCCAGGCGGAAAAAGGGCTGCCGCATGTCTGAGCGAAGCGAGTTCAGCAGACCCCGCCTGGACCGAGCACCGTAGGGAATCGGCCGCCTGTCAAGGCGGCCGACAAACCGTGGGCTTGATCCGCGGCCCCCGGGCCGACTTGTTGCCCGGCCTTTCGACAACCGCCGATCCATAGCACTTCTTCTAGGCCGCTTCAGTCAAACGCCCGCTGCGGTAATCGGCGATGGCCTGCTCGATCTCTTCGCGGCTGTTCATCACGAAAGGACCGTACTGCACCACCGGCTCGCCAATCGGCTTGCCGGCCAGCACCAGCAGGCGGGCACCCTCGCGATCAGCCGTCAGCACCAGGTCGCCCTGGTCGCCAAGCACGCCCGCGCTTCGCGTCGGCAGAACCTTTTCGCCAATTCTTGCCTGACCCTCATAGAGATAAACCATGGCCTGGTGACCATCGGGCAGTGGCAGGCTGACGCTGGCACCGGGCTTCAGTCGCAAGTCCCAGTAGACCGGATCGGTGCTCAGGCGTTCATCCGGGCCGTTGACCGGGCCACTGACCGCCTGGTCGCTGCCCGGCACGGTGAGCGTGCCGCCAATCACCCGCACTTCGCCGCCGTCAATGGCCACCTGCGGCACCTGGCTGGCCGGGATGTCGCGATAGGCAGCCGGCTTCATCTTTTCGCGCGCCGGCAGGTTGATCCACAGCTGGAAGCCGCGCATCCGGCCTTCCTTCTGCTGCGGCATTTCCGAGTGAATCACGCCGCGCCCGGCTGTCATCCACTGCACCGAGCCGGGCGCCAGATTGCCGGTATTGCCCAGGTGATCGCGGTGCAGCATGTTGCCTTCTAGCATGTAGGTGACGGTCTCGAAGCCACGGTGCGGATGATCCGGGAAGCCGGCGATGTAGTCGTCCGGGTTGTCGGAATAGAACTCATCAAGCATCAGGAACGGGTCAAGCCGGGCGAACTGGCTGGAGCCTAGGCTGCGGCGCAATTTGACGCCGGCGCCGTCCGATGTAGCCACCGAGGGGATGACCCGTTGAAGATCACGCGCGGCCATTACGCCACCTCGCCAACGGTCAGCGCCTGGATCTGCTGATGGGCGTCGCCCAGGGACTTCTCGGCACTCTCTGGCCCAAGCGCCAGGCCTTCGGCGTAGACAAAACGCACCGACTGAAGCCCGATGAAACCCAGGAAGGTCTTGACCAACGGGCTCTGGGTATCGTTCGGCGTACCGCGGTAGACGCCGCCGCGCGCGGCGAACACCGTCACCGGGCGATCTTCGAGCAGGCCGACGGCGCCGGTATCGGTGTACTTGAAGGTGATACCGACACGAGCCACATGGTCCATCCAGGCCTTGAAGGTGGACGGGGCGCTGAAGTTGTACATCGGCAGGGCAATGACGATTTCATCGGCTGCGCGCAGTTCGGCAATCAAGGCATCCGACAGGTCGGCAGCCTTTTGCTGGGTGGCATTGCGCTCTTCGGGCGCCAGGCCAAAACCCTGGAAGGTCTCGGCGCTCAAATGGTCAATCGGGTCGGAGGCCAGGTCGCGGTGAATGACCTCGCCATTCGGAAAGCGCTCGGACCAGCGCTTGGCATAGGCTTCGGCCATCTTGCTGGACTGACCCTCACCGGCAAACAGACTGGACTGGATAACAAGCAACTTGTTCATGGACGTGCCTCGTTTGGTGAATGAATACCTACAGCTTAGACTTGGATCATTCGATAAAAAAGCGCAAAATATGGCGCTATATCATCTAATTTATCGATATGAAAGCCCCGAGAGTGTCACTGGAGCAATGGCGGGCCCTGGTCGCGGTGGTCGAGGCGGGCGGCTATGCCCAGGCCGCGGAACGCCTGAACAAGTCGCAGTCGACGATCAGCTACGCCGTTCACCGCATCGAGTCGATGCTGGACGTGAAAGTGCTGGTGATCGAGGGCCGCAAGGCGGTGCTGACACCGGCCGGCGAGATGCTGCTGAGACGCGCCCGGGCATTGATTCAGGAAGCCGCCCGGCTGGAGACCGGCGCTGAACGCCTGGCCGCTGGCTGGGAGGCCGAGCTTCGCGTTGCCGCCGAAATCATCTTCCCGACCTGGCTGTTGCTGGAATGCCTGCAAAAGCTGTCGGTCGAACATGAACAACTGCAAGTGCAACTGCACGAGTCGGTGCTGGGCGGCACCACCGAGTTGCTGGCCTCGGGCCGGGTGGACGTGGCCATTACCTCCAGCGTACCGGGCGGGTTCATTGGTGATCCGCTGATGCAAGTGCGCTTCATTGCCGCCGCTGCCCCTCACCACCCGCTGTTTCAGCTTGGCCGACCGCTGACCCTGGAAGACCTGCGCGGCCACCGACACCTGATTGTTCGCGACAGCGCCAGTCAGCCGCAGCGCGTGGTTGAAGGGGCGCCGCGCGTCACCCAGCAGCGTTGGACGGTCAGCGCCAAGGCCACCTCGATACGGGCCGCCTGTATGGGCATGGGCTTTGCCTGGTATGCCGAAGACAGTATTCGCCGCGAACTGGAACAAGGCACGTTGAAGCCCCTGCCGTTGATCGAGGGCAGCGAGCGCTGGGCCAGCCTGTACCTGGTGTTTGCCGACCCCGACAGCAGCGGGCCGGCGGCACGCAGGCTGGCCGAACTGTTGCACCTGGCGGTGGCGGCCAGCACCACGGTGGTGCTTGCGGGACCGGGCCAGGGCAGCGGCTGAACCGCCTGATTCCGGCGCTTCGCGGTACACTGCCGGCATGTCACGCAAATCCGCCAAAAAAGCCATGCCCGCCTGGTGGGAGCAGGCTGAAGTGCCGATCGGCCAGCAATGGCAGGTCACACTGGGCACACTGGAACTGACCCTGGCCAGAACCCATGACGAATGGGTTTTGCACAGCAGCAGCCTGGAAGACAGCGAAGCCAGCCGCCAGCCACAATACCGCCTGAGCAAGGGCCAGCTGGATAACCCAAAGGCCGAGCGCTTTGTGCACTCCGGCGATGGCCATAAGGTCAGTCTGCAACCCCGGCTGGCCGATCGCCCGGTCGTCATCCGGCCGCGCCAAGCGGTTGCCCTGCTAAGCGGACAGCAAATCACCCTGTATCTGTCGACCCCGGTCTGGATCGACATCATGGTGGGTGAGCCGCCACTGTTGCTCAAGTCGCTGCCGGCCCAGCGCCTGTCGGACACCTGGTTTGGCCCCAACACGCGCGAAGGCGAGCTGTGCTACTCCGGGCGAACGCATGCCCGCCATGACCCCAGGGACCTGCCCGATCGTCCACACCGGGCGATTACCCCGCTGACCATCCACAACCGCGCCACCAGCCCCTTGCCGATTGAAAAGATCAGCCTGCCGGTGCCCTGGCTGGCGCTGTACGGCGACCAGACCGGCCGCCTTTGGACGCAGTCGGTCACGATGACGCGCGACAGTGAAACCGACCTGGCCTCGGTACGTGTCGACAGCCACGAACAGGCCGAAGGGAAAACCCTGACCCGCCTGGCCGAACCGCGCCAGGCGGCCCAGCGCAACAACATGATCCGGGCCTTCAGCGCCTGGCTCGGAGACTGATGCCATGGACGTAGTGAACGGTTTGATGGAATCGGTCAACCCGGGCACGCTGATGGCCTGGATTCGTGCCGGCTTCCTGCTGCTGATTGGCCTGCTGGTCGCTTCGGTGGCCAGCCGCCTTAGCCGCCGATTGACCCGCGAGCGCTTCAGCATCCATAGCCAGACCCTGATTCGGCGGCTGGTGTTCTACGGCATCCTGGTACTGTTCGTGGCCTCGGCCATGCGCGAGCTGGGCTTTTCACTGGCCGTTCTGATGGGCGCGGCCGGCGTGCTCACCGTCGCGATCGGCTTTGCCTCGCAGACCACCGCCTCCAACCTGATCAGCGGCCTGTTCCTGATTGGCGAGCGCAGCTTCGAAATCGGCGACATCATCAAGGTGGGCTCAACCACCGGCGAAGTGCTCAGCATCGACGCGCTGTCGGTAAAGATCCGAACCTTCGACAACCTGTTCGTGCGCATCCCCAACGAAACCCTGATCAAGAGCGAAGTCACCACCCTCAGCCGCTTCCCCATTCGCAGGCTCGACCTGCAACTCGGGGTCGCCTACAAGGAAGACATCGAGCGGGTGCGCGAGGTGCTGATGGAGGTTGCCGAAGACCATCTGCTGTGCCTGGACGACCCGGCACCACTGTTCATCTTCACCGGCTTCGGCGACTCGGCGCTGGAAATCCAGTTCTCGGTGTGGGCCAAGCGCGAGAACTTCCTGGCCTTGAGAAACGGCATCACCGCCGAGATCAAGAAAGCCTTTGACCAGGCCGGCATCGAAATCCCCTTCCCGCATGTGTCGTTGTATACCGGCGAAATCACCCGGCCGTTTCCGATCCAGCTGGTCAACCCGGCGCCGCCTGCCGAGGCCGCCGACGCCGACGACACCAAGCCCACTGATCCCCAGGAGCCTGCCAATGGCAAAGACTGAATCGACCATGCTGCCGCTGGGTACCCCGGCGCCCGATTTCAAACTGCCCGACACCGTCAGCGGCAAGACCTTGACGCTGGAGGAGCTGGCCGGCAGCAAAGCCACATTGGTGATGTTCATTTGCAACCATTGCCCCTTCGTCAAGCACATCCTGGCCGAACTGGTCAAACTGGGCGAGGACTATGCCCTGCCCGAGGTCGGCATCGTGGCCATCAGCAGCAACGACGTGACCGGCTATCCGCAAGACCGGCCTGAACGGATGAAAGAGCTGGCCGAGGCCCGCGGCTTCCGCTTCCCCTACCTGCACGACGAAAGCCAGAACACCGCGCGCGCCTATGACGCCGCCTGCACGCCCGATTTTTACGTCTTCGACGGCGACCGCAAACTGGTCTATCGCGGTCAGCTCGACGACTCGCGACCGAACAACGGCATTGCCGTGACCGGCGCGGACGTGCGCGCCGCGATCAATGCCCTGCGTTCCGGCCGGCCGGTGGATGCCGACCAAAAGCCGTCGATTGGCTGCAATATCAAGTGGCGGGAGTAAGGTGACAGATTTAGGGCTCAGAGTCCAAAGAGCCAGGCACCAGGAGCCGAAGCCGACCAGAACGCTGACCGCTGCAACCCTGCCCGCCCGTGTTCCCGATTGATGACGTCCTGCCGGGTTTGCTAAAGGCCCTGGAATCCCGTTCCACCGCCCTGCTAAGCGCCCCGCCCGGTGCGGGCAAAACCACCCGGGTGCCGCCGGCGCTGCTGGATGCCAGCTGGCGCGGCGACGGCAAGATCCTGATGCTGGAACCGCGCCGCCTAGCCGCCCGCGCTGCTGCCGGTTTCATGGCCCGCGAACGCAGCGAATCCGTCGGCCAGACCATTGGCTACCGCACCCGGCTGGACACGCGCGTTTCGGCGAAGACGCGCATCGAGGTGGTCACCGAGGGCATTCTCACGCGCATGGTCCAGCGCGACCCCGGCCTGGACGGCGTTGCCTGCGTGATCTTCGATGAATTCCACGAACGCTCGCTCAATGCCGACCTGGGCCTGGCGCTGGTGCGCGAAATCCAGCAGGCGCTGCGCCCGGACCTCCGCCTGCTGGTGATGTCGGCCACTCTGGCCATCGAACCGCTCAAGGCACTGCTGGATGACCCGCCGCTGTTGTCCAGCGAAGGCAAGAGCTTCCCGGTCGAGATTCACTATCGCCCGCGTCCGCGCGAGCGCCGCCTGGATGACTTCGTGGCCGCCAGCGTACTGCACGCGCTGAACGCCGAACCGGGTTCGCAACTGGTATTCCTGCCCGGCGTTGGCGAGATCAAGCGGGTGGCCGAGCGGCTTGAAGGGCAACTGCCGCAGGATGTCGACCTGTGCCCGCTGTTCGGCCAGATGACCCCCGAGGCCCAG
The DNA here is from genome assembly GCA_003567685.1 of Gammaproteobacteria bacterium. Lineage (GTDB taxonomy): Bacteria > Pseudomonadota > Gammaproteobacteria > Xanthomonadales > Wenzhouxiangellaceae > Wenzhouxiangella. Next base: position 13,348 of record PWYW01000094.1, read on the forward strand.
GACCGTGCCATTGCCCCCAGCCCATCGGGCCGGCGCAAGGTGGTGCTGGCCACCGCCATTGCCGAATCCAGCCTCACCATCGAGGGCATTCGCGTGGTGATTGACGCCGGCCAGCAACGCCGCAACCGCTTCGACCCCAACACCGGCATGGACCGGCTGGTGACCGAACCCGTGTCTCGGGCATCGGCCGACCAGCGCGCCGGCCGCGCCGGACGACTGATGCCAGGCGTGTGCTTTCGCCTGTGGAGCGAGGGCGAGCAGGCCCGCCTTCGTGCCCATACGCCGGCCGAAATCCTTGATGCCGACCTTGCCTCGCTGGTGCTGGAACTGGCCCAGTGGGGCAGCCGCGACCCGACCGAGCTGGCCTGGCTGGACCCACCGCCGGCCGCTCACTGGCAGCAAGCAGCTGATCTGCTGGTTTCACTGGGTGCGCTGGATGCCAACGGCGGCCTTACCCCGCACGGACAAAACCTGCTGGGCCTTGGCCTGCCACCACGGCTGGCCCAGCTGGTCATCCGTGGCCGCGAGCAAGGCCAGGGTCGGCTGGGTGCCGAACTGGCCGCGCTGCTGTCCGACCGCGACCTGCTGCCGCCGGGCAGCGGCTCGGACATCGCCGACCGTCTGCGCGCGCTCCAACAGGGCGGTCGCGGCGTATCGCGCGGGCGGCTGCATCAGACTCGCCAACTGGCCGACAAACTCAGCCAGCGCTCGAAGCCGCAATCTGCAAGCAACGAAACCCATGCAGACCCGGCCGCCCTGCTCGCCCTGGCCTTCCCCGACCGCATTGGACAGGCGCGCGGGCCACGCGGGCGCTTTCTGCTGGCCAATGGCCGTGGCGCCTGGCTGCCCGAGGACGACCCGCTGGCCGGCCAGCCCTTTGTCGTTGCCGCCGAGCTGGACGGCCAGGGCCGCGAAGCGCGCATCTTTCTTGCAGCCGCGCTCGGCCGGAACGTTCTGGAAGCCCGGCTTGCAGAACGCATCGATACGGTCACCGTGTCCGACTGGGACGACGCGCGCGGACAGGTCATTGCCCGACGCCAGCGCCGCCTGGGCGCACTGGTGCTGGAAGAAACCGAGAGTCGCGATGTCTCGCCCGAACAACTCAGCGCCGGCCTGCTGTCTGCCGTGGCCCGGCGCGGCATCAACGCCCTGCCCTGGACCGAACCCGCCCGCCAGTGGCAAGCCCGTGTCGGCCTGCTGGCCCGGCTGTGGCCAGACGACTGGCCGGACCTCAGCGACGAACGGCTGGCCGAAACCCTCGACGACTGGCTGGGCCCCTACCTGGTTGGTGCCCGGCGCTGGGCCGATATCGAAAAACTCGACCTGCTGGGCATCCTTCAGAACAGCATCAATCACGCCCAGCGCCAGGCGCTGGACCAACTGGCCCCGCGCGAACTCACCGTGCCGTCGGGCCGGACGGTCAAACTGGACTACACCGCCGGCGAGACCCCGGTGCTGGCCTGCAAGCTGCAAAGCCTGTTCGGCTGGCAAGCCTCCCCCACCGTCGCCCGCGGCCAGGTGCCAGTACTGATCCACCTGCTATCGCCGGCCGGTCGCCCACTGGCCGTCACCGCCGACCTGGCCAGCTTCTGGCAAAACGCCTACCCGGAAGTCCGCAAGGACATGCGCGGCCGCTACCCCAAACACCCCTGGCCCGAAGACCCGCTCAGTGCCCGAGCACAAGACGGCGTCAAGCACCCAAGGCGAGAAAAGTAAGTCTTTGTCGAAAAACCGGAAACCGCTTGCTGTAGCGGCCGGCGCTTCAATCAAGCACCCCCGTGATTTTGCTGTTGAGCAGCAATAAATCGCCACAAAGTATCGGCGACTGGCTTTTCATGCGCACCAGAAATTTCCTACTCAAATGAGGGAGTTTTCCTATTTCCGGCAGCATTGAGAAAAATTACTTTATGAGCCCCCATCGCTGGGAAATAAGACAGCTCGAAAACATTAATCCAAGGAGGAAAAGTCATGAAAAAAATCATCACCACTTCTCTTACCATGCTGTTGGTATTTAACATCGCTTTAGCTGATATTGAGCGGGAAAATCCTGATGGATTCTCCGAGCTTTACTCTGACTTCATAAGCTTGCATGAAGATTTAGCCTCGGGCAGGGGCGGCGCTGAAGCGCTTCCTAACTTGATAAGCGATTACGAAATTTTCAGGTCTGAAGTTGAGGATTTCCTCATTGACGAGGGCCTGCAACTTCCAGCATTCGATCTGCATCTGATCAATGATGACCTAGCGTCCTCGCTGAGCCTGAAGTCACTTGAAGAAGCAGGGCACCTGAACAGTTCAGCGTCCGCATGTATGGGCGCGATTGCCGCAGCTGATGTCGCTATCGCAGCGGCCGCATACGCCTGCTACAGTGGCACAGTTCCTGCTTGCGTCACTGCCACGGCGGCTGCAGCGGCGGCTGCAGCAGTGGCTGTTGCCATTTGTGAATTGTGGCTTAGAAGTTTTGATGAGATGTATTGAACCCGTTTGAGCAGCCACCGGCGACACCGCTCGCTGGTGGCTTCGACCCGTAGACAAGGGAGATTGAAGATGTTGATCGTTGTCTATGCCCTTATCGGCCTGGTTTGCCTGCTGAACCTCTGGTTGTACAAGGCCCTCGGCCGCTCGCAGAAAAGGAAAACCTCGACTATTCATCCGGCACTGGCCCGATCAATGCTGTTGCTGCCGATTCTCGGCGGCGGTTTCATCATGGCGATCATGATTTCTCTTAGGGAGTATCAGTATCTGCCGGGCCTGATTTTGCTGATCGGTAGCTTTGTGCTGCTAATGACGCGGGCGCTTCGAACACGATGACGGGCGGCCAGCAGGTCGCTCAGTCAGCAACCACCACCGGAATCTTGCCGATACGGCCCTGCCATTCGCGCGGGCTATTGGAATGCCTGTTGGCGATATTGCCGAACCTTCCGCTGCTGGCGCTCCTGGTCGTGACAACGCTGGTTTTTCTGTCTATTGCGGTTCTTGCAACGCGGTTCTCGGAGCTGCTACTTGACGAGTTCCGCCAGAGCCGAATGACTGCGTCCTGCCCGAGGCAGGCCGCAGTGTTCGCGCCGCCTACCGTCTTGTCGGGCACCGACGCTGGACAGCAACTCCACCCATCAAGCTCATCAGCAAGATCAGCAGGGCGAGCATCAGCGGCTGGTTGACCGGCACTGGCAGCGGCTCAAAGGCCGGCACAGTGGCCGCATCGCCAGCGTCAACGATCGTCTGGTCGGGCGCTTCACCCGTTACGGTGGCAACGTTGATGATCTCCTGACCGAAATCGGAGGGCAACACCTCATAGGAACCGGTGCATTGGATGCTCTCACCGGGCTGGAGAATACCGGGCAGGGCTGGCGTGCAATCAATCGTAATCAGATCGTCCACGATGACCACATCGACAAGAACCACATTACCGACATTGGTCGCGGTGATCGTGTAATTGATCACATCGCCCGGAGCCACGGGCCCGATGGTATCGGCCTCCTTGACCAGTGCAATGGCGGGCTCGGCTTCGACCACCGGAACTTCAACTGTGTCGTCGTCCTCGAGCGTTGTTCCATCCGGCGCCGTTCCCTCGGTAGAGGCAACATTGACAATGTCGTCGCCACTGTCGATGTCAGCCTGAAGCACTTCGTAACTGCCGGTGCAGATGATCTGCTCCATCGGCTCCAGCGTGGCAGGCGTCGTCGGCATGCAAGCGATTGCGACAAGGGAATCCTCAACCTCGACATTCGACAAGGTGACGTTGCCGGTATTGGTCACTGTAATGCTGTAGCCAATCGTATCACCCACCGCTACCGGACCTGAGGTATCAGCCTCCTTGACCAACTCAAGGGCAGGCTCTTGAGGAATGGGAACATTCAGGCCGGTTTCGATCTCTGGCGTCTGATCGCTCACCGCCGTGGCCGTGTTGTTCACCTCGCCCTCGTTGATGTCTGCCTGGGTCACCGTGTAGATACCCGTCAACACGCAGGTTTCTCCCGGCGCAACGCTGGGGCACAGTTGCTCGTCCGGGTTGATCAGATCATCAGTCACAAGAACGTTGGTGAGCGTGATATTGCCGTTGTTGGTTGCCGTCACGGTGTATTCCAACTCACTCCCAACCACGATTGGCGTGGGCGAATCGCTCAGGATCTTGTTGAGTATCAAGGAGGGTCCAGCAATCGGCCCTGGCGCAGTCGCGCTGTCTTCGGCACTCACTGGCGTTTCGTCCTGGTCCTCGCCGCTGACGCTGGCCACGTTAGTGAAGCTGCCAGTATCGATATCGTCTTGATCAACAACATAGCTGGCTTCACACACCAGGGTGTCGTCGGGCGCGAGGACCGCCGGCTGGGCAGGCACGCAAGTGCCAATGACTGCATCCGGGTCGCTGATAACTACATCGAAGAGGATCACGTTGCCGGTATTGGTCGCCGTGATCTCGTATTCGATGACGTCACCGACGTTGACGAACGGCGAGCCAGAAGTGATCTGCTTGTCCAGCTCAATGGCTGGGGCTCGATCCGGGCCGGCTGCCGTGGCATCGTCTTCGGCATCCACCACAGTATCGTTCGGGTCGGCTCCGGTCACCGATGCCTCGTTGATGAACTCACCGGCTTCGATATCGGTCTGGTTGATCACGTAGCTGGCCTGGCAAACCAGTTGCTCATCAGGGGCCAGCTCGGCCGGTTGCGTCGGGACGCAGCTGTCGATCGTGGCATCCGGATCGCTGATCTCGACATCGAACAAGGTCACATTCCCCGTGTTGGTCGCTGTGATTTCGTAGCTGATCACATCACCCACGTTCTCGAACGGTGAGCCGGCAGTGATGGTCTTCTCCAGCTCGATTGCGGGTACCGGTTCCGGCCCTTGAACCGTTGCGTCATCTTCATCGGCAACCGGTGTGCCGTTCGGATCTTCGCCTGACGCTTCGGCCACATTGACGATCTGGCCGGCATCGACATCCGCCTGCGTCACGGTGTAGGGGACAGGGCCACAGTTGGCTGTCTCGCCCGGATCGAGCATCGACGGGGTACAAGCGACGGTTCCGCCAAGCATCGGATCATCCACCTCGACACCACTGAGCGTGACGTTGCCGGTATTGGTGACCTCGAAGCTGTAGTTGATGACATCGCCGGCTTCGCTGTAGGTCTCTGGTGAGGCCGACTTGACGAGCATCAATGCCGGCGCCGCATCCGGACCCAGCACCGTTTCGGTATCCGGCGGACTGACGACTTCGTCGTTGTTGGGGTCCAGACCGGAAGCAGTGGCCGTGTTGACGATCTGTCCGGCATCAATGTCGGCCTGGTCAACGGTGTAGTTCACCGGGCCGCAATCGGCAGTCTCTCCCGGTGCCAGCGTGGATGGCGTACAGGCAATCGGACCGCCCAGCATCGAATCGTCCACCTCCACGCCGGTCAGCGTGACGTTGCCGGTGTTTTCGACCAGGAAGCTGAACGCGATGACATCGCCGACTTCCGCATAGCTGTCTGGATCAGCGGATTTGACCAGAACCAGAGCCGGCTCTTGATTGATATCCACGTCTTCGTTATCGGTAACCGGATCGGTCTGGTCACTATTGGCGGTGGCGGTATTGAATACGCCGCCGGCATCTACATTGGCCTGGGTAACAATGTAGGTCACCGTGCAGGTCACCGTCTCACCCACCAGCAGCGTGCCGGTTGCGCCGTCCCAGTTGCAGTCGGCCACCGGATCGATCGGGTCGACCAGCGGATCGCTGATGACCATATTGGTCAGGGTCATGTTGCCGATGTTGCTGGCAACTATCTCGTAGGTCAGCGTACTGCCGACGACAACCGGGTCGGGATCGGCCGAGACCAGCGACTTGTTGATACCAAGCTGCGGATCCGCATTCACCGGCGTTGTCTCGTCATCCTCGTCGGTGATCGGATCGTCAGAGTTCGCACCGTCGTCACTGATCACTACCACATTGGTGACCTGGTCAACGCCAGCCGGCAGCGGGTTGTCGACGATCACGGCAAAGTTCACCGAGGCCGAATCGCCGACGTTCAGGTCACCAACATTCAGCGTACAGGCGCTGCCGGCGTTGTTGTCCGGCTGGCAGTCCCAACCCGGACTGCTACTGCCCGGATCGAAGGTGGTGTTATCCGGCACGACATCGGTGATGAAGACCCCGGTGGCGTCCTGATTACCAATGTTGCCGTAGTTGAGCGTGTACACCACCACATCGCCAGGCTCGGCCTCGCCCACCACATCATCCTCTTTGGTGATGAACAGGTCGGGCTGGGCATTGACCGGGGTGATGACTTGATCGTCGAGATCGGGCGATTCGAACGATTCCGCCGCCGCCAGGTTGATCAGGTTATCAACACCGGCCGGGAGCGGATCGACGATGATCACATCGTAGGTTACCGTCACGGTATCACCGACACCGAGGCTGGCTACCTCCACCTGAATCGAGCTATTCCCGGCGGCGTTGCCGAGCACCACGTTGCCCTGAGTCGTCGTCACGCTGCCAACAAGCAGCGGGCTGTTGGCATCCGGAGTGTCGGTGATGACCACATCAGTGGCCGGGCCAGCACCGGTGTTTTCGAGAACCAGCGTGTAGCGCAG
>PWYW01000099.1 GCA_003567685.1 Gammaproteobacteria bacterium
CAGCCAGCTGATGCACCAACTGGTCGCGCTGGAAAACGAAGTGGCACTGATGCGCGAGGGCTACAACAACAGCGTCGAGCGCTACAACATTCGCCGCCAGCATGTGCCAGAGGTGCTGTTCGCCCGGCTGTTCAAGTTTGAACAGGCTGAGCTGTTCCGCGCCGAGATTCAGGTCAGAGCGCTGCCGGCGCTTGCCCTTGAAGACAGCCAGCCTGCCAAGCCGCAGGAAGCCCCCAAACGGCGCCGACGCAAGGTTTCTTTTGACTGACTCGAGGCTCCTTCGGTTGTTCCGGCCGGGCCAAAGTCGAATAGCGAACCATTTTCAACTTAATTTCAAGCCAATTTCATGTTTGCCGTGGCGCAAGCGGTGAAGCTGTGAGGCAGGAAAACTGGGGCTGGGCCAGTATCGGCCTCGCGCTGAAAGAGCAAATTGGGAGATTAGTGAACATGACAATCCGGCAGCTAGTTTTTGGCATCATTTTGGTCGGCCTGGCGGGCTTGGCCCAAGCGGCGACCATTGTGGTGACGACTCACCTCGATGTAGTCGACAACGATGGATTGTGCAGTCTGCGCGAGGCGATGCTGAATGCTGAAAATGCGAATCAGTCCGGGTCGACAGACTGCGCCGCTGGTTCGACTGGCGGCAACCAGATCCTGTTTGATGATGCTTTGATTGGAGCTACCATCCTTCTCAGCGGTCAGGCCTTGCCAACTATTACCCGCAACCTGGAGCTTGTCGGACCTGTTCGTGGCAATCCCGGCGGCCTGACCATCGACGCTGAGTATGCCTCGCGCATCTTTGCAGTCGCAGGCGCTAACGAAGTCGTCATCAGCGATCTGAGCTTGACACAGGGCCGCACTTTTAGCGAGACATACCCCGGCAGCACCATTTATCTTGCCAACAGCGGGCTGGTGCGCCTGGAGCGGATTTCGATAGTGAATGGCATTACCGAGGGTGCAAACAATCACGGTGGCGCCATCGCGATGTTCGACTCAACGGTGACCATTGAGGAGAGCGTTTTCAATGCCAATACGGCCGACGGCGGCGGTGGCGTGATCTTCTCAGCCAACAGCAAGCTCGAAGTGGTTGAGACAAGCATGGGCCTGAACTCGACCGTCGGTCGCGGCGGTGCCATTCATGCGGTAGGCGGTAATGTGACGATCAGTGCCAGCCAGATCAACTCAAACATTACAACCGGCAGCTCGGCTTGGGGCGGCGCCTTGTTCATGGACGGGGCCGATCTGCAGTTGTCCAATGTGGTTTTGGCCGGGAATACCACGACTGGAGCAAACGGACACGGTGGTGCGCTCTATCTGCGCAACGCTGGGCTGACCATGGTCGGCGGTCGGGTTCAAGGGAACTCAGTCCAGGGTAGTGGCGGCAACGGTGGAGGGATTTCTACTATCGGTGCCAACGTCAACCTTTCTGGCGGCTGCGAAATTCTGGATAACAGTACCCAGCAGGACAGTGGCAGGGGCGGTGGCATGCGGATTGCCAATGGCGACCTGATAATGCATAACTGTCTGGTTTCCGGCAATCAAGCCATGGGCGACTCTGCGGAGGGCGGCGGGATCTATATCAATAATGGTAATGCCACAATCATTCAGAGTCAGATTGTCAATAATCAGACGCAAGCTGATTCAGCGCATGGGGGTGGTGTAAGAGTCAGAAACGGTCAGCTGGACATGACCGACACCCTGGTTCAGGGCAATGCCACACACGGTGATGAAGCCCGAGGTGGCGGTATCTATCATCGCGATGGCGATAGCCAGCTGATGTCGGTGACAATTGTTGGCAACTCCACTCTTGGAGCCAGTGCCCGGGGTGGCGGTCTGTACCTTTCCGACAGCCAGGTCACCATGGTTAATGGCACCATTTCAGGCAATCAGCTGGGTTCTGCCACGGGCCCGGGCTTGTTTGCCACGCGAAGCAAAGTTGATCTTTTTCATGTCACGGTCGCAGACAACATCAATGCACCCGGACGACTGAGTCACTTGTATGTCACTGGATCGGATTCCAACTTTGGGTCTCTGAATCTGTATAACAGCCTGGTGGTCAACAACCGCTGCGGCAGCGGCGATTTCGGCGATGTGACGGGCACTGGCAATATCGTCACGCATTCGACTTGCCCGGGGCTGCTTGTTCCGAGTGCCAATGCCATTGAGCTCGGCGCTTTGACCAACAACGGCGGCCCGACGCCGACGCACGCCATCGGCCAGGGCAGCCTGGCGATCAACGCCGCCGGCAATTGCCTGTCCACATACGGCATCAACACCGACCAGCGCGGTGCAACGCGGCCGGGCGGCAGTTCCAGCGCCTGCGATGTGGGCGCTTACGAGACCGACCAGCCGCCGGCACCGGTTGATCTGGCAGTGGCCTTGACCATTGATCCACCCGCCGTTGCAGTCGGCCAGCAGGTCGAGATCGTGATCGATGTCAGCAATCAATCAGGCAGTTGGGCGAGCGAGGTTGAAGCCCAGATCGATCTGGGTAGTGCCTTGATCTTCCAGAATGCCGATCATGGCAGCGGCACGTTTGATCCTGGAACTGGGCAATGGAAGGTCGGTTTTCTGGGGCCGGACGAAAAGCAAACGCTGACCCTAACTGTCGAGTTGGGCACCGCAGGCGGCCAGGAAGTTGCCGCTTTGGTCAGCGGCTTCCAGCCAGATCCTGTGGCTGTCAACAACCAGGCTAGCGGTGAGGTTGTCGAGTTACCGGTGCCGGTCACTATGGTCGTCAATACCTTGCGCGGCTATTCAGATGACGATGGCCTGTGCAGCCTGCGCGAGGCGATCATCAATGCCAATAACGCTAACCAGTCCGGGTCTTTGCATTGCGCCTCGGGCAGTCTTGCGCTCAACACGATCACGTTTCATCCGGATCTGATCGGCGGCACGATCGAGCTACTGGAATCCTTGCCGACTATCGTCGCCGATCTGTCGATTGTTGGGCCGGCGCCAGGGCCTGATAGCCTCACCATTGATGCGATGGGCGCATTCAGGGTGTTTCATGTGAGTCAAACACGGCAATTTCAGCTCCAGGATCTCACCGTGACCCGGGGGCGAACCACGGACGGTGGAACTCCTGGTGCCGGCCTCTTCGCTTTGACCGGCAGCACAGTCATGCTTGAGCGAGTTCGATTCATCAATAATGTTGCCGAATCCAGTCTAGGAGGAGCAATTGCATTCAACGGAGTCAGCCTTAGCATTGTTGACAGTGAGATTGCAGATAATCAGGCATTGAGCTCAAGTGGCGGCGGTATCAGCGCGAGGACTGGGGCGCAGGTCAATATTGAGCGAACAAGCTTCATCGGCAACCAGGCCCGCTGGGGTGGTGCGATCAGTCTGATAGAAGGCACCGAGCTCAACATGAGCAACAGCACTGTTTCTCAAAATGTTTCAGAATTCAATGGGGCGGGGATCAGTATTACCCGAAGCAGTGTTCGATTGATCCACAGTACCGTGGCTTTCAACCAAGCCGGCTCACCCAACGTTGATCCAGCATTGGGCCAGGGCATATACCTGCTCGGTATTGCTGACGAGCCAGCAACGCTGGAGCTTGAGAACAGCCTTGTTGTCCAGTCTGATCCCTTCCAGGTGGCTTGCCACACAGCCAATACCAACACGAGCATCGTCAGCGTCGGCAGCTTCAGCACGCACGCAAGCTGCACCGGCACGGCCACGGCAGCCGCAGCCATTGGCCTGCTACCCCTGGCTGACAACGGTGGCTTTACGTCCACCCATGCCCTGGCCTTGGGCAGTGTCGCCATCTCGGCGTCCGGCGACTGTTCAGGCGACTTCGGTATCACCGACGACCAGCGCGGCCTGCCGCGACCAGGCGGAAACACCAGCGCCTGCGATGCCGGTGCGTACGAGCGCCAAGACCACGACCAGCCCAGCGATCGGATATTCCATAACCGCTTCGAAGTCGGCGCGGGCAGTATTCTGAGAGACTGCACTGACTGCCCGGACCTGGTCGTGATCCCCGCTGGCAGCTTTACCCAAGGCAGCCCGGAAAGCGAACCCGAGAGCCTTGGAAATGAAAGACCTCAGCGTCTGGTCAATGTCCCGATGTTTGCCATGGGGCGGTATCCGGTTACTTTCGCCCAGTGGGATGCCTGCGTGGCTGATCAGGGCTGCACGAACAGCCCCAGCGACAACGGCTGGGGGCGCGGTGATCGGCCGGTGATCAATGTCACCTGGAACGACGCCCAGGAATATGTCGCCTGGCTGAGCAGCACAACCGGTCAGCAATACCGCCTGCCCTCGGAGTCCGAATGGGAATATGCCGCCCGCGCTGGGAGCATCGGCCGCTACAACATGGGCAACTGCATCACCACCGATCAGGCCAACTTCCGCGGCACAACCCCTGCCCAGGACTGTCCGGAGGGGATTGATCGCCAACAAACCCTGCCGGTCGGCAGCTTCACTGCCAATACCTTCGGCCTGTTCGATACCCACGGCAATGTCTGGGAATGGACCCAGGACTGCGCCAATGCGGATTACGAAGGTGCCCCGATTGACGGCAGCGCCTGGCTGGACGGCAACTGCGGCCAAGCCATGCTGCGCGGCGGCTCCTGGTTCAACGCTGGCCGAGATTTGCGCTCGGCCCGACGATTCAACGCGGGCCACAACCAGGACACCAACAATACGACCGGGTTTCGAGTAGCCAGAAATTTTTCCGGCTAGGCCATTTCTGAGTCTAGCGTCTCGGCTGTTCGCCGGCGCTTCTGCTGCCCCCAAAGACCTGACATATACCAGCACCTGCATAAGTATTGCCACATTCAGCTTGTCTCTCGGCGTTCGTGGCAAGGCGTCGGCGCGCCGGTGTAGCGACCCTACATCAAGCGCCGCGCTTGTCGTGATAATCGCAGCCCACGGACGCCCAGAGGCAAGCCCGCAGGGGGCTCCTGACGAATCCGCCTGCGGCGTTAAAGTGGCTCGACGTAGAATCACTATGCCTTCGCCACTTTGCCTTGCAGGCGAATCCGTCAGGAGCCGTGAATGAGGCAATACTTATGCAGGTGCTAGTAAGCCCTCTACGCAATGGCTGAAGTAGGTAATCAGGTCAATCTTTCGGAGGCTGTTCAAGTTCATCCGATAAGGTTTGTTAAACCGGCTCAGATTCGATGTCTGCCGGCAGCTCGCTACGGACTCGGGCAAGATCCTGGCGCGCTTGTTGTCCCCGGGTGCGAATGATCAAGCGCCAGAGCAGGGCTCAATCATTCAAGGAATGCTCGTGCCTTGGATGATCGAAACTTGAAAGTTCGTTGGAATTTGCCTCTTTACGGCTGAGCCACACCGGCGCGCAAGTCGCTGGCCTGAGTCAAAAGCGTCACGAAGCCTTGCTCTCGCGCCGTTTGTTCGACCCAGCCCAAACGCTCTTCGGCCAGTTCCGGTGGGCTGATCCGGCTGCGCAGCAGGGCCAGTTTCAACGCTTGTTCGGCGTCCGGTGCCTGCTCCAGCAGATCCTCGGCGCGGCTGATCTGATTATCAGCGTCATTCAGGCGCCCCTGTTCGATCAAAGCCGCGCCGAGCAGAATCAGCGCATCAATCTGGCGCGTCGGGTTGCGGATTTCGCCAAAACCAATGATCAGCTCACGCCCGGCCTGCTCGGCTTGGACGGCGCGACCCAGGGCCAGATCGACCCGGGCCATATTGAGGCGCGAGACCAGCAAATGATTTTCCGCGCCAATGGTGGCCATCAAATCGTAGGCGCGACTGAACTCGGTTTGGGCGCCATCCACATCGCCCAGGGACAATGCGCGTTCGCCCAATACGGCGTGGTAAACCGAAATTTCGGCCGGGTCCTCAATGGATAGTCCGTCGAATCGTGCCAAAACCTCATCGACTTCGTCGTAGCGTCCTTTGCTGATCAGCATGGCACCAAGAGTGGTCAGTGTCCGGCCTTTCATCTGACTGGCGCCCTGGCTGCCGAAGGCTTCGGCCGACTGCCGGATGCGCTGCTCGGCTTTGTTCAGATCGCCACGCCGGCGGAGCAGGATACCCAAGTTGTAGGACACCCGGGCGATGTCCAGAGCGGCACCAAGCTGCTCGAATCCGGCCAGAGACTCCTCGGACAGCTCGATGGAGCGCCGCCAGTCGCGCCGATCACCGGCAATCCCGGCCAGATTGCCCAGGGCGATGGCCTGGCCGCGCAGATCGCCAACGTCACGGAAGGCTTCCAGCGAGCGCTCGAAAATGGGCTCGGCATCGATCAGGCGGCCGCCGCGCGCCAGCAAGGTGGCGTGATTGAGCAGCGCGGCACCCTCCCCCTGACGGTCACCGACCGCGCGGAAATAGCGCGCACCCGACTCCAGCCGCTCGATGGCCTCTTCGATCCGCTGGGCACCAATCAGGCTGATACCCAGTTGCACCTTGCTGCGCTCCAGACGGCGCTGATCGCCCAGCTCTCGGAATTGCTCCACGGCCTGCTCCAATGCCGCGATCGAAGCTTCTGCACGACCGGCACGGTCGTGAATGGCACCGGTGATCAGCAGGGTCTCGGCCTGGCCGGCTGGGTGGGGAATGAGTTCGAACAGTTCCAGCGCTTGCTCGGCCGACACCAGGGCCGGGACCAGCTCGCCGCGCTGAAACTGGACGCGGGCCAGGCTGGCGGTGGCCAGGCCCAGGGTGGCATCGCTGAGATCGGAGCCCAAGGCGAACAGATCATCGAGTACTGCTTGGGCCTGATCCAGTCGCCCTAGCTCGACGTTGGCTGCGGCTTCAGCCAGCAGACCGGCCGACATAACCTCGACCCAGTCCTCATCGCGCGCTTGCAGAACGGCGCGCTGGGCTGCCTCCAGGCGTTTTTCCTGATCACCTTCGGCTGCTGCCAGCTCGGCTTGCAGCAATGACACGCGCGGATCGCTGGGCCACTGGCGGCTGAATGAGTCCAGCGCCTCGGAGGCCGCGCGCAAGCGCCCGGCCTGAATCAGGGTTTCGATCAGGCGGCGGTTGGTGTCGGGCTCCGGATAGAACTGGGTCAGCGCCTGGAGATTATCGGCGGCGCGCTCGAAGTCGAAATCCAGCAGAGCGGCAGTGGCTTCCAGTTCCAGTCGATCCCGGCGCGGCCAGAGCTGGGTCGCCACCAGCGCCGTTTCGCTGAACTGACGCGCCTGGTTCCAGTCGCCCTTAAGCTTGAAGGCCAGCGCCTGCAGATGATCCAGGCGCGGATTGTCCGGTTCATGCAGGCGCGCCTGCGCGATGGACTCCAGAGCAGACTGAGCGCGGCCCAGGCCGATGGACTGCAGCGCACCGAAATAGCTTTCCTGGGTGCTGGGCAAACGCGGCAGACGGGCGCGGATGGCTGCGCTGTCGGCACCGGGTGGGGCGGCAAAACCCAGCCGATCACGAATCGCATCGGCCATGTCGATGGCCAGCGCGGCCACGTCCCAGGCCCCCAGGCCGGACTCGAGGCTGCCCAGAATCTCACTAGATCCTGGCCGCCGCAGACTGGCCAGCAGACGCGAACCATCGACCCCGGCGGCCAGATAGCGACCTTCGATTAGAAAGTCGATGTCATTGAGTCGGGATTCGTCCTCCAGCGCGATCGGGTCGATGACCACGACGCGAAAGCCGCCCAGCTCAACCAGGGCATGACCGAGATAGGTTTCCAATGCCGGGCCGAGCCAGTTCAGGCCCGGATCCTCGGTCGCATTGACCATTTGCGTAACCGCCAAGGTTGGCGGTCCGTTTAGACTGCGCAGCGGGTCTTCGCGCAGGCCGGGGCCGAGCAACAGCCAGGCCAGGCCCAAAAACATGACCAGGGTCAAGCCCCAAAGCGCCGGACGCGGCAGCATGCTGGCCGGGGGCAGCGTATACGCCGAGTTATCTTTGGCAGCAGTCACCGTTGCATCCGAACCCGATTCCGTGTCGGGCTCGCGCCGAATGATGCCGATGAACTGGTACCCCAGTCGGCGCCGGGTAGCAATCAGCTGGGGTTCGCTGCTGGAGTCCCCCAGCGCTTGACGCAGCTCTTTGATGGTCTGGGCGACCGAACTGACCGAGGTGGCCTGATGGCCCCAGACTGCATCCAGCAGATCATCCCGGCTGACAACGGCCGGAGCCTGATCAATCAGATGACACAAGACAGCAAAGGTCTGCGGGCGCAAATTGACCGGGCCGTCTGGCCCAATGACCGACTTCTGTTCAAGATCGATCTGGAACTGGTCGAACTGAATTCTCAACGCTTGACTCCCTCGCTATTCGATCAGCCTTGCTTATGCTTGCGACGCCAACTATGAAGATTGCCATTGCCTTGGCGTTTTGTCACGCACTGGACGTCGATCCATCCGACGCCGCCGTCGGCTCGGCTATGGCATTTGCTAAACTAGCGGCCTTCCTCGGGGTGGCGTAAGCGCCTGAGACACTTGCAGCAAGAGTGGACCCGTTGAACCTGATCCGGTTAATGCCGGCGTAGGGAAGGATTGCTTTTACCCCCGCGTGCATGCCGGGTCTCCATTTCAATGATGTGCGGAGACCTAATCCATGAGTTTTACCCGATTGTTTTGCGCCGCCGGTTTGGCGCTGTCTTGCCTTGGCGCTGTTGCTGATGAGATTGCCAGCGATGACCAGCCGCTTGATGACGAACGCATCCTGGTAACCGCCGAATTCCGGCCGGTAGACCTGTTCGACAGCGCCGGCAGCACCAGCGTGATTGATGCCAATACGCTGCGCGAGCGCCAGGCCAGCCACCTCGAAGCCGTGCTGGACCTGGCACCCAACGTCAACTACTCGGCCGGCGCCTCGCGCGGGCAGTTCTTCCAGATTCGCGGCGTGGGCGAGCGCAGCGAATTTGTCGACCCGATCAACCCCTCGGTGGGCCTGATTGTTGACGGCATTGACCTGACCGGCCTGGGCGGCGCGGCCACCTTGGTTGACCTGGCCCAGGTGGAGGTGTTGCGCGGGCCGCAAGGCACGCTGAACGGGGCCAATGCCATGGCCGGCCTGATCAACCTGGTCTCGACCGCACCGGGAGCCACCACGTCGGGCTACGGCGAAGCCCGGATTGGCCAGCGCGGCCTGCGCCAGATTGAAGCAGCCCTGGGCGGCCCGGCCAGCGACCAGCTTGGCTACCGACTGGCCTACGGCAGCACCCGCTCGGATGGCGCCCAGCGCAATGTCTTCCTGGACCGCAAGGACACCGCCCGAATCGACGAGCAGACCCTGCGCGGCCGGCTGTTCTGGCAGCCGCATCAGCGCTTCAGCCTGGACCTGGTTGGCCTGTTGCTGGACATCGACAACGGCTACGACGGCTTTTCGCTGGACAACACCCGCCAGACCCTGTCGGATGAGCCCGGCTTCGACCGTCAGGACACCCGCGCGCTGGCCGCGCGAATGGCTTGGGAAGCCACCCCGGCGCTGGATGTCGAACTGGCCCTGAGCGGCCTGTCGGCGGATCTTGAATACGGCTTCGATACCGACTGGGCCTTTGTCGGCATCTGCGAGGTGTTCGACTGCCTGGCGCCCGAGTACTCGGCGTTTGATAACTACGAGCGCAGCCAGGACAACCGAACGGCCGACCTGCGCCTGCTCTCGCGCGCCGAGGCCGGCCAGCCGGCCTGGGTGCTGGGCGCCTACTATCGCGATCAATCGCAGTCTCTCCGGCGCGAGTTCACCTTCCTGCCGGCCCCGTTCGAGCGCGATTTCGACACCGTCAACCGCGCCCTCTACGGCCAGATCGACTGGCCGCTGGCCGAGCGCTGGGCGGTGCAGACCGGGCTTCGCTACGAGCGCCGTTGGGCCCGTTATGAAGACAGCGATGGCGCGGCTTTCCGTCCTGCCGAGAGCATGTGGGGCGGGCGCGTGGCGGTGGAATACCAGACCGATGCAGGCCCCTTGCTCTATGGCCTGGTATCGCGCGGCTACAAGGCTGGCGGCATCAACAGCAACAGCGCGGTACCCGAGAACCTGCGCGAGTTCCAGACCGAAACCCTGTGGAACTACGAGCTGGGCAGCAAGGGGCGCTTCTGGGACAACCGTCTCGACCTGCGCGCCGCGCTGTTCTGGCAAGACCGCCGCTCGGTGCAGACCCAGCAGGCCATTCTGCTGCCCATCGAAGGCAACAACTGCCCCTGCGAGTTCGTTCAGTACACGGCCAACGCCACCGCCGGCCAAAGCTACGGCCTTGAAGCCGAGGCCAACTTCCGGGCCAGCTCGCGCTGGTTCCTGTTCGGCAGCCTGGGCCTGATGCGCTCGCGCTTCGACGGCTTTGAAAACTTCTCCCACGCCCAGGCCGACCCGGCCAACGGCATCCCCTTCGACATGGACGGGCGCGATCTGCCGCACGCGCCGGAGTACATGTTTGCCCTCGGCAGCATCGTGCAGCTGGGCGATGGCTGGTCATTGCGCACCGAAATTGAGGGCAAGGATGCGTTCTACTTCTCCAGCCGGCATGAAGTGCGCTCGCAATCCTTCACCCGCCTGCATGCGCGTCTGGCCTACCAGACCGGCCAGTGGGAATGGGCGCTGTGGGGACGAAACCTGAGCAACGAAGACGTTCAGGTACGCGGGTTCGGCGCCTTCGGCAACGACCCGCGCAAGGGCTACATCGAAGAACCCTACGTGCAGTTCGCCGAACCCCGAACCATCGGCCTGAGCGCCCGCTACGACTTCTGAGAAGGTCTTTCCACCCTCTCCCGTCTTCCCTCTCCCATCTTCCCGCCCTACGCAGCCCCAGGCTGCATGGGGCAAGCCATCAACCCGTGACCTGATCGCGCAGGTAAGTCGGCTCCAGCGAGTAGGCGTCGATGGGCTCCACCTGTTGGGCCAGTGAAAGCAGCGCCGGGGCGCCGGGCCAGTGCTCTTCATCGGCAAAGCGGGCTTTCGTGCCCAGGGCCTTGCCGGTGATTTCCTTGTAGGCTCGTGCGCCCGGGCCGGTGACGACCCAGTCTTCTCCATCGGGCAGGCTGAGAGAGGCCGGCGGCAGCAGGGCTTCATCGCCAACGCGCAGGCGCTTTCCATCCCGGCAGCGATACCAGCCGGCATAGACCTCGCCCATGCGCGCATCCAGCAGGCAGAGCAGGGCAGGTGCCTGGCAGTCGGGGTCAACCGTCTGGGCCAGCGCCTCGAGGCTGGATACCGGGTAGATGGGAAGATCGTGGGCCAGGGCCACGCCCTGGGCAATGCCAAGCCCGATACGCAGGCTGGTGAAACTGCCCGGCCCGCGCCCGACCACCAGCCCGTCCAGGTCGTTGAAGCCCAGCCCGGCTTCAGCCAGCAGGGCCTGCGACCAGGGCAAAATGCGCTGGGCATGGCCGCGCGGCTCCACCGCCTGGCGCTCAAGCCGCTGACCACCGGCTTCCAGCGCGACGGAGCAGTTCTCGGTGGATGATTCAATCGCAAGAAGATTCATGCTGGGCATTGTAGTCCCAGTGCCCTCAGTTGGCTTGGCGACGGCCTGGACGAACGCCCGAAGCAGCCGGGGCGCGGGAACTTGGATATCGGCTGCACCTCAAGGCTCGATATCCAAGCCCCCGCGCCCCTTGCTGGCAGCTCCGGTCGCTCGTCCAGGCCCCGGATTCTTCAAAAGAAAAACGACGAAATCGCCCCCCTTTTACCCTTCACCTTTCACCGCCTATCTCATGCTTCTGGCGAAGAAACGCCGCCGCCTCGGCTCCGCTGTCGACCGGTGTCATCGGCGGCAGGCTGTTAAGAAACAGCCGTCCGTAGGATTTGCTTTTCAGGCGCGGGTCGCCGATCACCAGCACGCCGAAATCGTCGGCCTGGCGAATCAACCGTCCGACGCCCTGCTTCAGCGCCAGCACCGCCTGCGGCAGTTGCACCTGGCTGAACGGGCTTTCGCCGGCCTCGCGCACCGCCTTCATGGTGGCTTCGAGCACCGGGTCGTCGGGCGAGGCGAAGGGTAGCTTGTCGATGATGACCAGGCTGAGTGCCGGGCCGGGCACGTCTACGCCTTCCCAGAAACTGGCCGCGCCCAAAAGCAGGCTCCGGGGGGTATCCAGAAAGCGTTGCAGTAGCACCTGGCGCGGGGCTTCTTCCTGCACCAGCAGGTGGAAATCGCTGTGGGCGCGCAGCCATTCGGCCGCCTGGTTCAGCGCCCGGTGGGCGGTGAACAGCAAGAACGCCCGGCCGCCATTGGCGCGCAGCAGCGGCATCACCTGTTCAAGCAACTGGGGCCCGAAACCCGGATCTCGCGGTTCGGGCAGACCGGTGGGCAGCCACAGCCGGGTTTGATTGGCGTAGTCGAACGGGCTGGCGATGATCACCTCGTCGGCATCGTCCAGCCCCAGGCGACGGGTGAAGTGGTCAAAGCGACGGGCCACCGCCAGGGTGGCCGAGGTCATGATCCAGGTGGCCGGGTTGTGTTCGCGCAGCGCGGTCAGCGGCCCGGCAATGTCCAGCGGGGTGATCTGCAGCGAGAATCGGCCGCGCCGGTTGGTGAACCAGCGCACCGTGCCTTCTTCGCCGGTCATGAAGGCTCGCAGGCCGTCCAGCAGCAGGCCGGCGCGGTCGGCGCAGTTGCCCATCTCGCGGGTCTGTTCGGCCACCGGGTCCAGCGCGCCTTTCAGTTCGGCCAGCCGCTGGGCCAGTGATTCGAAACGGGATTGCAAGTGAGTCAGACGGGCATGGTCGCCGCGTGGCGGCAGGTCGACGCAGGCGCTGACGCACTGGTCCAGTTCGTCACGCAGGGCCTGGATGGGCACGCGCAGCAGTTGCAGGCTGCCAGCGGCCTGGCCACAGGCGGCGAGGCTGTCGCGGGCCAGTTCCTTCACCTGCCAGGCGCTGACGCCGCGCGAGAAAAAGCGCATCGCCGTTTCCGGCACCTGGTGGGCCTCGTCGATGATCACCGCATCGGCGCCGGGCAGCACCTCGCCAAAGCCGGTGTGCTTTAGCGCCATGTCGGCAAACAGCAGGGGGTGGTTGACCACCACGATGTCGGCATCCTGGGCCTTGCGCCGGGCGTGGGCCAGCGGGCAGTCCTTGAGCATCGGGCAGTCGCTGCCCAGGCAGTTGTCCTGGGTGGAGGTCACCAGCGGCCAGACTGGCGAACGGGCGCTGATGCTCTCGATCTCGCTGATTTCGCCGCGCTCGCTGTGGCGTGCCCAGCGGGCTACTTCTCTCAGCTCGGCAGCCAGTTCGCTGTCGCGATCGCTCTGTTCGTCCAGATGGGTTTGCAGGCGCTGCGGGCACAGGTAGTTGGCGCGCCCTTTCAGCAGCGCCACGCGCTTTTCGACGCCGCTGGCCTTCAGCGCCAGCGGCAAGTCGCGGTTGAACAGTTGGTCCTGAAGGTTCAGCGTGCCGGTCGAGATGATGCTGCGCCCTTCGCGGGCCAGCACCGGCAGCAGGTAGGCCAGCGTCTTGCCGGTGCCGGTGGCGGCCTCGGCGACCAGATCGCGGCCCTGGTCAAGGCAGGCAGTGATGCGTTCGGCCAGCTCGATTTGGCCGGGCCGGGGGCGGAAGCCGGGCAGCAGCTCGGCCAGCGGGCCTTCGCCGGCAAATTGCCTGGCCAGTTCGGTCATCGGGCCGTCAGAACCGCGGCGGCGGCTCGACCTGGCAATTGTTCAGGCGCTGGCGCGCCTCGCTGGCTTCGTCGAAACGGGCTTCGCGTTCCATCGCCAGGGCAATGGTGCGCCAGTTGCGCTGGCAGATTTCGCCCACCCGTGGACCGGTATCAAACGAACGGCGAGCGTAGCTTTCCGCCTGCGACCAGTTGCCCTGGGCCAGGCGAATTTCGGCCATGTCCTGCAGCAACTCAGGGTCGCGTGATTCAATGCGAAGGGCGCGCTCCAGCAGCAGTGCGGCCCGGTCGAGATCACCACGGGCTTCGGCTTCAGCCGCTGAGTCACGCAGTTCAACCACGGCCGGGTTGCGCAGCGCATAAACCTGAAGCCCACGGGTTTCTTCGGCCGCTGGTGCGCGCACCTGTTCTTCCACGGTGCGCTGCTCGACCGGCGCCGGCGACAGCGACGTGGTCGCGCAACCGGCCAGCATGCCAAGTGCCAGCAGGGCTACAAGTGGAGTTAGCAGCCGGCGAAGAGTCGGCAGGGAAGTCGCTGGAGCGCAGCTTGAAGTCATATCGGGCGGTCTTGGGTGTGTGGCATCAATGGCTTACTAGTACCTGCATAAGTATTGCCTCATTCAGGGCTCCTGACGGATTCGCCTGCAAGGCAAAGTGGCGAAGGCATAGTTATTCTACGTCGAGCCACTTTAACGCCGCAGGCGGATTCGTCAGGAGCCCCCTGCGGGCTTGCCTCTCGGCGTCCGTGGACTGCGTTCTCGGCGCTTGATGTAGGGTGGCTACACCGGCGCGCCGACGCCTTGTCACGAACGCCGAGAGACAAGCTGAATGTGGCAATACTTATGCAGGTACTAGTAAGAGTATAGCGGAGGGCAATGGTTTCAGCGCCGTTGCCAGGGCCAGCGTCGTTCGGATTCCGGTTCGGGAATGCAGGGCGACAGCTGGCTGGGCTGGCTGCCGGCAATAAAGGGCAGGGCGCGGGCATTCGGGCAGTCTTCGCTGGCCAGCAGCGGGCTGGGCCAGTCGACCCAATACCAGTCAATCGAATCGGGCCAACTGGTCGGCTGATGGTCAATTGATAGCTGTGAGAACAACCGAGCCCAAACCGGCAGCGCCGCGCTGGAACCGGAAATGTTGGCCGGCTGGTTATCGTCGCGCCCGGTCCAGACCACCCCCAGCCAGTCGCTGCTGTAGCCGGCGAACCAGGCATCGCGGCGGTCATTGGTGGTGCCGGTCTTGCCGCGTACGCCCGGGTCGTTCGGCAAGCGCCAGGACAGGCTTCGGCCGGTGCCGTCGGTAACGGCATGGCGCATGGCGAAGTCCAGCAGCGCCAGCGCTTCGCGGTCACGGATCGGGCGCATCTGCATCGGGTAGCGGCCGATGGATTCGCCTTCGGCATTGATCACGTCGGTAATCGCGCGCAGCGGGGTGCTGTAGCCCTCCGAGGCCAGCGCCTGGTAAAGCTGGGCCACTTGCAGCGGGCTTAGCTCGATGGCTCCCAGCAGCGCCGACGGATGGACATCATTGCCAGGCTCGACACCCAACTGGCGCAACACCCGCATCAGCGCCGGAACGCCCACGTCCAGGCCCAGTTGCACCGTGGCCTGGTTCAAGGAGCGGCCCAGCGCGTCCATCAGGGCGACCTCGCCCTGGCTTTCACCATCGTAGTTGCGCGGCTCCCAGGCGGGTTGGCCGGGCAGGGGCACGCTGATTGCCTCGTCATTGAGCGTGCTGGCCAGGTGATAGCGGTCGGGCTGGGCCAGCGCCAGCAAGTAGACAAAGGGCTTGATCACCGAGCCGACCGGGCGGCGAGCGTCCAGCGCGCGGTTGAAGCCGCGACGCGAGGGTTGGCGATCACCCACCAGCGCGCGAATCTCGCCGGATGCCGGCTCCAGCAGCACGATGGCGCCCTGCAACTCGTTCGGTTGGCGTTCCACGTCGGCAAGACCGGCTGCCAGTGCCTGTTCGGCATGGCGCTGGGCCGAGGGCGATAGCGTGGTGAAGATGCGCAAGCCGGTGCCGCGCAGGTCGCGATCGCGATAGTCCTGTCGCAGTTGGCGGGCGACCAGGTCCATGAAATCACTCTGGCCTCGCTGGCCACGCTGGGTGCGGGTGTTCACGCCTAGCGGCCGGCTTCTGGCGTCGGCATGTTCGGCGGCCGTCAGCAGACCGGTTTCCAGAAACATGTCCAGCACCAGGTTGCGGCGGTTCAGCGCTCGCTGGGGGTTACGCACCGGGTGGTACCAGGAGGCGCCGCGCACCATGCCAATCAACAAGGCAATCTGTTCGGGCGCCAGGGCCTGCACCGGCAAGCCGAAGTAGTACTCGCTGGCCCGGCCAAAGCCGTGAATGGCATTCGGGCCATCCTGCCCCAGGTAAACCTCGTTCAAATAGGCTTCCAGGATGTCGGCCTTGCTGAAGCGTCGCTCCAGGCTCAAGGCCATCACCGCCTCGTTGAATTTGCGCACCAGGCTGCGGTCGGGCGTCAGGAACAGGTTCTTGACAAGCTGCTGGGTAATGGTTGAACCGCCCTGAACCAGCTGGCCATGGCGCAGGTTGGCCCAGGTGGCTCGGGCCAGGCCGCGCGGGTCAACGCCGTGATGGTGGTTGAAGGCACGGTCTTCCACGGCCTGGATGCCGACAATCAACAGCGGCGGAAAATCCGGCAAGCTCACCAGCGTCCGGTCACGGTCATCCAGCGGCATCAGGCTGCCGAGCTCGGCCGGCGGCACTCGCGTCAAGGTGCCCTGTGGCGAGTCGATCTGGCCAATGCGCCCCTGGCTTAGCCCCAGCGACAGGCGGCTGGGTGGCTGGGCCCCATCCGGGAAGGCGAAGCCGGGCAGGTGGATATCAAAGCGGTCACCGTTGTGTCGGTACTGGCCTATCGAGGCGGGGGCGCCCTGGCTAAGCCCGCTGGCCTGCAACTCGAAAATCAAATCGCTGGCGCTGATGGCCAGGCCCGGATAAAGCTCCAGCGGCCGGGCATACACACGGCTGGCCTGGGTCCATTGGCGGTCTTCAAAGCGCTGGCCGGCCTGGTGGTCCAGCCACACCACCCAGGGCACCAGCAGGCCCAGCGACAGGCCCAGCACGAACAGGGTGGGCGGCAGCAGCCAGCGCCGGAACAATCCGGGCTTTTTCGGCGGTGGTGACGCGCGGCGTGGGCTGCGCTTTTTCGAAGGCCGGCTCATCGGGTCAAGGGCATGGGTGGCTAAACGTTTGCGGCGGGGGGCTGTCTACGAGGTCATGACAGTGCGTGATATTATGAACCAATGACAAAGGCGTTTGCCCAGCGATCTGCAGTGCTGTTCAGCCTGGTGCTTCTGGCCCAGGTGATCATGCCGTGGCACGCCATGCACATGGCGGCGCTGGCCGACGTCTCTGCTTCGGACGACGCTCAACAGACCGCGCCGCTGGTTGCCGGTTCACCCTGTCATCCACCCATGGCCGCTAATGGCGGCAACGACGAAAGCGAACCGCCCATCGTCGGCTTTTGCGAATGGCTTTGTGCCCAGGCACAGTGCACGCCGGCCTTTGACGGCCTGATGCAACTGGTGGCTGCCCCCGCAGGCCCGCCATCCGGTCTGCTGACCAATTTCGACTCCCTGGTTTCCCCGGTTCCGACACCCCCTCCAATCGTTTGACTTCATGCCCCTGAAGTAACCGCCGCCTGGCCTTTGCCGGTGGTGGCAACCCTTATTGCATGGAGAAAAACAATGATTTACCGAATTCTGGCCGTGGCAGCGGCCGGCCTGCTGGCCCTGTCGGCTGACCCGGCCTGGGCCCGCCCGATTACCTACACGGGTGGTCAGGTGCTGGTCACCGAAGCCCAGGCCGATCAATGGCAGGCTCGCTATACCTACTCGCATTCCTTCCGCCACTCCACCTCGGTGGGCTATCTGCGCATGACCGATTTGCGTGAAACCGGCGAGCTGGACGTGGCCTACCTGCGCGTAGCAGGCCTGGCCGGCCGATGGAACCGCCCCGGTAGCCAGGGCAATCTGTTCTTTTACGGCGGGCTTGGCCACGCTCGAACCGACATCGGCAACGGCGCCAGCGGACACGTTGGCTTCCAGGCCGATTGGGAAACCCGGCGCATCTACACCGCGGCCATGAGCGAACTGCACGACGGCTCCGGCTGGCGCCATCGCAACGACACCCTGGCCCTGGGTATTGCCCCCTTCGAGCACGACTTCGACCGCACGGCGGTCTGGCTGGTGGGCAAGGGCATGCGCACCACCGGCATGAACGACAGCGGCCGAAAAGGCGCCCTGGTCTTGCGGCTCTTCAACCCAAGCTGGTGGCTGGAAGCCGGAGTGGATACCAACGGCAAGCCGCTGGCCTTTTTCATGATCAACCTGTGAACCGAACAAACGAACACGCATTCAACGAATCTGGAGATATCACCATGAACAAGCTTATTCAAACCACTTTGATGGTCTTTCTGCTGGCCCTGCTGTCAGCCCCGCTGGCCGCTGACACGGCCAATGCCGAAGCCAACAACGTGCGCGTGGAAGTCAACGGCCTGGTGTGCGCCTTCTGCGCGCGCGGCATTCGCAACAGCTTCAACCGCGAAGAGGCCACTGCCGACGTGCTGGTCAGCCTGGAAAACCGCCTGGTGGCGGTGGAGTTCAAGCCGGGCATGAACCTGAGTGACGAGGCCATCACCAAGCTGCTTACCGATGCCGGTTACAGCGTGGTCGACATCACCCGCACCGACGAAAGCGTGGCGGCCATTCGTTCGAGCATCGAGTAATGGACGAACGCTTGGACGAGCAACCGATCACGGTTGACCGGCAAGGCCTGTGGGGCGCCTTTGGCGCCCTGCTGGCCAGCGCCGGCACCCTGGTGTGTTGCGTACTTCCGGCGGTGATGGTCAGCCTGGGCGCCGGCGCGGCGCTGGCCAGCCTGGTCACCGCCGTGCCGCAGTTGATCTGGCTTTCCGAGCAGAAGCTGCTGGTATTCGGCGTGGCCTTTGCCGTGCTGGCGCTGGCCGGCTGGCTGTTGTGGCGGGCACGCTTCGCCCCATGCCCGGCCGACCCCAAACTGGCCGCCCACTGCATGCGGCTTCGTCGCTGGTCACAACGGCTCTACATCGTGGCCGTGGTCGCCACCGTGCTGGGCGCAATCTTCGCCTTCGCGCTAGTTTGAAAGTGGACGCTTGAGCAACTGGCTGATAGGCCGGATTGCCCATGCAGTCCGGCCGTTTTTAGCCGGTGGTCAACAGCACTCAGCCTCCGGGTTAGAACCAGGTAGATTAAATCTGCCGCGCTTCAACCTTTTACATCACCATCTCGGAAGGCATTTCACCCTTGAGCCCGAGACCAACGGTTCAGGGGCTATAGGGCACTCTGCCGTGTCATAGGAAGCCCGTCGATCATCAGGGCGAACTATCTCAATTGCGAGCTGACCGCGGCGGGTCCGGACCAAACCCGGGGTGGCGATATCACCTACATCTGAATTCTGGAGAAAGATCGGATCAAAAGGCATGTCCATATGACACGTGACCTAGAACTCACCGATATCCTCGATTACCTTGAACGAGGGTTCATTTGAACCGGCTGGCACTGCCATCCGGGCGGGGATCAGCTCCGAGCTCCTTGAGCAGGCGTTATCGTGAGAGTCTGGAATCTCTGTGAATCGGTGGGAATTCATTTGCTCTCGTTGCCAGGTGTGCTAGCGTCATCTTGGTTATTCAGCAGTTTTGAGTGTCTGGCTATCTTGATTGGGGGTCAGGCGATTTTGAAGAGGAATTTATGGTTGAAGAGATTCATGTAGATGGGGAATCTCAGGGCGTCAACGTTGTGCCGTGTCAATATGCGATCTGTACTTGCATGACGCGGTTTTTCAAGGTTGGATTGATTAGTTTCGTCCTATGGGGCATTTCGGCCAGTGCTGAAGATTCCTTCCAGATAACCGCTTCATCCATTTCGGGTGGCGGGATCATCGAGTCCGAATCATCGAATGGAGACTGGGAGCTGGCGGGAACGATTGGTCAGTGGGAGGCGACGCGAGGAAGGTTCCATTCTGCACCGCCTTTTCAGTCGACCGGGGGGTTTTGGGCATTGAGTCTGCCTGATCTGCCCGACTCATTGTTCATGGATAGATTTGAGGCTCAGAATGTCGGTCAGCATCCGGACCAGTCCACGGATTGACAAAGATCCAAGTTTTCCGTCCGAGGGTCTGTATTCGGAATGATGCCGAAGCAGTTCGGATTTGGGCACGTTTTCGTATGGTTTTAATGGAAAGGGTGGGAGAGGCGTAAATGCGTAATTACTTGATAGGTTTCATTGCTGTTGTCTTTTGCGCGTCATTATGGGCAGCGCCGATTACTTATCAGGGTCAGCTCCAGCAGCAAGCACAACCCTTTACAGGTTCTGTTGACTTGGAGTTCCGATTATTTGACGAGCTGGTTGATGGCGCTCAGGTTGGACCGTCGCTTGAGGTGCGGAATGTTTCAGTGGTCGATGGTCTGTTCCAGGTTGAGCTGGATTTCGGGCCTGGGGTTTTTGATGGAACTCAGCGATATCTTGAGATCTATGTTGATGGCGTTGCATTAACTCCACGCCAGAGGGTGGCAGCGGCTCCGGTTGCATTATTTGCGCTTGATGGCAATCCAGGCCCAGAAGGCCCGCAAGGGCCTCAGGGCGACCCGGGCCCTCAGGGCGTGCCGGGTGAGCAGGGCCCGGAAGGCCCGGAAGGCCCCGAAGGCCCGCAGGGGCCTGCCGGTGAAGCCGGCCCTCAGGGCTTGGCTGGTGAGCAAGGTCCGGAAGGTCCAGTGGGCCCAGTCGGCCCGCAGGGGCCTCAGGGCGACCCGGGCCCCCAGGGCGTACCGGGCGAGCAGGGTCTAGAAGGGCCGACGGGCCCAGTCGGCCCGCAGGGTCCTCAGGGTGTGCCGGGAGAACAAGGGCCTGTCGGCCCGCCTGGTCCCTCAGGAATAGCCAGCTTGATTTATCACACTGAAACCAGGGTTCAACAGACTGACAACTCAGTTCAGGATCAAAATATTATCTGCCCCGATGACCGGCAGGTGATTTCTGCGGGGTGGCGAGTTATTGATCTGAATCCGTTCAGTCTCTATGTGCACGGCTCATGGCCGAATGTAAACAATTCTTCGAGATGGGATTTTCAATTTAGGTACGCTGGAACCGGTAATAACACCGCCACCCTTCAGCTCTGGGCGCTATGTGCTCAGAGTGACGGTTCCGAGAATGGCGGAGGGCCCGAAAATGCTTGGCCGGACGACTATGTGCATGTTGGCGCTCCAACAGAAATAGTGGATGTGACCAATCCAATTACGGGTAGAACGTGGATGGATCGGAATCTTGGTGCCAGTCGGGCCGCGCAAAGCGTCGATGACACTGAGGCGTATGGTTCTTATTTCCAGTGGGGTAGATTTGCCGATGGTCATCAGTTCAGGTTTTCCGATACTCAGACTCAGCTGAGTGATTCTGATCGCCCGAATCACGGGCGTTTCATACTTTCCCAGAATACTAATAATTTTTCTGATTGGCGGTCGCCTCAGAACAGTTCCATGTGGGGTAATGACGGTTCCATTAACGATCCTTGCCCGACAGGCTATCGCATTCCAACGGCTTCTGAGCTACAACAGGAGATGGCCAGCTGGAATGAAAACAATAAGCATGGAGCATTTGACTCGCCCCTGCGCTGGCCTTCTGGAGGCTCTCGAAGGAGGAACGACGGGCTGGTCACTGGTCAGGGCTCATTTGGTTTTGCCTGGGCCGGAAGTTCTGGTACCGAAGCACGAATCTTGCGTTACCTTGGTAATCAGGCTGACGTAATTACGTTGGGGCGGGCAGTTGGAGCCCCTGTGCGATGCATAAAAGAGCTTTGAAATAGCAATTGTTTTTGTTGACACCGTGTCCGAAGCCTTTGTATTCACCGGGCTGGGAGCAGCGCGGGCGCAATCTGTTTTTGAGCTACCGGGCTTCGGGGTCATGTTGTCGGGCCTGACCCAAGGCATTGAGTAGACGCTTGTGTTTAGCACAAAAGATCCGATTTCCTGAATTTCCGGGCTACAAGATCAAGACAGTCGAACGCTTCAGGTCAGAGGCAACGTTCCATTTTGGGCTTTTCCAAAGTGCTCGAGTTAACGGAAACCTGACTGATAAACTGCACCCCACCGCATTCCTGGCCATCTCTTGACGTCGAGTTAGCCTCAGAGTTTTTCCTTGATTACCTCCTGGCGAATCTCGGCCTTTCCCCGCTCATCGTCATGCATGTTGCTTAGCCTGTAGTTCTCCGGCTCAGGTTCCTTGAAACGGGCCATGAGGGGATGTACTTGCCGCTTTTCGAGCGGACTACTCTTTCCGGCTGGATTTCCAGCGGTGGACTGGTTTGCGGTCAATCCGGGATAATGGCGGGCTTGTCTTGCTGATTTCTCAAGTGTTTTGATGACTGCACCGCTTGCTGATGCCGCGTTGAACCTGGTTTGTCTGCCCGATGCCGCTGGCGGGGTTGATTCTGCGTGGCTCGATTTGTTGAGAACGCAGTTTCCGCAGGCGCGTTTTTGGGCGGCTGGTCGTCTGGCCGGGTCATTGGGGCTTGACGCGCTGCCGGCGGGTGGTTCGGTGATGGAAGGCGTGGCCGAGCCGGCTGCCAAGGATCCGTCCTCGGCCTGGTTGCTGCTGGAAAGCGGGCTGGTGTTGCCGGAAGGCTTGATGCCTCGGCTGCGCGGATGGGCCAGTCGTTTGCCGGCCGGTAGCCGTCTGGTGCTGCCGGGCAATTACGACCGGCGCGTGGATCCTTTGCTGGGCTCGGAAATCCATCTTTCCGCGTCACAGGTGGATACGGCGATGGGCCTGGTGGCGCCGCTGAATGCTTTGTCAGTGGCGGATCTGCCGTTGCGCGCGGTGTTCATCACTCCGGGGGCTTCAGCGTCGGATAGCGATAGCCACTGTCTTTTGGCGGACGATATGTATGTGCTGGCCCCCGACCAGCCGCGCGGCCAGCTTTCGAAGGACGAGGCGGTGCATCCGGGCCAACTGGCACTGGGCCAGTTACGCCTGGGGCTGGAGCGGTTGGCCTCGGAAGGGTTGCCGGAACTGCCGCGCACCGGTTTCGATGACAAGCCGGTGGTGCTGCATATCAGTCACGCCTGGGGCGGCGGCATTGCTCGCTGGATTCGCGATGTGGTCAAGGCGGATGACCAGGCTCATCATCTGGTGCTGGCTTCCAACGCGGCCCGAGACAGCCGCCACTACGGCGAGCGTCTTCGGCTGTTTGCCGCCGGCCCGGACCGGGGGCTGCTGGCTGAATTCCCGTTGTCCCCGGCCATTGCCGACACCGCGCGGGTCCATGCCGACTATGCCGCGGTGTTGAGCTCGGTGATTGGCCGTTACCGGGTGGGCAAGATCATTGTGTCGTCGCTGATTGGCCATGCCCTGAATGCCTTGACCACGGGCTTGCCCACGCTGCAGGTGCTGCACGATTTCTACCCGGCGGTGCCGGTGCTGGATCGCGACCCGCTGGACTTCTGCCGACCAGAGGGCGGGCTGGATATGTCTGCCTGCCTGAATGCATTGAAGGCCGGCGGGCTGTTCGACCGCCGTGAACCTGAGCACTGGCACGCGCTGCGCCAGGCCTGGCTTCAGGCCGCCCAGCATGAGTCCTTTCGCATGCTTGCCCCTAGCCAGCACGTGGCCAAGCGCTGGCAGGCGCTGTTTGATCAACCCTTGCCGGAAATCGCGGTGGTTCCGCACGGCTGGCCGGGTGATTGCGCCGCCAGCACGCCGCCGGCCCGTCGCCCTCGGGCGGATGGCAAGTTGTCGCTGGTGGTGGTCGGTCGCCTGAACGGCGGCAAGGGGCTGAATTTGCTTGAAGCCGCGCTGCCAAGGTTAAATGAGCGCGCCCACATCACGCTGCTGGGTGCCGGCCAGGCGGCCATGTCGCTGTTTGGCAAGGCCGGCGTCGATGTGGTGTTGAATTACCAGCCCGATGAATTGCCCGCCCTGTTGGATACGGTAGCGCCCGAAGCGGCGCTGTTTTTGTCCACCGTGCCGGAAACCTGGAACTACGTGCTCAACGAACTGCGCGCGCTCAAGCTGCCGGTGGCGGCTACCGATATCGGGGCCTTTGCCGAGCGTATCGAGGACGGCAAGGACGGCCTGCTGTTCGAGCCCAACGCCGATGCATTGGTCGCGGTGGTTGACCGGCTTATTGAGCAGCGCGATCGCCTGCACGAGCTGGCTGAAGCCGGCCCGCAAGAGCCGGGTATGCCGGAAACGCTGGCCCGCTACCGTGAACTGCTGCCCTTTGCCGACGTATCGGCTACCGCCCAGCCGCTGCTCGCGGCCCTGGGCCCGCAGACGGCCACGGCCCTGGCCTTTCAGCTAAGCCGGCAAAACACCCGGCTGAGCGCCCAGGCAGAGCGCATCGAGACGCAAGAGGCCGAGCTGGCCCGGCGTGCCGAATGGGCCGAGCGCCTGGGGCACCAGCTGGCCAATCGTGATCAACGCGTGTTGCGCCAGCAGCAAGAAATCGACACCCTTTCGCGCCAGGTTCAATCGCTGCACGAACAGCTCGCAGACTTGACGGCCCGTTTGCACGCCGAAAGCGGCCGTGCCCAGTCGGCCGAAGACCATCTGATGATGGTTCACCAGAGCTGGTCGTGGCGCCTGACCCTGCCGCTGCGGCTGTCCATGCGGGCGCTGCGGTCGGCTCGCGAGGCCCGGCTTTGGGACCCGCGCGGCTGGGTTCCCGGCCTGAAAACCATCCGCCAGGGCTTGGCAGAGCAGGGCGCCAAAGCGGCCCTGATGAGCTGGTATGTCGGGCAGGGCTGGCTGCCGGCGCCGCCGGTGGCGGCACACCCGCTGGACGAGCAGGACGTGGAAGCCATTACCGGCCCGGCGATTGACCCGGCCCGTCTGAACGAGCCGGTCACCCATCGGCCGCCGGCGAATCCGCTGATCAGCATCGTCATTCCGGTGTTCAACAAGCGCGAGGTGACTGCCGCTTGCCTGCATAGCCTGGTGAATACCGAGGCCGGCCGGGAATTTGAAATCATCGTGGTCGACGATTGTTCCAGCGACGACACGCCCGACTACCTGGCTGCCTGCCGGGGCCTGACCGTGCTGCGCAACGAGGAAAATGCCGGGTTCATCGACACCTGCAATCGCGGCGCGGCGGCGGCCCGTGGTGACTTCCTGGTTTTCCTGAACAACGACACCACCCTGACGCCTGGCTGGCTGGACGCGCTGGTTCGGGTGTTCGAACAACAGGATCGGGTGGGCGTAGTCGGTGCGCGGCTGGTCTATCCGAACGGCCGCTTGCAGGAAGCCGGCGGCATTATCTTCAATGACGCCAGCGGCTGGAACTACGGCCGCAACCAGCACCCGGACGCCCCGCAGTACAACGTGCTCAGCGATGCCGACTACGTCTCTGGCGCTTGCCTGGCCATTCCCCGGCAACTGTTTGAGTCGATGGACGGCTTTGACGTGCGCTACCGCCCGGCCTATTACGAAGACACTGACCTGTGTTTTCGGGTGCGCGAGGCGGATTACCGGGTGGTCTACCAGCCGCTCTCGACCGTGGTTCACCACGAAGGCGCCAGCGCTGGCACTGACCTGGCCTCGGGCATGAAGCGTTATCAGGTGGTCAACCAGCAGCGCTTCCGCGAGCGCTGGGCCGAGGCGCTGCAGCGCCAGCCCGCGCCGCCGGCCGATGTTGACCGTCAGGATCCGGTCCGTCATCAGCGTTTCCGGCCCCATGCCGGCCATGTGCTGGTGATGGACGCGGTGATGCCGCAGCCCGATCACGACTCCGGCTCCGTGCGCCTGGTGGCCATGCTGACGCTGATCCGCGACATGGGCTTCCACGTCAGCTTCGTGCCGGAAAACGGCCAGCGCCTGGACGCTTACGGCGATGCGCTGGCCGAGGCCGGTATCGAGGTGTTGGCCGGGCCGGTATTCACCGGGCTGGACGCCTGGCTGGCCGAGTTTGGGCCTGAGCTTGACTGGGTAATCGTCAGCCGTCACTACGTGCTGGCGCCCTGGCTGGACCGCATTCGCCAGCATTGCCCGAAGGCCCGGCTGGTGTTCGACACGGTTGATCTGCACTACCTGCGCGAGCAGCGCGAGGCCGAGATTGCCCAGTCTGATGCCATGGCGGCCGAGGCCGCGCGCACCCGCGTTCAGGAACTGCGCCTGATTCGGGCCTGCGACCAGACCCTGGTGGTTAGCCCCATCGAGCAGACCCTGCTGGCCCGCGAAGTGCCCGAGGCGGACGTGCGCATCGTGTCCAATATTCATTCGGTGCACGGCAGCGCTACGCCGTGGGCGCAACGCAAGGGCCTGATGTTTGTCGGTGGCTTCCAGCACGTGCCCAATGTGGATGCCGCGCTCTGGCTGGTCGAGTCGATCTTCCCGCTGATTCGTGCCGAACTGCCCGATGTGGAACTGCATTTGATTGGCAGCCGCATGCCGCGCGAGATCCTGGCCATAACCCAGCCCGGCGTTCGCGTTGAAGGCTTCGTGGCCGATCTTGACCCCTTCCTGGCCGGCTGCCGGATTTCGCTGGCGCCGCTTCGTTATGGGGCCGGAGTAAAAGGCAAGGTCAACCAGGCCATGAGCCACGGCTTGCCGGTGGTGGCCACGCCCTGTGCTGCCGAAGGCATGTTCCTGGTCGACGGCCAGGACGTGCTGGTGGCCGAACAGGCCCAAGACTTCGCCCGCGCCGTGGTGCGCCTGTACCGCGACCGCCAGCTATGGGAGCGCTTGTCAGCCGGTGGCCTGGCCAACGTCGAGAATTATTTTTCACTTGATGCGGCCCGGCGGGCCTTGTCCGATCTGCTGCAGGTCAGTCAGGATTGAATAGGCGGGCCCACTAGCGTTTGCTGCTTGGCCACCATGAAAATGCCCTGGTAAGGTCAAGGCTGGACGCTTTTCGATGGCGCTGTATGGCTTTGCGCTCGGCCCATCTTGCTGGCAACGCCTTCCAGGCCGCGATGAAGGCTTTGCCGATGGATCTGCCCTGGTTGCCGGGACCATGGCGCAGGGTCAGATAAATCTGTGCCAATAGATGCACCGGCAAGAGAAGCAGCAGCAGTGGCCAGGGCATATTGCGAAAGAATGTCCAGACCAGGTTGCGATGCCCGTGAAACAGGGCAAACTCGCTGTCTTTGCCGGTGATGGCAGAGCCGTGGTGCAGCGCGACGGCTGAAGGCACCAGCCGGCAATCGTAGCCCGCCAGGCGCAGCCGGAAGCCAAGGTCGATGTCTTCCTGGTAGCAAAAGTAGGGCTCGAAAATCCCGCCAACTTCGTCCCACGCACTGCGCCGATACAGGGCCGCCGCGGCACATGCCGAAAAACAGCGCGTTTCAAGCGGGCGAAAGCCTGACAGCGCCTGTCCGTGACCCTGGCGCCAGACCAAACCGCTGGCGTGATAGGCATCGCCGGCACCGTCAATGATGTCCGGCTTGCTTGTGTTCAGGGTCAGGCTGGCAAAGCTGGCTGTATCGGGGTGGCGCTCGGCTTCTTTTAATAGTTCGGCAAGCCAGTCAGGCCGTGGTGCGGCGTCGGGGTTGACCAGGGCGATGTAGTCGGCGCTGGCATCGGCCTTGACTGCCAGGTTGTTGGCTGCGGCAAAGCCGATGTTGGTCGGCTGTCGAAGAATATCCACCCCCTGGAATTCCGCTTCGATCGCCTCTAGCGAATCGTCACTACTGGCATTGTCGACAATGAGGATTCGGTCGAAGGCACGGCTCTGGGAGAGCAGGCTGCGAACGCACTCTGAAAGAAGCCGGCCGCCGTTGTAGTTCACCACAATGGCGATGACGCGATGGGAGATCACGGCGTTGCGCTCGAGCGGTCTTCGATCAACTGGATGAGTCTTTTGCGTCGCAGGCGGAGCAGGTACTCATAGACGGATCGTCCACCCGGCAGCTTGCGGATGATGCCGGCAACCAGCGGTTGCCATCGTCTGGGCCCACTTTCGTGATCGGCGAGTTCATCGACCAGGTCAGCCACCGCATCATGGCCCTGCTTGCGACAACGCTCAATATTGCTTGCCCGTATTGTTTTCTGCGCATCATAAAGCGCCTGCTCGCGCTCCATGCGTTGTTCGTTGTTGGCGGGCGTTCGGAATACCGAGCTGAGCTTGTCCAGCCCCAGAAAGTCGCCGGCCTGGCTGTAACGGGCCCACAACTCCCAGTCCTCAAGCAGCTCCAGGTTTTCGTCAAACCCCCCGTGCTGGTCGAAAAGCTCGCGCCGAAACAGTACCGATTGAATCGGCAGGAAGTTCAAATATTGCAGTAGCGCGCGGTTGAAGCGAGTCTGCCAGTGGACCAGGCGCCGATAAACCCGGAATGTCCAATGTTCGGCGTCGTCAATCTCGATGATTTCTTCAGCCGCTGGACTGAAGGCCGCAACAAACGCCTCGTTCCGGACCAGGCCGTCAGCAAGCAATTCGATATGATCGGCAAACAGCAGGTCATCATCATCGAGAAAGCCCAGGAAATCGCCATTGCACAGCGCCAAACCCGCATTGCCCGCACGGCAGCGCCCCGAGGCCGGGATGCTGTCGTAGAGGATTCGTCGCCCGCGTGTGCCGTCGAGTGACTGGCAAAGTGATTCCGACTCATTCGAGCCATCTTCAATCACGACGATTTCCAGCGCTGGCCAGGTCTGGTGGATCAGTGACCAAAGCGCCTCATTCAACCGTGCTCTTCGGCCTTTCATGGTGCGGACGACGATGCTGACAAGCGGCCTGTCGGCGGGGGGAGAGGGGGTCGCATGAAAGGCCCCCGTGCGCCGCCAGCCATAATCCAGGCCCAGAGCCTGGAATTCGCCCCGGTACGCGCTTCGACTGGCCAGAAACCGTGGTGCCTGTCGCAGGGCCGAGATCGCAGTCAACGCAATTTGATGCCGTTTCAGCGGGCGGCGACCACGGATGAACAGCATGGCGATCAGAACCGGTATCCAGGCAATTTCGAGATACCGTCCAAAACGCAGGCGAAGCAGGATATTGGCCGCGATTGAGCCCTTGGCCTGGGCGGTTTTCAACTCGCCGGGCTTTTCATGGCTGTGATGCTGGCAGCAAATCCAGGGCAGATAGCGAAGCCGGTAGCCCTTGGCCTTGAGCCGCCATGAAAGATCGACATCTTCGCCGTACAGGAAAAAGCGTTCATCAAAGCCGCCGGCCTCGTTGAAAGCGCTTCGACGAAACAGGACTGCCGCCCCGCTGCACCAGGTGGTTTCCAGCGAGACCGGGTCGTAGTATTTGGGGTGCTCGAACGGCTTTTGGCGAAGCTCCCAGGCTGCCGTGTCGTCGGTGTCACGGGCGGCGAAATCAAGCAGCGTGCCAAGGCACTCATGTTCCAGCTCGCAATCAGGGTTCAGCACCAGAACCCAGTCAGCCAGTGCGCGGTCAACATTGCGATTCTGGCCGGCGCCGAATCCAATATTGCTCCCGGCTTCGACTTCAACCGCATAAAACCGGTCACGATGCGTGTCGGCCAGCGTTTGCGCCAACGCCAGACTGTCATCGGCCGAGCCGTTATCTCTGAGCAGCAGCTGGATGTGTCGGGTCGGCAGAGCCTGGCTGAGAATGCTGTTGATCAGGCCCGGCAGCCAGGCTTCCGAGTTGTAGGTGACGACGGAAATGGTCAGCCGAACGACCGGGTGCCCCGAGGATCCCGACGATAAAGCCTCGCTGGCTGCGGCGGGTGTGTCGGGTAATGGATGCTCATTCATGGGCGGTCGCGCCCGCCGTCGGGTTTTGGCGATATCGGCTGGCTCTTGAAGCGCTGGCGCAACGACCAGGAGCCAAGGGTTCGCCGGGCGGCACTTGCCCGACGAGCCGCTCTCAGACCTTTCAGCGCCTGCCTCAGGGTTTGCCAGTACTTGCCAAAGGGAATCACCTCCACATCCGGGTGGCGGGCGGCCAATACGCAGTAGAGGGCCAGCCTCGCGAGCCGGATCGTGAACCAGAAGGACCATTGAAGCAGCAGTAGTGGCGGCAGGTTGTTGATTGCCACCCAGATCTGGTTGCGCCAGGAACGCAGAAGCACTTCTTCACTGGTGCTGGCTGTCGATGCCCCCCGGTGGTGATAGACAATCGCTGTGGGGATGTATTGACAGCGATGGCCCGCCAGTTGGGCGCGCATGCTCAGATCGACGTCCTCGAAGATCAGAAAAAAGGCTTCGTCGAACAGTCCGATCTGTTCAAAGAGACTGCGCCGGTAGATGGCGGCACCGGCGCAGGCACCGAATACCCAGCAGGGTTCGGCGTGGCTGTCTGCCGGGTCACCCGCACCGATATTGAAGCCGCCGAGCTTGATGTCAAACCCGTCTCCGGCCGAATCAATCGCGTGTGGTGGCGCATGCAGAAGGATCTTGCAGGCCCCGAATGAAGCCTGCAAATTCTCATCCATGGCGTCGACCAAGTTCTTCAACCAGTTCTCATCCGGGATCGTGTCGTTGTTGAGAAGAACCACGTACTCCGCCTCACTGGCCTCGATGCCTCGGTTGACGGCGTAAGGGAAACCGGTGTTTCGGTCGAGAAGAATGGAGCGAACCCTGCCTGCTTGCTGCTTTAGCCAGGCGACCGAGCCATCACTGGAGCCGTTGTCGACCACGATGGTTTCGAAGTCGGTAAAGACCTGGCCATCAAGTGCGGTCAGGCATTCCTGCAGCAGGTGCAAGCCGTTCCAGTTGGGAATGACGATACTGACTCTGACTGCGCTCATGGCCTAGCGAAGGCGCCGCGCGCTGGTCACGTTGGGGATGGTTTGCATCTTGCTCAGCAGGCTGGCCAGTTGCTCGAAGTCGGCAACCTGCACGGTCAGTTCAATGGTGACTTGTTCGGGCGGGTCGCTGTGCTGGGCATTCATGGCCGAGACGTTGATGTTCTCGGTGGCCAGCAGCGTGCCGATGTCGCGGATCAGCTCGCGTCGATCCCAGGCATCCAGGCGAATACGGGCCGGATAGCGACTGGCCGAGCGGTCGGCCCAGCGCACGTCCATCACGCGTTCCGGGTGGCGTTTGCTCAGGCTGATGAACTGGCGGCAGTCCTGGCGATGAATGCTGATGCCGCGCCCGCGGGTGATGAAGCCGCCAATGCTGTCGCCCGGCACCGGTTGGCAGCAGCGTGCCATCTGGTGCATCAGGTTGCCGACGCCTTCGATCTGGACATCGCTTTTGTTGTCGCGCTCGGCTTGAGGCCGCTTCTGCAGATTGAGGCTGCTGGGCGGCGCGGCCTGGGCGGCGTGCCAGCGTTCAACCGCGCCGGCGACCTGGCTGGCGGTGATGTCACCGCTGCCGACGGCGGCCAGCAGTTCATCCACTTCGCGCAGGTTGAAGTTGCCTACTACCTTGGCCAGATCGCCGGTGTCCAGGTCCAGGCGGCGGAATTCGGCCTCGACCGTTTGTCGTCCGGCGGCCAGGTTGTCTTCAAATTGCGCATGGCGGAACCACTGCCTGACCTTGCTGCGGGCCCGTGCCGTTCTCAGGTAGCCACTGCGCGCGCTCAGCCAGTCGCGTGAGGGCCGCGGCTCTTTGGCCGTCAGAATTTCCACTCGGTCGCCGTTTTTCAGCTCGGTAGTTAGCGGCACGATGCGCCCGTTGATGCGCGCGCCACGGCAGCGGTGGCCAATTTCGGTGTGCACCAGGTAGGCAAAATCCAGCGGCGTTGCGCCGGCCGATAAATCCCGCACCTCGCCCTTGGGGGTAAGCACATAAACCCGGTCTTCGCTGGTGACGTTGCTGAAGCTCTCCAGCAGGTCCTCGTCGTCCTGGCCCTCGCCGCTCTCAAGCAACTTGCGCATGGCGCCGATGCGCTTTTCCAGCCCGGGGTCGCGCGGGCCGCCTTCCTTGTAGCGCCAGTGTGCGGCCACCCCCAGCTCGGCGTGGCGGTGCATGTCGTGGGTGCGGATCTGCACCTCGACCACCCGTCCGCCGGTGCCGGCCACGGCGGTATGCAGCGATTGGTAAAGGTTGGCCTTGGGGTTGGTGATGTAGTCGTCGAATTCGCCCGGGACGGGCTGCCAGTGGGTGTGGACCAGGCCCAGCACGGTGTAGCAATCGGCCACGCTGTCGACCATCACGCGCACCGCGCGCACGTCGAACAGCTCGTGAAAATCCAGGCCCTTTCGCTGCATTTTGCGCCAGATCGAGTAGATATGCTTGGCCCGGCCGCTGATGTCGGCCTGGATGCCTGCGTCGCCGACCACGGTTTCCAGCGTGGTGATGAAGCGCTGGATGAAGGCTTCCCGGTCGGCCCGGCGTTCGGCCACCAGCCGGCGAATCTGGTCGTAGGTGCGCGGTTCCAGGTAGCGGAAGGCCAGGTCTTCCAGCTCCCATTTGAGCTGCCAGATACCCAGCCGGTTGGCCAGTGGCGCGTGAATCAACTGGGTTTCGCGGCCCAGCTGCTGTTTGACCTCGGCGCTGGCGTTGCTGGCGGCTGCCCGCCGCAAGCGACCCAGTTGCCAGGCCAGGGCGATCAATACCACGCGCACGTCAGCGACCAGCGCCAGCAGCAAGCGTCTCAGCCCTTCGGCGCGGCTGTGGTCGTCGCTAAGGTAGGTCTGGCCGAACCAGGTCAGCCGGCGGAGTTGTTCCAGCAGTTGCTGAACCGCTGAGTCGGCAACCACGATCTCGTCGGGTAGCGGCCAATGATCATCATCGCTCAGTGGCAACAGCAAGCAGGCGGAAACGGTATCCGTATCGGGGGACAACAGACGCAGGGCGTTGAGCGCTTCCAGGCAGGTCAGCGCGGTTTCTTCGCCTTGAGGTTGCGAAATCAGTCGCTCCTGGAGATACGCCAGTGCCTGCCTGGACTGATCGCCAGATTGACCGCTGCGGGCAAGATAGCCTTCCAGCCATTCATCCAGCTTGCTGGCAGCGGCTTGTTGACTGGTGGAGCTCACGCAACTAGCCCGGCGTAGTGTTGGGCTCGCGGAATGATCGCGAAGGATATGGCGAATTCGGGGGATTTTCCGGTGACGCGTCGGACCGGTCCACACGGCGGACCCGAGTGAATCCGCCTGGCTGAAAATTGAAAAGCAAGGACGCGCGCAAATTACCCATCATTTGGGCTGGCTGGTCGCGCGACGCGTAACTGCACGGTCAGGGACTGCCAGTATCGACGACCGAGAAAGGATCGCTATCGATAGGATCAAGGTTGCCACCTATGTCAACTGCGCGAAGCATGTAATCGGTGCCGATGTCGTTGATCGCCAGATTGGTGAAGGTCACCAGGCCCTGGTCGGCCTGATCAAGATCAAGACTGCCAATCGTTGAGCCACCCTGACGAAGAAACAGATTGATCTCGGTCTGCGAATCGTTGGTGACTCTGTTCCCGCCGGCATCCAGAATTTCGACCTCGACGGTGAAAAGTTCGCCGGTTTCCAGCTCGCCAGGCGCGCTGAAAAAGACCATCTCCACTGCGGCCCCGGGAATGAAGCTGACTTCGATATCGTCGCTGGCAACATCGGTTACGCCGAGCTCAATGGTGAAAGTGCCAGTGGCATTGGAAAACGCCTGGAAAGTGGCCACGCCGTTGCCATCGGTAAACGGGTCCGGGCTGCTGACTTCCATGAGACCGTCATCATCGACAACCGACACTTCGACCGCCGGTACCGGGTTCAGGAACGGATCCAGTACGGTCAAGGCGACGACCGCCGGGGTGGTGCCGTCAGCCGTGCCCTCGCTGACCAGCGCGCTGGCCACTACGGAGTCTGGTTCTGCTGCCGTTACGACAAGCACGGCATCAGCCGTTCCCAGCCCGCTGGCGGCAAAGACGGGCTGGTAGCTACCGGCTGTTTCCGAGCTGGCAAGAAAAATTGCACTGCCGGTCGCCAGGGTGGTGGTTTCGGCCAGGCTCACGAAATTCAAGCCATCCTGGTCGTCCACTGTAATCTCCACGAAGGGGACCGGATTATTGTTGACATCAAGCGCGGTCACTTCGATTTCGAATTCCAGCCCGGCGGTACCGCCGTCGCTGACCGCTGACAGGGATTCGCCTTCACCGATAACGATGATCTGTTCTTCAGCCACGTCCCATCTGTTCTCGGACGCGACCGCAGCGTAGAGGTCCAGCAGGCTGCCTGATTCGGCATCGTTATTGACCAGACGGGTGATGTTGAACGTCAGGCTCTGTCCGACGCCCAGCGACAGGCCGCTGAAGCGAAGGGTGGAAAGACCCGATCCGACCGGCGGACACAGGCCGCTGGGGCCGCTGCAACTGGTCAGCGGCGAAGACAGGCTGGCATCGAACTGATCCTCATTCAGGGGAACCAGCTCATGCAGGAAAAAATCGTTTTGAGCGACTGACCCGGTGTTGGTCACGATCAGCTGGTAGCTGATGGTGTCGCCAGGATTGACGAAGGCCGGCAGATTGTTGAAGCGCACCTCGATGTCTTCGTTTGCTTCGAAGCGATCGGCAAAGATCTGGTGCTCTACCGGTCCGGTGGCGCTTTTCGGCAGCCCGAACAGGCCGAACTCTCCGCTGGCGTCGCCTCGGTAGAAGCATCGGCTGCCCGATGCTGGCTGGATGCGGAATAGCGGGTTTGTGGCATCGGGCTGGTAGCGGATGCGGGGCGAGAAGGCGAGAGCCTCACTGACCGCGATGTCGTTGATGTCGGTCAGGTCCAGGGCCACGGCTCCGGGAGTGCCGAACTCGAAGCAGGTCAAGGGGCTGCGAAAACGTCCCGGTTGGTTTTGGCCGACAGCAAGGGCAATACGTCCGTTTCCGGTGTCGTAGCGCAGGACGCGCTCGCCATTGTCAACCGCTAGCGCAGGGAACAGGCCCAGATCGGCCCCGTCGATAACGACGGTGTAATTGGATGGCTCAAAATTCTGAATGGCCTGCTCGTCCCCGAGGGCGGCGGATCCCGCAGCCAACAGGGCCAGGGCGGAAATGAAACGAGAAATCTGCATGAAAGCCAAAACCTGCTGGGTACCAGACATGATGAAAGTCGCCGCAATTGTAACGCGTGGAATTATGTGCAGACCATTCAGCGACTGCAAAAGTTTCGTTTAGACGACAAGGTGTCTTCCACCGCTGCCCAAAGCTCCCCCAGGCGTTTTGCCGAGACTTTCCCTTGCGTGCCCAAATGCTGGGCAAAAAGCTGCACCCGATACTCCTCGATCAGCCAGCGATAACGGTCCAGCGCCGGGCCGTATTCGCCACTGGTTGCCAGATAACCGAGATAGTTTTCCCACCAGGGGGCCACTTCGGCCTGGCGGGCGGCATCTTTTACCGGGTCGAGTTCCAGCGCGTTCAGGCGCAGCTTTACGGCTTTGAGGTAGCGCGGATAGTTGAGCAGGTTTTCGGCCTGGATATCGGCCAGAAAACCGGCATAGAGCAGGTCGTCGAGCTGGCTGTCGACATCGGCAATGGCCTTGGGTACGGCCTGGCGCAGGGATTCGACCTGGCGGCTGAGTTCATGCCAGGCAAGCACCGTGTGTTCAAGCGCCTTGGCCAGCGCCTGGTAGCGGGGCAGGTAGTCTCTTCGGCAGCGGTCGGTCAGGGCGTCGAACTGGGCCGGGCCGCGCACCGGCCAGGCATCGCCCAGGACATCTCTCAGCGCCAGTTCCCTCAGCGCCTCGCACAGCTCGCCAATGTCTTCAACGCGGGTCCAGGCCAGCTGGGCCTGGCGCGATAGCTCGGGCGAGCGTTTCAGGTATTTCCACTTGTCGGCCAAGGCGTCCTTGAGCAGGGCGAAGATACCTCCGTGATGGGCCTGGCGGGCGACATCAGGGTCATCAAATAGCCGGATGCCTACCAGGTGGCCCTGTTCAACCAGGGCCGGCCAGGCCTGATGGCCGCCGCGAGTGGTGATGGTGTCGGGCAATTCATCGATCTGGTCAATGCGCAGACCGTCACGCTGCCACTGGCTGGTCTGACGGCGCATGAATTCCTGGCGCGCCCGGCCGGCGAAGCGGTCCTTGAGCTGCTGGATGTCGCGACCGGCACCAATCACTTTGCCGGCCTCGTCGCGAACCAGCACGCGCAGCTTGAAGTGCTCCGGCAGGCGGTCAAGCTGGAAATCGTCCGGGCCGATGTCCAGGCCGGACATCCGGGACAGCTCCCTGGCCAGTCGCTCGCGCAGCGCGCCCTCGGGTTTTTCCAGCGCTTCGGTGGCGGCGCGACCGAATTCGGCCGCCGGCACCAGGGCGCGACGTTTCGACTTGGGCAGGCTGGCAATCAGCGCGGTGACTTTGTCTTCCAGCATGCCGGGTACCAGCCAGTCGAGCTGGCCCGGGTCCAGCCGGTTGAGCAGGTGCAGCGGGCAGTGCAGGGTGACGCCGTCGCGCTCGTCGGCCGGGTCGAAGTGATAGTCCAGCACGAAATCTTCCTGGCCGATGCGCAGCCGCTCGGGGAAGGCCGTCTGGCCGGCCAGCGGGGCGTCTTCGCGCAGCAGGGTGGCGCGGTCATACAGCAGTTGCTCGCGTTGGTCGGGTTTGAGCCGGTCGTACCAGCTGCCGAAGGCCTTGGCGGTGAAGATATTGCCCGGCAGTCGTTCATCGAAGAAAGCTTCCAGTGCTTCCTCAGTGGCCAGCACGTCGCGCCGCCGGCGTTTGTGCTCGTGTTCGGCCAGTTCCTCGCGCAGGGCCTGGTTGCGCTTGAGGAATTCCGCGCGATGGTTGATTTCGCCGCGAACCAGGCCGTGGCGAATCAGCAGGAAGCGCGCGGTTTCCGGGTCGTGCGGGCCGTAGTGAATGCGGCGTTTTTCGGCCAGCACCAGCCCGTGCAGGCTGATCTGTTCATAACCCATCACCCGGCCGCTGCGGCGGTCCCAGTGCGGGTCGTACACCCGGCGTTTGAGCAGATGATCCGCCTGCTGCTCCAGCCAGGCCGGCTTGACCGGTGCGACCAGCCGGGCGTAGGTGCGGCCGGTTTCAACCAGCTCGCCGGCCATCACCCAGCCGGGCTGCCGTCGGGCCAGCGCCGAGCCGGGGAAGATCCGGAATTTATGCCCGCGTGCGCCCTGGTACTCGCCCTTTTCCTGGTGCTGGCCAATCATGCTCAGCAGGCCCGCCAGCAGACTCCGGTGCACGGCCTCAGTATCCGCCTGGCCAATCGGCCCCGTCCGCCAGCCTTCGTCGCGAGCAATCTGGCCAAGCTGGCTGTGCAACTGACCCCACTCGTACAGCCGTTGCGGGCTAAGGAATTGCTTGCGCGCCAGCTTGTCGGCCTGGCTGCGGCTGTTTTCCTTGCGGGCCTGCTGCCACCACTGCCACAGTTTCAGCAGGCTGGAGAAATCCGAATCGGGGTCGACGAAGGCCTGGTGGGCCTGGTCGGCGGCCTGCTGCTGGTCCAGCGGTCGCTCACGCACGTCGGCAATACTCAGGGCACTGACCAGCACCAGCGCTTCGGCCAGTGCGCCGCGTGAGTGCGCCTCGACCAGGATGCGCCCGTGGCGGGCATCTACCGGCAGCCGGGCCAGCTGTTTGCCCAGCGGGGTCAGCGCCTGGTTGTCATCGGTGGCGCCCAGCTCGAACAGGCTCTGCCGGGCTTCGCCCAGCAGGCGCCGCGGTGGCGGATCGATGAACGGGAAGGCTTCGGGCTCGCCCAGCCCCAGGGCCAGCATCTCCAGCACTACGCCGACCAGGCCGGAGCGTTGAATTTCCGGCTCAGTGAACTCCGGCCGGGCGAGGAAATCGTCTTCCTCGAATAGCCGGATGCAGACGCCCGGGCCAATTCGGCCGCAGCGCCCGGCGCGCTGCTGGCAAGCGGCCTGGGAGACCGGCTCGACCGGCAGCCTTAGTACCCGCGAATGGGCCGCGTAGCGCGAAATTCGGGCCAGCCCGGAGTCGATCACGAAGCGAATCCCGGGCACGGTGAGTGAGGTTTCGGCCACGTTGGTGGCCAACACGATGCGCCGGGCGCTGCCGGGCGAGAAAATCCTGTCCTGGCTGGCCGTGGGCAGCCGGGCATACAGCGGCAGTACTTCCGTGTGTTTCAGATCAACCCGTCGCAGATGGCGGGCGACCTGAAAAATCTCGCGCTCACCGGGCAGAAAAACCAGGATGTCGCCGCGCGGGTCAAGCCGGCTGGCGGTTTTCACCGCCCGCGACACCTGGCCGGCCAGGTCTTCGCCCTCATTGGCGGCCTGGTACTGAACCTCGACCGGGTAGCCACGGCCTTCAACGGTGACCACCGGCGCCTGGTCGAAGTGGGCCGAGAAGCGTTCGGTATCAATGGTGGCCGAGGTAACGATCAGCTTCAGGTCGGGGCGCTTTTTCAGCAACTGCTTGAGGTAGCCCAGCAGAAAGTCGATGTTCAGGCTGCGCTCGTGGGCCTCGTCGATGATCAGCGTGTCGTAGCGGTCCATCCAGCGGTCGCCGTGGATTTCGGCCAGCGCGATGCCGTCGGTCATGAACTTGATGCGGGTTTCCCGCGACAGCTTCTCGTTGAAGCGCACCTGGAAGCCCACCGACTGGCCCAGCGTTTCGCCCAGCTCCTCGCCGACCCGCCGGGCGACCGAGCGCGCGGCAATGCGGCGCGGCTGGGTGCAGCCAATCAGCCCGCGCTGGCCACGACCGGCCGCCAGGCACAGCAGTGGCAGGCGGGTGGATTTACCCGAGCCGGTTTCGCCGGCCACGATCAGCACCTGGTGGTCCTTGATGGCCTGGATCAGGTCGTCTTCATGGGCGCTGATTGGCAGCTCTGGCGCCGGCGGCAGGCT
The DNA here is from genome assembly GCA_003567685.1 of Gammaproteobacteria bacterium. Taxonomy (GTDB): domain Bacteria; phylum Pseudomonadota; class Gammaproteobacteria; order Xanthomonadales; family Wenzhouxiangellaceae; genus Wenzhouxiangella. Next base: position 38,133 of record PWYW01000099.1, read on the forward strand.
GAATGCCTGTTCGGCCCGTGCCTGCCGCTGGGCCTGCGATTGGCTCAGGCGGGTTTCATAGCCCTTGATCAGCCCCTGTTTCTTGTCCGCCTGACCGCTGAAGCGCAGAATTTGCGCGCGCCGTCGCTTCAGCCAGGCCAGATCGGCCTGCATCACGGATTCCGGGTCGAAAGAAAGCGGGGCAGTCATGGGTAGAGATTTTCGCATTATGGCGGGTAGTAAAGGGTAATGAGAGGGAGACGGGAGACGGAAGCCAACAACCTGTCATCCCGGAATCGCGAAGCGATATCCGGGACCTCCAAAAGGGAAGTGGAAGACAGAAGACGAAAGCCAACAACCTGTCATCCCGGAATCGCGAAGCGATATCCGGGATCTCCAGCCCCGAGACGGGAGAGTGATCCGGATTGGGTACACTCGCGTCTGGACTGGTTCACCTCTTTTACATCATGAATTTCAAGAGTGACAACGAAGCGCCGGCGCATCCGGCGGTGATGGACGCCCTGATGGCGGCCAACGAGGGCTATGCCACCGCCTACAGCCAGGACCACTGGAGCCTGGCGCTGAATGAGCGGCTGTCCGAGTGGTTCGGTACCGAGTGCCAGGTGCTGCCGGTCTCGACCGGTACGGCGGCCAACTGCATGGCGCTGGCCGAGATCAGTCCGCCGTGGGGTGGCATTGTTTGTCACCAGGTAGCGCATATCCAGAACGACGAGGGCGGCGCGCCAGAGTTCTACACCCACGGTGCCAAGCTGATGCCGCTGGCCGGTGACAACGGCAAGCTGGCCCCGGATGTCGTCGCCCAGGCCATCGACCGGGCCGGCGTCCACGGCGTGCACAACGTCAAGCCCTCGCTGGTCTCCATCACCCAGGCGACCGAATGCGGCACGGTCTATCGTCCCGACGAGGTCAAGGCGCTGGCCGAAGTGGCCCATCAACGTGGATTACCGCTGCACATGGATGGCGCACGCTTTGCCAATGCTCTGGCCTGGCTTGATTGCACGCCGGGCGAGATCACCTGGCAGGCCGGCGTTGACGTGCTGTCGCTGGGCCTGACCAAGAACGGCGCGCTAAACGCCGAGGCGCTGGTGGTGTTCGGTCATCCGGAATGGCTGGAGGGTCTGGAGCGCCGGCGCAAGCGCGGCGGGCATTTGCTCTCCAAGATGCGCTACGTGTCGGCCCAGATCCTGGCCATGCTGGATGATGAGCTTGCGCTGAGTCTGGCCGCCCAGGCCAACGCCCGGGCCGCCGAGCTGGCCGCCGGCATCGAAGCCAGCGAGCGGGCCAGTCTGCACTGGCCTACCGAGGCCAACGAGGTGTTCATGCGGGCCGATCCGGCCGTTCTGGCTGCCTTGAAGTCAGCCGGTTTTGCCTTCCATATCTGGCCGGGATACGACGACGTGGCCCGCCTGGTCTGTTCCTGGGCCACCCGCGAAGAGGATGTTGCTGCGTTTGTCGACGCGCTTAGGGGCGTTTAGAGCTTGAAATCGCTGCCCAGGTAAACCTCGCGCACGCTCTGGTTGGCCAGCACCTCGTCCGGTGAGCCGTGGGTCAGAACGCGGCCTTCGCTGATGATGTAGGCGCGGTCGCAAATGCCCAGGGTTTCGCGAACGTTGTGGTCCGTAATCAGAATGCCGATGTTGCGGTCCTTGAGCTGGCGAACGATTTTCTGGATATCGCCGACTGAAATCGGGTCGACGCCGGCGAAGGGTTCGTCAAGCAGAATGAAGTTCGGGTTGCCGGCCAGTGCGCGGGCAATTTCAACCCGGCGTCTTTCCCCACCCGACAGCGATACCCCGGGCTGGTCGGCCAGGTGGCTGACGTGGAATTCATCCATCAGCCGGGTGAGTTCGTTGCGCCGGCCCTGGCGGTCCAGGTCCTTGCGTAATTCCAGGATGGCCATGATGTTGTTGGCCACGCTCAGCTTGCGGAAGATCGAGGCTTCCTGCGGCAGATAGCCCAGACCTCGGCGGGCGCGCTGGTGCATATTGGCCTGGGTCAGGTCGTGGTCGCCCACCTGGATCTTGCCGCCGTCGGCCGGTACCAGGCCAACGACCATGTAAAAGGTCGTGGTTTTGCCGGCACCGTTGGGCCCCAGCAGGCCGACGATTTCGCCCTGGGCGACCTGTAGCGATACGTCATGAACCACGGCCCGGCCGCGGTAGCGTTTGACCAGTTGCTCGGCTACCAGCATGGTCTCAAGGCTCCCCGTCGTCTGGCGGCGTTGTGCGGCCATTACGATCTCTGGCGCCGGGGCGGATGATCAGGTTGACGCCGCCGTCACCGACCAGGTTTTGAGTGTCGAGGTCATACACCAGCGTGGCGCCGCTGAATGAGCCCTGCGGATTGCGGATTCGGGCCTCGGAGTTCATGGTGATGTGGTTTCGCACGAAGTCATAGATCAACTCTTCCGACTCTCCATGAACCTCATCGCCGTCTTCCAAGCGATCGCGCCAGGTGACCGGGCTGCCGTAGAGCTCGATTCGCTCGGGCTCGCCCTGGTCATCACTGAACGACAGCGCGCGGTCGGCGTTTACCACTAGCTCGCCACGGGTAATCACCACGTTGTCGAGCAGTTCGTAGGCGCCGGTTCGCACGTCAAGCCCACCCCGGTCTGCCCGAACGTTGATGTCTGGTTCGTCCGACTCGTTTGCCGCGATTCCGAATGCCACCAGCAGGGCGCAGACAGCCAGTACCCAGCGGGTTGGGCTGGCGCTCCAACGGAAATAATGGCTAGGGTTGCGTGCGGTGTATTCGTCCATGGACCTGATCGCTCAATTGAAGGGTGTCGTCATCCAGCCTGATGGTCAGACCACCGGCGGTCAACAAGGTGCCCGGGCCGGTCAGGCGCACGGGCTCGTCGCCCAGAATTGTACGCTCGGCTCTCAGATGCTGCAGTCGCTCGGTCTCGATCTGGTGTCGGCCGCGCTCGCTTTGCTGTTCGATGTGCACATCGCCAGCCAGCGTCAAGATGTCGCCGTCGCGCTCGAACAGCGCCTGTACGGCCCTGCCATCCCAGGGCTGCTGCTGGCCAAACCAGCGAAATCGTGGCTGGTCCAGCGTGGCGGTGCGCTGGCTCTGGTCGTGCACCAGGCGAGGCCCGCTGACCAGAAGTTCCTGCTCGCCATCGGGCGCGTAAAAACGGGCTTCAAAGTCGCTGAGCGTGTAGTTGAAGCGGGTGTCGGGGAGGCTGGGCAGACTCTGCTCAAGACGGTCGCCTGGCAGCCACCAGCGCAGCAGGAACACCGCAATCAGGGCCAGGACAGCCGTGAGGATCAGACGCATGCGACCTGCTGCTGCCAGGCTTCCAGTCGACCCTGGGCGGCGAGAAGGAATTCACAAACTTCGCGAACTGCGCCCTGGCCGCCGGGTAACGAGGTGACCCAGTCGGCTCGTTCGCGTATCCAGCCGTTGGCATCGGCGGGTGCAAACTTGGCACCACACTGGCCCATGGCCGGCCAGTCGAGCAGGTCATCGCCGGTGTAGGCCGCCTGGCTGGCGCTCAGTTGGTGGCGTTCGAGCAGGTCGGCCAGGGCTTCGTCCTTGCGTCGGCAGCCCTGAATGAGGTCGTTGATGCCCAGCTCTGTCATGCGCCGGGCGACCAGTTCAGACTGGCGGGCAGTGATCACGGCCACGACAATCCCCTGGCTCATCAGGCCCTTCAAGCCCAGTCCGTCGCGGCTGTGGAACGCTTTGCTCTCGACACCGGCCTCGGAGTAGTGCAGTCGGCCATCGGTCATCACGCCGTCGACGTCAAACACGGCCAGGCGAACGCCACGGGCTTGGGAAAGGAGTGAATCGGGGATGTTGTCGGTGTTCATACCACGCCTGCCTGCAATAGGTCCTGGAAGTTCAGCGCGCCGGCCAGTTGGCCCTGGGCGTCGACCACCAGCAGGCCGCTGATGCGGTGATGCTGCATGATCTCGACGGCCTCGGCGGCCAGCGCGGTGGGCAGGATGGTGCGCGGCGAACGGGTCATGATGCGCTCGACCGGCACCTGGCGAATATCGTCCAGCTCGCCGATATGGCGACGCAAGTCGCCGTCGGTGACCACGCCGGTCAGGGCTCCAGCCTCGTCCACCACGGCGCAAAAGCCCAGCCGCGAACGGGTCATTTCGAAAATCGCTTCGGCCAGGTTGGCCCGGTGGCCGACTTTCGGCAGGGTCTCGCCGCTGTGCATGACATCGGCAATTGTCACCAGCAGGCGCCGGCCCAATTTGCCGCCGGGGTGCGATCGGGCAAAGTCCTCGGCGGTAAAGCCGCGGGCGTCGAGCAGGGCCACGGCCAGCGCATCACCCAGGGCGAGCTGGGCCGAGGTCGAGGCGGTGGGCGCCAGGCCCAGCGGGCAGGCTTCCTGGTCAACGCTGGTGTCCAGGTGAATATCGGCATGCCGGGCCAGGGTGGAATCCGGTCGGCCGGTCATGGCAATCAGGCCGATCCCTGAGCGCTTGATTACCGGCAGCAGGCGAAGCAGCTCTTCGGTTTCACCGGAGTTCGACAGGGCCAGCAGCAGGTCATCGCGCTTGATCATGCCCAGATCGCCGTGGCTGGCCTCGGCCGGATGAACGAAAAAGGCCGGGGTGCCGGTCGAGGCCAGGGTGGCGGCAATCTTGTTGCCGATATGCCCGGACTTGCCCATGCCGGTGACGATCAAGTGGCCCTGGCAATCAAGCATGCGCTGGCAGGCGGCAACAAAGGCGTCATCGATTCGCTGAACCAGGTCATCGATGGCGCGCGCCTCGGTCTGCAGGACTTCGATGGCTGCCTGGCGGAGCCGTTCGGTATTGATGGGTTGCGTTGTCATGGGCTTACTATCCTGCCACGGCCTGGTGGATGACGGCAGTTTGATACACCAGGTAGGAGAGCAGCAACAGCAGCGCGGTTGGCCGGTTGATCAAGCCGTGCCCGCGACGCCGCCAGGCGAGAACAAACAAGCCAATCGTCAAAACGAACATGACCGTCACGTCCCGGTGCAGCAGGATGGTCTCGATGGTCATCGGGTGAATCAGCGCGGCAATGCCCAGCACGCCGAGCAGGTTGAACATGTTCGAGCCCAGGATGTTGCCAATCGCCAGGTCGTCTTCCTTTTTCAGCGCGCAGGCGGCTGCGGCGGCCAGTTCGGGGAGGCTGGTGCCGAGGGCGATGATGGTCAGGCCGATCACCGCTTCGGACACGCCGACCACGGTGGCCAGGGTGACCGCGCCGTTGACCAGCACGTGTGCGCTCAGCGGCAGCATGACCAGACCCAGCAGGGTCCAGATGGTGGCCGCCCGGGTGCTCATGTCATCGGGTACTTCGTCGCTCAGGCTGGCCGCCATCGGATCTTTTCGGCCGTTGCGCAGCCCCACGTACACCATGCCACCGACCAGGGCGGCAAGACCGCCAGCCATCAGCAGGCCATCCAGGCGACTGAGGGAAAAATTCCACATCACCGCCAGGGTCAGCAACATGATGATGCCGAGGATCGGAAACTCGCGCTTCATGGTGAGTTTCTCCACCCGCAGCGGGTAGATCAGCGCGGTCAGGCCAAGGATCAGGCCAACGTTGGCAATATTCGATCCGATCGCGTTGCCGATGGCCAGTGACGGGTTGCCGCGGACCGAGGCCATGGCCGACACCAGCATTTCCGGTGCCGAGGTGCCGAAGCCGACGATGGTCAGGCCGACCAGCAGTGGCGGCACGCCCAGGTTGCGGGCCAGAGCCGATGCGCCCGTTACCAGCCGACCAGCCGCCCAGATCAGCAGCACGAAGCCGGCGGTTAGTTCCAGGAGGGCAATAAACAGGGTGGAGGACATCACTCGAATACCGGGGACGGGGGCCGCCAGGCCAGGCGGTCTGCGCTAAACTAGCGGACCGAGTTGATCGTCTGACCCTGCATCAAGCGCCAGGCCGCTGGCGAGGGCCGGGACGTTCGTTTTGATCACAGACACCAAGACCATCATGAATCCATCGGAAATCGAATCCCTGATTTTACAGGCAATGCCCGGCGCGAGTGTGCGGGTGATGTCGGACGACAACGTGCATTACAGCGCGCGAATCGTCAGTGCCGACTTTTCGGGGCTGGGTCGTCTGGACCGCCATCGGCGGGTCCATGACGCCATCGGACCGTCGCTGGGCCGAGAAATTCACGCACTTACGCTTGAACTGAAAGCCCCGGACGAGGTCGATGACTGACTTGCAGTCTTTCTCTACATTGCTCAAGGGAGCCTAGCCGCTGATGGCACGTATCCAGATTACCGGCGGTGTCCCGCTTAACGGAACGGTAGAAATTTCCGGGGCCAAGAATGCGGTGTTGCCCATATTGATGGCATCGCTGCTCACTGACCAACCTTGCCAGCTTCATGGCGTTCCACATCTGAAGGACGTGACAACCTCGATCGAACTGCTGGGTCGCATGGGCGTGTTGGTGTCAGTGGGAGATCGCTGCGCGGTCGGCCTGGATGCCTCGGGCTTGCACACCCAGGTCGCTCCTTATGATCTGGTCAAGACCATGCGCGCCTCCATCCTCGTGCTGGGGCCTTTATTGGCCAGAAGCGGCGAGGCCCAGGTCTCCTTGCCGGGCGGCTGTGCCATCGGCGCGCGGCCAGTGGATCTCCACCTGGCCGGCCTGTCGGCCATGGGCGCCGACATCACGGTTGAGGGCGGCTACATCAAGGCGCGGGCCAAGCGTTTGAAGGGCGCGCGCGTCGTGCTGGATACGGTGACCGTAACCGGTACCGAGAACATCCTGATGGCCGCCACCCTGGCCGAGGGCACCACGGTGATTGAAAATGCCGCCCAGGAGCCGGAAGTGGTCGACCTGGCCGAATGCCTGATCAGCATGGGGGCAAGAATTCGCGGACACGGCAGCAACACGATCGTCGTCGAGGGGCGTGAGCGTCTCGACGGGTTCGACTATACGGTCATTCCCGACCGGATCGAGGCAGGCACGTTCCTGGTTGCTGCCGCGATGACGGGCGGTCGTGTGCGAACCGACAACGTCCGTCCGGATACGCTGGACGCCGTGCTGGGCAAACTCCGGGATGCCGGGGCGGTCATCACCACGGGTGAGGACTGGATCGAGCTGGACATGCAGGGGCGTCGCCCACGCGCGGTGGACATCACCACGGCGCCATACCCGGGTTTCCCGACCGATATGCAGGCGCAATTCACGGCCCTGAACGCCATTGCCGACGGCACCGGCGTGGTTCGGGAAAACGTGTTCGAAAACCGTTTCATGCATGTGCTGGAGCTTCAGCGCCTGGGTGCCAACCTCCTGATTGAAGGCAATACCGTCATCATCCGCGGCGTCGAGCGTTTGACCGGCGCTCCACTCATGGCCACGGACCTTCGAGCGTCGGCCGGGCTGGTGCTGGCGGGGCTGGTGGCCGAAGGCGACACCATCGTTGACCGGGTCTATCACATTGACCGGGGTTACGAAAACATTGAAGAGAAACTTCGCCAGCTCGGGGCGCGAGTCCGACGCCTGGCGGCATGACCTGTGGCACGGTTCACAGCGGCCCAAGGCCGGTACACTATCCTTGCTTTCGTTTGACCGTACGCGTATCCCTTAAAGAGGCCGCATGTCGCTGAACCTTGAACAAGCCCGTTTCAACATGGTGGAGCAGCAGGTAAGAACCTGGGAAGTGCTCGATCAGCGAGTTCTGGATGTTTTGCGTTCGGTGCCGCGCGAAGATTTCGTGCCGAGCCGCTACCGCAAGATGGCCTTTGCCGACTTGCGCCTGCCGATTGGCGAGGGCGAGGTGATGATGAAACCGCTCGAGGAAGGGCGTCTGCTGCAGTCGCTGTCAATAGAGCCCGGTGAGCAAGTGCTGGAAATCGGTACCGGTTCGGGTTTCCTCGCCGCCTGTCTGGCGGCCCTGGGCGGCCAGGTCAAGAGCTTGGAAATCCAGGCCAGCCTGGCCGAATCCGCACGTGCTCGACTTGACCGAAGCGGCTTTTCGGCAATCGATATCGACTGTGCTGATGCCCTCGATACGGCGCTGCCCCAACGGGCCTTTGACGTCGTGGTGCTCACCGCATCTGTTCCCGACGTGCCGGATACCCTGCTGTCGGCCGTTGCCGAGGGTGGGCGTCTCTTCGCGGTTCGCGGCCGGTCACCTGCCATGGAAGCGGTTTGCCTGACTCGCCTGGCTGGCGGTCGCTGGCATGTCGAAAGCCTGTTTGAAACCGACCTGCCGCGCCTCCGCGGCGGCGAAGATCTTCCCACTTTTGATTTTTAGCTGGAATCCTGTCATGACCAAGACCAAGCTCTGGATTGTCGCCGCTGCCCTGGGCCTGATCCCTACCGTTCACGCCGTCGATTTGATGGGCGTCTACGAATTGGCCCAGGCCAACGATGCCGAGTTGCGCGCCGCGGAGCAGCGCCTGGCTGCGGCGGGTGAGATTCCCATTCAGGCTCGTGCCCAGTTACTGCCATCGGTCAATGCCCAGGTTGGTCGCCAGATCGGCAGCTCCAGCACACGGTTTGATGGTGTCTCACGCGGCTCAACCGATGTTGATACCGAAAGCTACAGCGTTCAATTGACCCAGTCGATTTACGACCATGCCAACTACGGGCGGCTGTCGCGCGCACGGGCTGAACTGATGGCCGCCGACGCCCAGTATGCCGAGGCCTGGCAGGCATTTCTCCTGCGCGTCAGCGAGCGCTACTTCGACGTGCTGACGGCACTGGATTCGGTTCGATTCGCCCAGGCGGAAGAAACCGCGCTGCGGCGACAGTTCGAGCAGGCCGAGCAGCGTTTTGAAGTGGGCCTGGCTGCCGTCACCGACGTACATGAGGCCCGTGCCGTGTTCGACGCGGCCCAGGCTCGCGTCATCCTGAGTGAAAACGCGCTTGAAGATGCCCGCGAGGCCCTGCGTGAAATCGCCGGCACGCTGTTCGATGACTACTCTCGCCTGATCGACGACGTGCCGTTGGACGTGCCAACGCCGCTGAGCGCAGACGAGTGGATTGACCTGGCACTGGATCACAGTCCGCAAATTCGCCAGCAGCGCGGCCAGCTTGACATCGCCGACGCCGACCTGCGCATTGCGCGGGCCGGCTACCTGCCCAGTTTGAACCTGACCGGTGGCTACAGCCGCAACGTGAACAACGAGGCCATCGGGCGCGACCCGATCACCCAGGAGCCCCTGGTTTCTTCGGAGTTGGTCAACAAGGGCTGGAACGTCAACCTGACACTGAACGTGCCGATTTTCCAGGGCTTCGCAGTCCAGTCCCGGAGTCGCCAGGCCGGTCTGCTGTTGAGCGCCGCTGACGAACAGCTCGACCAGGTCGAGCGCCGGGTCATTCGCCAGACCGAAAACGCTTACCGCGCGATTGTTGCTGGCGCTCGCGAAGTGGAGGCCCGCCGCCAGGCGCTGGTATCAGCCGAAAGCGCACTGGAAGCGACCAACGCCGGCTTTGAGGTTGGCACTCGAACCATCGTCGATGTGCTGCAGTCCGAGCAGCGCTTCTTCCAGGCCGAGCGCGATTTCTCTCAGGCTCGTCACCAGTTCATTCTCAATCAGCTTCGGCTGGCCCAGGCGGCCGGTCAGCTTGAGGAAGAGGACCTGGTTCGGGTCAATGGACTGTTGCGCTAAGCCTTTCCAGGGTGCGGGCCAGGCTGCCACGCCCTGAATCCACCACCCGTCGGGCTGCCTGCCCCAGATTGTCGGCGTGTTCGGGGTCGTCCAGGCAACGCCTGACGGCCTGCTCGATGGACGCGCTGTCGGTCACGTTGATCAGCGCACCGGCATCGGTCAGGGCCTGCGCGCTGGCCGACTGGTTGTGCAGCCACGGCCCGGCCATCACCGGCTTGCCCAGGGCCGCGGGTTCCAGCAGGTTGTGTCCCCCAATGTCGACCAGGCTGCCCCCGACCAGTGCTACGCGGCAGTTGCCGTAACAGGCCATCAATTCCCCCAGCGTATCGACCAGAAGCACAGAGTGTTCGGCTGTGAGCGTCTGGTCAAACAGGCATCCGCTCAGCCTGGCCTTTCGGATCAAGTCGAGAATCTCGCCGCGCCGTTCCGGATGCCGTGGCGCCAGTAACAGCAGCGCGTCGGGATACCTGGCCAGCAGTTGACGATGCGCCTCCAGCACGAGGGTTTCCTCGCCAGGGCGGGTGCTGCCGGCTACCCAGCAGGGGCGTTGACCGATACGCTGTTGCAGCAATCGGGTGCGTTCGGGCAGGTCGGCGGGCAGCATCAGATCGAACTTGAGATTGCCGACCACCTCGATTTTTGCCCGATCCAGCCCGAGATCCCCGAATCGCTGCGCATCGTCGTCGCTTTGGACCAGGGCAAATGACACTGCGCTCAGCGCCTCGCGGAACAACGGCCGGACCAGTCGACTTCGGGTCAGGCCTTTCTGGCTGAGCCGGGCATTGACCAGTGCCAGGGGAATCTGGCGGGCCTTCAGCGCCCGAAATGTTTCCGGCCAAAGCTCGGTTTCCATGAACAGGGCCAGTATTGGCTGGCTGCGGTCCAGCCAGGCGTTGACGGCGGCCGGTCGATCGATCGGGGCCAGCCGGTGTTCGACTCGGTCGCCGAGCCGCTGGCGAGCATGGTTGGCGCCGCTCAAGGTGACCGTGCTGAGCAGGATCGACGGTGGGTTCGCGCGTTTCAGCATGGCTTCGATCAGGGGCAGCGCGGCGTTCACTTCGCCGACTGACGCGCAGTGCAGCCAGATGGCACCGGTCGGTGGCGAGCCGATTTGCCCCAGGCGTTCGCCCCGGCGGCCCGCGACCGCGGGAAAATCGCTCTCCTGTCGGTGCAGCAGGCGAAGCCCGAAGGGCGTGGCCAGGGCCAAAAGCAGACGATAGAGCGAGCGGTAGGCAAGCGGCATGTCGGCAGTGTAACTCGCGACGGCACAATCCCGGATAATGGCGTCATGAGCCGACTGCGAAATGGAATGACACGGGCGGGGCTGGTGCCGGTGCGCGGACTTGGGCGTTTGCCGCCGGGTGCGGCGCGCGCGCTGACGGGCGGGCTGGCAGGCCCCATGCGCTGGCTCATGACGAGGCGGGTGGCCATTGCCCGCCGTAATCTGGCCCTGTGTTTCCCGGACTGGACATCGGCCCGGCTCGAGCAAACCTTGCGTCTTCATTTTCGCCTGTTGGCGGAAAGCGTTGCCGACATTGCCCAGGCCTGGTGTCGCCCCGGTCGGCTGGATGAATCATTTGGTGAGGTCATCGGGATGGAATACGTCGAGGCGGCCCGGGCCGGCGGCCGCGGCGTATTGCTCATTACCGGTCACGCCACTTGTCTTGAACTCGGCGCGCGGTTGTTTGGTGAGCGCGTCGAGGCCTGCGGGATTTACCGGCCGCTGCGAAACCCGGTGCTGGACGCTTTTCAGAACCGGGGTCGCGAGCGCTATGCCCGCCGCATGATTCCGCGCCATGATTTGCGCGCCATGGTCAAGCATCTGCGTGCCGGCGGCATTCTCTGGTACGCCCCGGATCAGGACTTCGGTCCCGATCGCAGCGAGTTCGTGCCGTTTTTTGGCCAGCCGGTGGCCACGGCCCGGGGGATCATCGAGCTGGCCCGCCTGGGTCGGGCGGCGGTCGTCCCGATGTACCCGCTGCAGTGCCTGGCTGATCGCCGTGTCGAAGTTCATGTCGAAGCAGAATTGCCCGACTTTGCCGATGCCCCCGCGATTGAGAGCCTGGGCGCTTTCAATCGATTTCTCGAGCGCCAGATTCGTCGTTCACCCGCGCAGTACTGGTGGCTGCATCGTCGATTCAAGTCGGCGCCGCCTGGCGTGGCTGATCGTTACCGGCAGACGCCGGCATGAGCCAGCGGTTGTTGTTCGTGCCGGCCAGCGGGCCGCGCGGGTCGGGCGAATACTATCGTTGCCTGAACCTGGCCCGGGCTGCACTGGTCGAGGCCGAGCGCCGCGGGCTGGCGCTGGAGTGTCATGTTCTGCTTCACCGCAAGGCCAGCGTGGAAACGGACTCCGCCCTGACGCCCCACGCGATCAGCGAAACACCCGCCCGGGCCTGCGCTGAGGTGGCCGACTGGCTGGCCCGCCTGAAACCCGATCTGGTGGCCTTCGATTGCAGCGGCCGGGCGCGCCACTTTCGCCAGGTTCGCCGGCAGGGTGGTCGGGTTGTCTGGATCAGCAACCGCCCCGGCAAACATCGGCGTGGATTCTCGCCGCGCGTACTGCCCTGGCTGAACGGGCATCTTCTGGCCGACTGCGACCCGGGTGATTTTCGTCGCCCCTGGCTGGCCCGGATAAGCCCGGGCTGGCTGGTCCACTGTGACTACTTGCCGGTGCGCCTGATTGCGCCGACGGCACAGGATCCCGGCATCGTCTTGCCGCCGCGCTTCGCTGCGTTTGTTGCTGGCGGCGGTGGCTACTGTCATGAGGGTCGGCCCTTGCCGGACATTCTGCGAGATGCAGCCGCACAATTCAGCCAGCAGACGGGCCTGCCATCGGTTCTGGTAACGGGGCCGCAGTATGCCGAACCGATGGTCGGCAGCGAGCAGATCACGGTGCTGTCAGCGTTGCCCACCCGAGGTCTGCAGTGGCTGCTGGGTCGCTCCCTGTTGGCGGTGACCGGCGCTGGATACATGCTCAGTTCTCAGGTGTTGGCCGAGGCCTTGCCTGCGGTAATGGTGCCAGCGGGAGGAAGCGATCAGCCGGGTCGAATTCGGCGGCTTTGCGAGCAGTCACTGGTGACGACCGCCAGTCCGGAGCCGGCAGCGCTGGCTGAGGCAGCCATCCGTCTCTATCGGGATGAGGGATTGAGACAACAGTTGACCGCATCAATCAAGGCCGCTGGACTTCGCAATGCGGCCGACCAGGCGGCATCCTGGTTGCTTGATCGCCTTCAGACTTGAGAGGGTTTGGCGGCGTTTGTCGCGCTCAAACCCAGTGATGCCGACACCAGCAAGCCAAAGCTCACTATTCCCAGGTTTCGCTCGAACAGGGATTCGCTGGCGGCCATCACGCCGAGGACGGCCAGTGCGGCAAGGCCGCTCCAGGCCAGAGCGGCTTGTTCAGGCTGACGGTGAAACCGAGGTGATAGCAGATGAAGCATGGGCAGCAGAATCATCAAGGCAACCGCAAACAATCCCGGCACGCCGGCAATGTAAAGCGCCGAGAGGTACTGGTTATGGGGGTGGCGAAAGTGGGCAAAGTCGTTGTGGGCCAGGTGTCCCTGCTCGATCTGGACCAGAAGCTGCTCCCGGAAGCCCCCGGGCCCGGAGCCCAGCCAGGCCTGTTGCCACCAGGTGTCGATGGCAACTTGCCACATGGCTAGGCGCAAGCCGATGGCGCCACTCGAATGGCCTTCCCGGGCCAGGATGGCCAGGTCGTCGACGGTCTCGCTGACGCGGCCATTGAGCAGCCAGATCAACAATACGCCGCCGGTCGCAACGATGCCCAGTAGCCACAACGGCCGAAGACTGCCGGCCACCAGTGCTGAGCGACGGCGTGACAGGGACATCAGAATCAAGGCCAGCAGGGGAAAGGAAAGCCAGGCCCCGCGAACGCCCGACAGGGCCGTCGCCGCCAGTGCCAGTGTGATGCAAATGACCAGGATGAGTCGTTGCGAAAGCGGCGCCTGGTTCGAAATGAAAAACCGGCCGAGCAGCATCATGGCAAACGCCAGGCAAAGGCTGCCGAAGTAAATCGGGTTGGTTACCCCGTCGACGCGGCTGCCGTAGTCGCCCTGTTGACCGCTGAACCAGAACCAGAGTGCATAGAACCCCGCCGTGCCGGCACCCAGCATCAGGCCGTGCCACCACCAGCTTGCCAGGCAAGGACGTTGGTGCATGAGCGGCAGAATGAAAAAGATCGGCAGCAGGCGCAAGAGCCGGCCAAGCCCGTCTCGGCCCGCATCGGAGAAACCGTTCAGTGCCCAGGCCGATAGCCAAAGCGTTATCCAGGCCCCAATCGCTGCCAGGAACAGGCGCTCAAGCAGGGCCAGGTCGCTCAGGGAGGAGGGCCGGGCGATGAGTTGTGCCAGCCCGATCAGGCCGAGCAATCCATAGCTGGCGGCCAGGATGCCTGGTACCCACAAACCGAGCGCCAGGCCAGTGGCCAGAATCAGCCCGATCAGCTTGGTCAAGCGATCACCGGAAGGTCCTGCGGTGACCGCGCTCATAAGACAGCGTTTAGTCGACCAGTTCGTAGTTCGCACCGCAGTAAGGGCACTGGGCGCGACCGGTTTTTTCGATGGGAAGATAGACCCGAGGGTGGGAATTCCACAGCGCCATGTCCGGCGTTGGGCAACTCAGGGGCAGATCGCCGCGCTGCACCTGATAAACGCGCTCGGTGTTGGCCGGTTTTCCGGCCACGTTTCGTTTGCCGGGCGCGGTATTGAAGCTCATCTGGATATCCTCCTCGACTGGCCAGCATTGTAGAACCCGGCTGTCGTTGCCGCCTCATTGGGCGAGCAAGCGACGGCCGGCCTCCTCGTATCGGGTTCGGGTCTGATCAATGATTGTTTGGGGTAGATTGGGTCCCGGCGCGGTCTTGTCCCAGTCAAGGGTTTCCAGGTAGTCGCGCACGAACTGCTTGTCGAAGCTGGGCGGGCTGATGCCCAACTGCCACTCATCGACCGGCCAGAAGCGCGAACTGTCGGGGGTCAGTACCTCGTCAATCAGGTATAGCCGGCCTTCGCGGTCGGTACCGAATTCAAACTTGGTGTCGGCAATGATGATGCCCCGCTCGCGGGCATAGGCGGCTGCCCGGCGATAAATTGCCAGCGAGCTGTCGCGCACCTGAATGGCTAGCTCGTCACCAATCATCTCGCGCATCTGCTCGAAAGGAATGTTTTCGTCGTGGTCGCCGACCCGGGCCTTGGTGGACGGCGTGAAAATGGGCTCGGGCAGGGCCTCGGCCTGTGACAGGCCGGCTGGCAACCGAACGCCGCAAATCGCGCCGGTGGCCTGGTAATCCTTCCAGCCCGAGCCGGCCAGGTAGCCGCGCACGATCGCTTCGACCGGCAGCGGCCTGAGGCGTCTGACCAGCATGCTGCGTGGTGCCAGTTGGGCGGCCAGCTCGGCATTGCCGACAATCTCGACCAGCTCGCTGGACGGGTCCAGGCAGCACAGGTGGTTGCGGATCTGGTCGCCGAAACGCTCGAACCAGAAATTTGAGATGCGGGTCAGGATTTCGCCCTTGCCGGGAATCGGGTCGGGCAGGATGACGTCGAAGGCCGACAGCCGGTCCGAAGCCACAATCAGCAGGCGCTCATCGTCAACGGCATAGATGTCGCGGACCTTGCCCTGGTGCAGGCGATCAAGCGGTGGGACGGGATAGTGGCTCACGGCAGCGGGTACAATGAAAGTTCTCCTGAATTATAAGCCGGACAACCCTCATGAAACAGCCGCTGGTGATTGCGCCTTCGATTCTCTCCGCTGACTTCGCTCGCCTCGGCGACGACACCCAGGCCGTGCTGGATGCCGGTGCCGACTGGGTGCATTTCGACGTGATGGACAACCACTATGTGCCCAATCTGACCATCGGCCCGCTGGTGTGCCAGGCGCTGCGCGACTACGGCATTACCGCGCCAATCGATGTGCACCTGATGGTCGAGCCGGTTGACCGGATCATTCCCGACTTCGCCAAGGCCGGGGCCAGCGTGATCAGCGTGCACCCCGAAACCACCAAACACGTCGACCGCACCCTGGGGCTGATTCGCGAGTGCGGCTGCCAGGCCGGCCTGGTGTTCAACCCGGCCACTCCGCTGGACGTGCTCGACTGGGTCATCGACAAGGTTGACCTGGTGCTGATCATGTCGGTCAACCCGGGGTTTGGTGGCCAGGCCTTCATTCCGTCGGCGCTGGACAAGCTGCGCCGGGCGCGCCAGATCATCGACCAGTCGGGCCGGGCCATTCGCCTGGAGGTGGACGGCGGCGTCAAGCCCAACAATGCGGCCGACGTGATCGAGGCCGGTGCCGATACCCTGGTCGCCGGTTCGGCGATTTTTGGCGCCGACGACTACGCCCAGGTCATTCAACAACTGCGCGGCAATGGCTGAACGTCTCAAGCCCCTTCCTGATTAGGCCTTTGGCTCAGCCATTGCGGTGGCTGAGAACCAGCTCGGGACTTGATGCTGTAGAGGGCTCAGAGCATCCGGTGGCGCCAGGTGCTTCGGGCCGGCAGGGGCGTTCGGCTAGCTTGCCAGGTGAAGGTTCTCGGGAGCTGGGTGACCTCGAGATCACACCGAAAAGAACGCACGGATTCACGACTTCCTTGAGCACCAATCAAACGGATGGATGCTGAGAGTTACCGGGAAGCGTCCGCGCCCCGGCCGGCCCGAAGCACCTAACCCCACCGGATGCAGCAGCTTGAGAGATCGCAGGGAGGTAAAGCCCGCCCTTTCCTCCAAACCCTCAGCGGGGAGTGGTGTTGGCTGATGGCGAGCACTGGCGCGCGGAGGCGGGTACGGTGTTTCAGCCGTTTCAGGCGCCCGGGACCCAGCCAGAAACCAAAGCACCATCAGTAGCCTCAATGGCATTCACTGGCACCCAAGCTCCCTTAAACCTGCAGAATTGACGCTGCCGGATAGCGCCAGCGCTCGCCAGCAGCCGGCACCGCTCGCCGCCTGCCTCCCGCCTCCCGCCCCCTGAATTCTCGGGGTTAGCATCAATGGCTGAGTTATGTGCGTAATCAGGAGCCCCTTTGTTGACCGGTCACGCATACAATAGCGGCTCATCTTTTCCGAAGCGCTGCCGTGGATTTTGCCCGTTTCCAACAACTGGCCAGTCAGGGCCATCACCGCATTCCGGTCTGGCGGTCCATCGCGGCTGACCTGGATACGCCGCTGTCGGTCTACCTGAAACTGGTCGACGGCCCCAACGGCTTCCTGCTCGAGTCGGTTCAGGGCGGCGAGAATTGGGGCCGCTATTCGATCATCGGCTTGCCCTGCCGCCGTGCCTGGCGGGCCAGTGGCCGCACCGTCGAAAAATTGGACTATGGCCAGGTGGTCGAGCGGTTTGATGACGCCAACCCACTGGACGTGATTGCCGATGTCGTTCGCCAGACCCAGTCGCCCCGGCTGCCGGACCTGCCTGGCTTTGCCGGCGGACTGGTGGGTTACTTCGGCTACGAAACCGTCGCGCTGGTTGAAGACCGGCTGGATTTCAGCGACAAGCCCGATGAGCTGGACGTGCCGGAAATCCTTTTGCTGGAAGCCGAAGAACTGGCCGTGTTCGACAACCTGGCCGGTCGGCTGAACCTGATTGTCAACGTCGACCCGCGCCGCCCCGATGCCTGGGACGAGGGCCAGCGTCGCCTGAATCAGCTCAGCCATCGGTTGCGCTGCGGCTCGCCGGGCTACCCGCCGCCGGTTGACTTGCCGGTGCCGGCCGAAAGCGATTACCGCTACGGCTTCAGCCAGGACGACTTCAAGGCCGCCGTGGAGCGGGTCCGCGAGTACATCCTGGCCGGCGACGTGATGCAGGTGGTTCTGTCGCAGCGCATGAGCGTCGAGCTGGCGGCCCGCCCGCTGGATGTCTATCGAGCGCTGCGAAGCCTGAACCCTTCGCCCTATATGTACTTCTTCGATTTTGGCGATTACCAGGTCGTTGGCGCGTCGCCGGAAGTGCTGGTCCGCGTGCAGGGCGGCGAGGCGATGGTTCGCCCGATTGCCGGCACCCGACCGCGCGGCAAGACCGCCGAGGAAGATCGTGCCCTGGAAGCCGAATTGAAGGCCGATCCGAAAGAACTGGCCGAACACCTGATGC
Organism: Gammaproteobacteria bacterium; assembly: GCA_003567685.1. Taxonomy (GTDB): domain Bacteria; phylum Pseudomonadota; class Gammaproteobacteria; order Xanthomonadales; family Wenzhouxiangellaceae; genus Wenzhouxiangella. The sequence goes on from PWYW01000099.1 coordinate 55,812, forward strand.
TGATCGACCTGGGTCGCAACGACATCGGACGCATCGCCGAAACCGGCAGTGTCCAGCTGACCGACCAGATGGTGATCGAGCGCTACAGCCACGTCATGCACCTGGTGTCTGAAGTGCACGGTCGCATTGCTGGTGGTCGGGACGCGATCGACGTGCTGCGGGCGACCTTTCCGGCCGGCACGCTGTCGGGCGCGCCCAAGGTGCGCGCCATGGAAATCATCGCCGAGCTCGAGCCGGTACGGCGCGGCGTCTACGCCGGTGCGGTGGGCTACCTGGACTGGTTTGGCGAGGCCGACCTGGCCATTGCCATTCGAACCGCGCTAGTGCGATCCGGCACGCTGCACGTCCAGGCCGGCGCCGGCATCGTCGCCGATTCCGACCCCGATCGCGAATGGGAAGAAACGCTCAACAAGGGCCGCGCGCTGATCCGCGCCGTGGCCGAAGCCAGCGGAGGATTGCACCAGTGAAGGTGCTGATGATCGACAACTACGACTCGTTTACCTACAACCTGGTCCAGTACCTGGGTGAATTGGGAGCCGAGGTCGTGACTCACCGCAACGATGCCATCGACATCGACGGCATTCGCCGGATCAACCCGGCCGGCATCGTGCTCTCGCCGGGCCCCTGCACGCCCAATGAGGCCGGCATCTGCCTGGCCGTGGTCGAGCAGCTGGCCGGTTTCTACCCGATGCTGGGCGTGTGCCTGGGTCATCAGACCATTGGCCAGGTGTTTGGCGGCAAGGTGGTGCGCGCCCGGGAAGTGATGCACGGCAAGGTCTCGCCGATGTTTCATGTGGATAAGGGCGTGTTTCGCGGGCTGAGCAATCCCTTCGAGGCAACCCGCTACCACTCGCTGGTCGTCGAGCGCGACAGCCTGCCCGATTGCCTGGAAGAAACCGCCTGGACCGAACGTGATGGCCAGCGCGATGAAATCATGGGCTTCCGGCACCGAAGCCTGCCCATCGAAGGCGTGCAGTTCCACCCCGAATCCATCCTGACCCAGCACGGCCACGCGCTGCTGAAGAACTTTCTGGACACGCTATGAGCAAAACCCAAGCAGCCCTGTTCGAGCTGGCCGAGGGCCAGGATCTGTCGCCCGAGCAAATGCGCGCGGCGATGGAAGAGATCATGGCCGGCCAGGCCGACCCGGCCCAGATTGGCGCGTTTTTGATGGCCTTGCGGCTGAAAGGCGAAACGCCGGCCGAGATCGCGGCGGCCGCCGAAGTAATGCGAAGCGTGGCTGCCCGGGTCGACATCGACCGCAATGGCCTGACCGATATCGTTGGCACGGGCGGCGATGGTGCCTCCTTGTTCAACGTATCAACGGCATCGGCCTTCGTCGCGGCTGAGGCAGGCGTTCGCGTGGCCAAGCACGGCAACCGCTCGGTGTCGAGCAAGTCCGGCGCGGCCGACGTGCTGGAAGCTGCCGGCTGCCGCCTGGACCTGGCACCCGCGCAGGTGGCCCAGTTGATCGACGAACTGGGCGTGGGCTTCTTGTTCGCCCCGCAGCACCACGCGGCCATGAAACACGCGATTGGGCCGCGCAAGGCGCTGGGCCTTCGCACCCTGTTCAACCTGCTGGGGCCGCTGACCAACCCGGCCCTGGCACCCAACCAGGTGCTGGGGGTGTTTTCGGCCGAGCTGGTGCGGCCGATGGCCGAGGTCATGGCCCGGCTTGGAAGCCGTCACGTGCTGGTCGTGCACAGTCGCGACGGGCTTGACGAGATTTCGGCGGCCGCGCCGACCCTGGTGGCCGAGCTTCGCGACGGCGAAGTGACTGAATTCGAACTGGATCCTGCCGATTTCGATCTCAAGGTCGACAGCCTGGCCGACCTGGCCGTGGCCGATGCCGCGGCCAGCCTGGCCATTATCGAGGCCGTGCTGGGTGGCCGGCCCGGTTCAGGCCACGCCATGATTGCCCTGAATGCCGGCGCGGCCATTTACGTCTCGGGCAAGGCCGGCACGCTGGGCGATGGCGTTGCCCGCGCCCGCGACATTCTTGCTACTGGCGCCGCGCTTTCCCGCCTGCAACGCTATGCCCAACGGAGCCAGACCCTGTGAGTGCCGATATTCTCAAGACCATCCTCGATGCCAAGCGCGATGAAGTCGCGCGGCGCCGCGCTGATCGCAGCCTGACCGAACTCAAGGCCATCGTCGCCGACCTGCCGCCCACGCGCGACTTTGCCGGCGAACTCAAGACCCGGGCCGCCGCCACCCAGGATGCGGTCATCGCCGAGGTCAAGCGTGCCTCACCGTCGGCCGGCATCATCCGTGCCGATTTTGACCCCGAGGCGATTGCCCGCAGCTACGAGGCCGGCGGTGCCACCTGCCTGTCGGTGCTCACCGACGAGGGTTTTTTTGGCGGCCAGACCGCGTTTCTGGTCGAGGCGCGCAAGGCCTGCCGTCTGCCGGTGCTGCGCAAGGATTTCATCATCGACCCCTGGCAGGTGATTGAAACCCGCGCCATTGGCGCCGACGCGCTGCTGCTGATCGTGGCGGCACTGAACGACGACCAGCTGGCCGAACTGGCCGGTCTGGGACGGGAGTTGGGGCTGTCGGTGCTGGTGGAAGTGCATGACGAGGACGAGATGACCCGCGCCCTGGCCGTACCCGGTGACCTGGTCGGCATCAACAACCGCGATCTGCATCGTTTCAAGACCGATCTTGATACCACGCTGAAGCTGGCGCCAATGGTGCCGGGTGACCGGCTGGTGATCTCTGAAAGCGGCATCCACACCACCGACGACGTTCAGCGGCTGCAGGAGGGTGGAATCGGTGCCTTCCTGATTGGTGAAGCCTTCATGCGCCAGCCGGATCCCGGCCAGGCGTTGATCGAACTGGTCAAGGCGAGAGCGCCCCGCTGATCAGGCGGTTTTCGGCACGTCCGGCGCAAAATCGAAGCTGTCGTAGAACAGCCGGTCTTCGCTGACGCCAGCCTGCAAGAAGGCATCGCGCCCGGCCTTGACCATGGCCGGCGGGCCGCTCATGTACACATCGTGCTCGGCCAGGTTGTCGACCTGGCGGACCACGGCTTCGTGAACAAAGCCGCGCTCGCCCTGCCACTGGGCATCGGCGTCAATCAGTACCGGGGTAAAGCGCAGGGCAGGGTGGTGATCCATCCAGCCCTCGATTTGTTGACGGGCATACAGATCGCGCTCGGTCTGGACGCCCCAGAACAGGTGCACCGGGCGCGGGTCACCGCTTTCGATCAATTCCTCGATCATGGATTTGAGCGGAGCAAAGCCGGTGCCGCCGCCCATCAGCACCAGCGCACGGTCTGAATTTCGGCGGATGAAAAAAGTCCCCAGTGGACCCTCGATGCGCAGGATTTCCCGCGTTTCCATGCCGTCGAAGACGTGGCTGGTGAAGCCGCCGCCGCTGACGTGCTTGATGTGCAACTCGATGAACTCACCCTCGGACGGCGCCGAGGCAATGGAAAACGCCCGTCGCTTGCCGCCCGGCAGCAGGATGTCGATGTATTGCCCGGCCAGGAACTGCAGTCGGGCCGCGCTTGGCAATTTCAGCCGCAGCCGCATCACTTCCGACGTGTATCTCTCCAGCGATTCCACCCGGGCCGGCAGGGTGCGAACCGGGATGTCAGCGACCTGCTCGATTTCATGGGCGTCGATCACCAGGTCGCTGTTGGCAACCGCCTGGCAGCTCAGCCCCAGGCCGCGGCCAATGTCGTCAATGTCAAGCGCTTCCGGCGGCTTGCCCGGATAGCGCACCTCGCCGTCAAGAATCCGGCACTGGCAGCTTTTGCAGCTACCGTTCTTGCAGCTGTAAGGGAGAACCACACCGTGCCGAAGTGCGGCATCCAGCACGGTTTCGCCGGGGCGGGCCTGGAAACTGCGGCCGCTGTTGCTGAGTTCGATTCGGTGTGAGGCAGGGGCGGGTGCGGACAAGACAAGGCTCCGGAAAGAAGGACGGCGGACGAGACAGTAGCTTGAATAGGTAAGGTCGGATAGCGGGAAATTCCAGCTATGCTAACCTTGCGCGCTATCTTGATGCCCCCGCTGCTGGTATTCCGTGAAAGGCTGGAAACGATTGCATACCGCCGACAACCCGACTGAGATTGGCTTTGTCAGGGGTTTGCTTGAAGCCGAGGGCATTTCCACCCGGGTCCAGAGCATGGAGTTGTGGGCCGCAGCGGTCGAAATTTACTTTGCCGAAGGCGCGCGGCCCTCGGTGTGGGTGCCGGAGAGCCAGTTCCATCATGCAGAACGCGTACTCAAGGCCGCCGACCAGGCCCGGGATTTGCCGGCCTGGACGTGCAGCGCCTGTGGCGAAAAGCACGAGGGGCAGTTCACTGTCTGCTGGCGCTGCGGGGAGGTGTCTGATGACCGTTGATGCCGAGCCGCGCGACGTTCGACCGAAGCCCTGGTCGTGGCGCCTGTTGTGGCGATTGCCTTTGCTCATGCTGCATGTTCTTGTCGGGATCCCCTTGACCTTGCTGACCTTCCTGCCGCCGTTCCGGCATGTGCCGATTGCCGGCATGGAGCTGCACCAGTACAGCCATCAGCTTTGGGCTCGCGGCATGCTGCGGGTATTTGGTATCCGGCTGCTTTGCCGGGGGCGCTTGCCGGCCGGCCCTCATCTGGTAGTGGCCAATCACATCAGCTGGATGGATATTGTTCTCCTGCACGCGCTTTGGCCAATGTGGCTGGTGGCCAAGGCCGAAATTCGTGGTTGGCCGCTGATTGGCCTGTTGGCCAGCCTGGCGGGCACGCTTTTCATCGAGCGCGGCAGCGAGGAATCACGCCGACGTATCAGTCGTCGAATGGCCGCGCTGCTGAAGCGCGGCGACCGGGTCGGCATCTTTCCTGAGGCCGGCATTAGCGGTGAGGCCGGCGTGGGACGCTTTCATGCCCGTTTGTTTGCGCCAGCCATCCGGGTCCAGGTGCCGGTTGTGCCGGTTGCCTTGCGTTATATCCGAGATGGCGAAGATCTGCATGATGCGGTGGTGTTTTCCAAAGGCGAGGACTTTTTTGTCAATCTCTTTCGTCTTCTCTCTCAACCGGCTTGCGAGGGGCAATTGCTGATTGGATCTGCTCTGCGTGGCCAGGCTGGCGGACGCAGTGATCTGGCCCGGCGGGCCCGGGATATTGTTGATGAGTATTACCATGCCTGAATCTTCCGGCCATTCGTGGCCTCCGTTCGAGCCGGGTCCGGTGCTGGGCAACGCGCATGTCCAGTCCGTATTGACCTCGGGCCCGATGCGCCGCAAGCGGGTTCAGCGCCGTGCTGTGGGCTACCTCCAGCGCAGTCGTTCGCAGGTGCTGGAGGCTCGGGACGGGACCCGCCTTCTTGGCCATGCGACTCGCACCGAACAACCGATGGCCGGTGTTCGGCCATTGGTCATCCTTCTCCACGGCTGGGAAGGCAGTGCCGAATCCAATTATTTGTTGTCGACGGCCGTGGCGCTGGATGAAGCCGGTTTCGACACCTTTCGGCTTAATTTTCGAGATCACGGCGAATCACACCATCTAAATCTTGGTTTGTTTCATTCCTGCCTGCTGGATGAAGTGCTGGATGCGGTCGCTCAGGTGGCCGGGCAGCATCACGACGGGCCGGTCTTCCTGGCCGGCTTTTCGCTGGGCGGCAATTTCACCCTGCGGGTGGCCCGCCATGCGCCCGGGCATGGCATTTCGCTGCAGCAGGCCTTTGCCGTCAGCCCGGTCATCCGGCCACTGCACGTGCTGGATGCCCTCGAAAACGGCCCGGTGATTTATCATTACTACTTTGTGCGCAAGTGGCGGCGCTCGCTGAAAATCAAGCAGTCGCTCTATCCGGATGTTTATCGGCTGGACGACTGGTTCCGCCTGAAGAATTTGCGTGAACAGACCGACTGGCTGGTCAGGAACGAAACCGACTTTGCCAGCCTGGACGATTACCTTGAAGGCTATTCCGTCGCCGGTGATTACCTGACCGGCCTGAGCGTGCCCACTACCATTGTCACCGCCGCGGATGACCCGATCATCCCGGTGTCGGACTTCGAGCTGATCCCGACCCTGCCCGAACTGGCGGTCGAGGTGCTCGAGCAGGGCGGGCATTGCGGGTTCATCGAAAACTGGCGAATGGAAAGCTGGATCGAAAAACGATTGATCGGAGAGTTATGTCAGACCATCAGGAACGTATAGTCGAAATTCGTCAGCGGCTTCAGGCGGGTGAGCTTGCTCAGGCTCGCGAGCAGCTCAATGAGGCGCTGGCCGAGCATCCGGACGAGGCGGATCTGGCGGTGCTGAGCGTGCTTTGCCTGGAGGCCGAGGGCGCAGCCGCCAGCGCTCGAACCGAAGTGGCTCGCCTGCTTGAGCAATTCCCCCAGCACGCCCCCACGGCGTTCCATGCCGGGCGCCTTGCGCTTGCCGATGGACAGACGGATTTGGCGGAATCGCATCTTCAAACGGTACTGGCGCTTGACCCCAATCATGCAGCTGCCAGGACCCTGCTGGCGCGCATCAAACAACGCGCCGGCGACCAGGCGGGGGCGATCGAACTGCTGCGAACAGCGCTGCGCGCCGACGCCGATCACGTGCCAGCATTGATTGCCTTGTCGACCTTGCTACTGGCCAGTCAGGACGTGGCCGAAGCGCGTGAACTGGCCGCCAGGGCGGTCAGTCTTCGTCCGGAGGATGTGCCGGCCCAGATTGCCATGGCAATGGCGTTCAAGGCGGAAGGGCATGAAGAGTTTGCCCGGCAGTGTCTGCGTAACGCACTGGAAAAAATGCCGGGCGAACCGCGGCTGGAAAAAGCCTTGGCCGCGCTGGATGCTGCCCCTGACGAGTCGGCCGCCAACCCCACCATCATTCAGCAGGCCAGTGATGCGATGTTGCGCAACGACTTCGCCGCGGCCGAGCGCCTGTTGGGCGAGGCTGACCCAGAAGCCCCCGCCACCCGCCTTGCCATGGGTCGCTTGCGCTTGCAGCAAGGCCGACTGGGCGAAGCAGAGGCCAGTCTCAAGCCCTTGCTTGCGCAGGCGGAATTCGAGCATCAACATGATGCGGCCCGCTTGTTGGCCGACTGCAAACTGGCCAGTGACGACCATTCTGGCGCCCTGGCGGTGCTTCTGCCACTGGTCAATCACCCGCGGTTGCCGCTTGATACGTCGCTCTATTTTGCTCGCCTGCAGCACTCCAACGGCCTGTCCAAAGAGGCAGTCGAACGTCTGGATACCCTGCTCGAAGGCCATGAGGGTGAAGCGCAGGCCCGCATCCACAACATGATTGCCCGGATCGCCGATGAGGCGGGTGACATTGAAAAAGCCGCTCGTCATATCGACGCTGGCCAGTGCCGCCCGCCGCTGCTGGTCAATGAATTGAACGTGATCAGCCCGCCGGGTCTCCAGCGAGCCTGGCTGGAAGTGCAGGATTGGCCCTTCAATGACGTGGCCGATGGGCCCTTGCCGGTGTTGATTGCCGGTTGGCCGGGCAGTGGCCGCGAAATGCTGGTCTCGGCGCTAAGCGGCTCCGATGAACTGACCATGATGCCGCCGAATGAACTGGGCCGTCGCCGTCAACTGTTCAACTTGCCCAGCTGGCCGGAGCGCGTGCTCGGTCTGGACCCGGCCATGGCCAGGCGCCAGGCCCGGCGGTATCGCCAGAACATGCCCAGTGATCGGCCCCTGCTCGACACCGGTTGGTACGAGCCAGTGGCTCTGCCGGCCTTGTGCCGCGCATTGCCGGGCTTGACGGTGATCAACCCTGTCGCGCGCGAAGAGTATCTGCGTCTTCAGTGGCGGCTTTCGGGTTGCCGGGACATCGGCCGCATGCTGGAAGTCTGGCAGGCCGAGCAGAGCCTTTTCGAGCACCTTCGCGGCCTGTTGCCCATTCGGGTGATCGACGTGGAGCTGAAGGGTCTTCTGTCCGACCCGAAGGCGGCGCTTGAGCCCGTTGCCAGTGCCCTGTCCATTCAACTGACCGAGTCGATGTTCGAGCGCCTGGAGTCGATCAAGGGCCAGTTGGGTCAGCGTGCGCCGGATCATTGGCGGGCGTATCAGACGGCAGGCTGAGTCATTCATGTCGACCGAGCCTTCCCGGCGGGACTGTCATGAGTCTGTTACCTGACTATCGCTGGAATCGGCTACGATGCACGGAAGGTTTCAACCCTTGAGAATGACTTCCCTGATGAGATGGATCATGGCACTGGGCCTGCTGGGCCTGGTCACCGCTTGCTGCCAGGGCGAGCAGCTGGACGAGCGCGGCTGGCCAAAGGAGCTGGTGCTGGGCCTGGTGCCAGCGCTGGAGGCCGATGCGCTGGTCGATAACCTGGACCCGCTGGCCGAGCACCTGGAAGCCGAGCTGGGCATGCCGGTTCGTTCCTTCGTGCCGCAGGACTACACCGGGCTGGTCGAGGCGCTGGGCGCCGGACGGGCCGACATTGGCATGCTGCCGCCATTTGCGGCCATGCTGGGTGCCCGTCGCTACGACATCGTCCCGCTGCTGATTTCCGAACGCCGCGGCGAAACCGGTTACCGTCCGCAGTGGTTCACCAATGATCCGTCGGTCTGTGACGGCGAAGTCGAATACGTCGAGCGCCTGTGCGAAAGCCGGCAGGTTGGCCGCGAATCCGAGATTCGCCGGTTTGCCCAGTGCGAGGGCAGCCTTGAGGCCATGCGCGGCGAAACCGTCGCCTTTGTCGAGCCCAACTCCACGTCCGGCTTTTTGTTCCCCGCCGTGCAGCTGGCCCAGATGGGGATCGAGCCGGACACCGACCTGCGCGCCCTGTTCGTGGGGCGCCACGATGCCACGGTGCTGGCGGTGTACAACGGCGATACGCGCTTTGGCGTCAGCTACGACGATGCCCGCAACATGGTCTGCGGTCGCCACCCCGACATCGGCGAGCGCGTGATTGTCTTCAACTACGCCCCAATGCTGCCGAACGATGGCGTGCAGGTGCGGGCCGGCCTGCCGGCCGATCTGCAGCAGGCCATCAAGGACGCGTTCATCAGCCTGGCAGAATCGCAGGCCCATTTGCCGGACGATGAAAAAGTGCTGTGGATTCTGTACGAAATCGACGGATTCGTGCCGTTCGAGCCCGGCTTGTATGACCCGGTCCGCGAAGCCTACGAGCTTCGCCGCCGCTAAAGGAGATTCCATGAGCTCAACCCAGGGCGCTATCCGTTTCAGCAAGGCCAACATCACCTACCCGAACGGGGTGGTGGGCATGAAATCGCTGGATCTGGAAATCAAGCCAGGTGAATTCGTCGTTGTGGTCGGTTCATCGGGTGCCGGTAAATCGACCCTGCTTCGGGCCGTCAACGGACTCAACCCGCTCACCTCCGGCGAAGTCGAGGTAGACGGCATTGCCGTGCCGCAGAAGCAGGGGGCCGAGCTGCGCGCTCTGCGCAAGCGCGTCGGCATGATTTTTCAGGATTTCCGGCTGGTCAAGCGGATGTCGGTGATGTCGAACGTGCTGATCGGCCGCCTGGCCCACGTGCCGGGCTGGCGGGCGATGTTCAACCTGTGGCCGATGCATGACCGGGAAGTGGCCATGCAGGCGCTGGAGCGCGTGGGCATTCCCGACAAGGCCTGGGTCAAGGCCTCGGAGTTGTCCGGTGGTCAGCAGCAGCGCGTGGGTATTGCGCGGGCCCTGGCCCAGGAGCCGGCGATTATCCTGGCCGACGAGCCGGTCGCCTCGCTTGACCCGGTTACCACCCACCAGATCATGAAAGACCTGGTCCGCATCAACCGCGAGCTGGGAATTACCACGCTGGTCAACCTGCATTTCCTCGATCTGGCTCGCCAGTATGGCCAGCGCATCATTGGCTTGCGCTTTGGCGAGCTGGTTTATGACGGCAGTGCCGCAACGGTGACGGACGAGGATTTCCGCGACATCTACGGTCGCGACTTTACCGAGGACGATCTGCTCGACGAGGGGAGTGAGGGCTGATGGCCATTCCGGCCAAGCCACCGCGTAACTGGTGGCTCTGGGGCGGCGCCGGCGGCTTCCTGCTGGCGATGACCGTGTGGTCGGCCCATGGCATCGGTTTCTCGCTGAACGAGCTGTTTTGCAACATGGGCATGGGCTCGCGCCTGTTGAACGAGTCTTTCCCGCCCGACTTTGCTTTCTTGCCGCGCCTGTTCGGTCCCTTCATGGAGACCCTTTACATCGCCATTATCGGTACCGTCGTCGGCGGAATTCTGGCGATACCCATTGCCGTTCTGGCGGCCCGCAATCTCAGCCTGGGCAAGCTGGTCTGGTTTGCCGACCGCAACTTCATGAATATCTTGCGAACCTTGCCGGATCTGTTCTGGGCCATGCTGTTTGCGGCGGCGGTGGGTTTCGGGCCCGTGGCCGGCGCGCTGGCCCTGTCGGTATTCACCATCGCGGTGATTTCCAAGCTGTGGTCCGAATCGCTTGAAGCCATTGACATGGGCCTGCCGGAAGCGGTGCGCGCGGCCGGTGGCAGCTGGCTGCAGATGGTCAAGTTCGGGGCGCTGCCGCAGGCCTTGTCCCAGTACGTTTCCTACACTTTGTATGCCTTCGAGCTGAACGTTCGCTCCTCGATGGTGCTGGGCCTGGTCGGTGCCGGCGGTATCGGCATGATCCTGGAGACCCAGCGAGCCAACTTCGAGTACGAGCGGGTGACCATGATCATTCTCGCCGTGCTGGTGGCCGTGCTGATCATCGAGCAGATTTCTGAATCCATTCGGAAGCGGTTGGCATGAGTACATCCATCAAACCGCAGCCGCAGGGCAGGGTGGGCTGGGCCACCTGGGCCACCTTCATCATCGCGGCCCTGTTTGTCTGGTCGCTCTGGGCCATCGAGTTTTCACCGGCGCGCATGATTCAGGTGCCCGGCCAGTTGGCCGAGCAGTTGAGTTTCTTCTACCCGGTGGACATGGCTTACGGCTGGGATGCGGTACTGCCGGCGATTGTCGAGTCGATCCAGATTGCCTGGATGGGCACATTGATTGCCGCCGTGCTGTCCTTGCCGCTGGCACTGCTGGGCGCACGCACCCTGTTTCCGCGGGTGGCGCGTTTCGTCAAGCTGATCTCGGCCACGGCCCGGGCCTTCCCGGAAATCCTGCTGGCGATCTACTTTGTGCCGATTGTCGGCCTGGGGCCATTTGCCGGTGCCCTGGCGATTGGTATCTCCTCGGTGGGCATGCTCACCAAGCTGGGCTCGGAAGTGGTCGAGTCGATTGATTTCGGGCCGGTTGAAGCCGTTGAGGCCAGCGGCGGATCGCGCTGGCTGGCCCTGCGCTATGCCGTGATGCCCCAGGTGCTGCCCGAGCTGGCGGCCCACTGGCTGTTCCGCTTCGAGCTGAACATCCGCGCCTCGGCGGTGCTTGGTGTGGTCGGTGCTGGTGGCGTTGGCGGCGTGCTGCTGAACACCTTGCGCTATGGCCATCTCGACAAGGCAGCCGCCGTGCTTATCCTCACCATCATCGTCGTGCTGATCATCGACATGATCTCGGGCGAGATTCGTCACCGCATCATCCGCGGATGATGCGGCTGCCTCGCTGCCTGGCGATCAGATCCGGTAGGCGACCACTTTCATGATGCCGGCGGTCAGCGCCATGATCCCCTGAACCGGGGCGGGCAGGCGCCGCGCGCCCTGCTCGACGGCCATGTCGGCATGGCGGGCCTCGTCCTCTTTCATGCGCGCGACGATAGCCCGTGAGCGAAGATCATTTTCCGGCAACTGTTCGAGGTGATGGTCCAGGTGACTTTCCACCTGGCGCTCCGTGGCTTCGACAAAGCCCAGGCTCCACTGGTCGCCGGCAAAGCCGGCCAGCGCGCCGATTGAGTAGGAGCTGGCGTACCACAGCGGGTTGAGCAGGCTGGGTCGCCCATCGAGCTGGTCCAGCCGTTCCGCGCACCAGGCCAGGTGGTCTTCCTCCTCGCGGGCGGCCTCGGCCATTTCGGTTCTGACGTGGTCGGAGCGGGCCGTGGCCGCCTGGCCGGCATAAAGCGCCTGGGCGCAGACTTCACCGGTGTGGTTGACGCGCATCAGGCCGATGGTCAGGCGACGTTCCTCTTCATTAAGCGGGTTGTCATTCATGGCAGCAGCCGGGGAGGGGTTTTCCACGGCTGGTGCTGGGCCGATCGACACTCTAAGTGCCTGGTCGGCCTCGGCCAGTAGTTGGTCCAAGAAAGAATAAGTGCGCATTGTTGCAGTCCTGGTGTTTCCCAGGCCGTCAGTCTATATGCCTCGCCAGCAGTCTGCCGTCAGCGTTTTTGTGAATCCATGTCAGGCGCATGCGTATAATCTGCCGCTTGGTTTTTATCCCGAGAGATGTTCACGATGAAATTGAGATTGGCATTCGTTGCCGCCTGCTGTCTGATGGGCAACCCGGCTGCCGCAGAGTTCAGCGGGCTTGGCGAGCTTGGCGTCGTTGTGGCGCGGGGTAACAGCGAGACGGAAACGGCCAATGCCCGCCTCGAAGCAATCTTTCGGCGGGATGGTTGGGCCAATGAAAGTACGTTCAGCGTCGTCCATGCCCGGGATGCTGGCACGACCAGCAGCAGCCGCTTCGTGATCACCAACAAGACCGAATACGACCTCGACGAGAAAAGTTATCTGGTTGGCGCGCTTCGATATGATCGGGACCGCTTTTCATCGTTTCGCTACCAGGGGACTGTGTCTGTAGGTTACGGACGCCGATTGATTGACAGCGAGACCCATCGGCTGCGGGTTGAGCTTGGCCCCGGTTTCCGTTTTGCCGAGGTGCGGGATACCGAAGAGACCGATAACGAGATGATCGCTCGCGGCTTCATCGGCTATCGCTGGCGGATCAGCGAGACGGCCACGTTTACCAACCGTTTTCTGGTCGAATCGGGTGCGGACAATACTTTTGCCGAAAACAGCACCGGCCTGACGGTTGCCGTCAACAGCCGGATTTCGATGAAAACGGCTTTTGCTGTCCGACACAACAGCGATGTCGAGCCGGGGCGCAAACGTACCGATACCTTGACCACGATCAACCTCGTCTACAATTTTGGCGAAACCGATTGAAAACGCGGGTCAGTAGCGGTCTTGACTTATTACCAGCATCACCTGTTTTTCTGTACCAACCGGCGACCGGACGGCGCTGAGCGCCCATCCTGTGCCAGTTGCGGGGCGCAGGAGCTCCGGGCCTATGTCAAAAAGCGAATGAAGGCGCTGGGCTTGACCGGGCCGGGCCGGACGAGGGTTAACCTTGCCGGCTGCCTGGATCGCTGCGAGGAAGGTCCGGTGTTGGTGGTTTATCCCGAAGGCGTTTGGTACACCTACGTGGATGAATCGGATCTGGATGAAATCATCGAAAAACACATCCTCGGCGGCCAGCCGGTCACTCGACTGATGTTGCCACCGACCAGCGATGATAATTCGACCGCCTGATGGGCTTGTCAGGCGGCCGCTTTGCCTGTAGAATTCTCGCTCTTTCGCGCAGCACTCTTTGAAAGCGAGCCAGAATTGTCATGAAAACTTACAGCGCCAAACCCCAGGATGTCCGCCGCCAGTGGCATTTGATTGATGCCGAAGGCAAAACGCTGGGCCGTTTGTCTACCGAAATTGCCCGCCGACTGCGTGGCAAGCACAAGCCGGAATACACACCGCATATCGATACCGGTGACTACATCGTGGTCATCAATGCCGAGAAGGTGCACGTAACCGGCAAGAAGCTGTCCGACAAGATGTATCACCACCACACCGGTTACATCGGCAACCTGAAGTCGGAAAGCCTGGAGCAACTGCTGGCCCGCAAGCCTGAAAAGGTCATCCAGACTGCGGTCAAGGGCATGATGCCGCGTGGCCCGTTGGGTCGTGAGATGCTGCGCAAGCTTAAAGTCTATGCGGGCGCTGAGCATCCGCACACCGCTCAGCAGCCGCAGGCGCTGGAACTGTAATTAAGGAATCGAAGGTTAGAAATCCCAATGGCAATTGAACAGTTTTACGGCACCGGCCGACGCAAGACCTCCAGCGCCCGCGTCTTTCTGCGCAAGGGAAGTGGTCAAATCACCGTCAATCGTAAGCCGCTCGACGAGTTTTTCGGTCGCAAAACCGCCCAGATGATCGTTCGCCAGCCTTTGGAGCTGGTCGAATTGATGGACAACTTCGACGTCAACGTGACGGTCAAGGGTGGCGGCACCACCGGTCAGGCCGGCGCTATTCGCCTGGGCCTGGCGCGCGCCTTGATGGCATACGACGAAGAACTGCGTTCTCCGCTGCGTCGCGCCGGCTTTGTTACCCGTGATGCCCGTGCGGTTGAGCGTAAGAAAGTCGGTCTGCACAAAGCCCGTAAGGCAACCCAGTACTCCAAGCGTTAAGCCGACTGGGCCTCTGCTTTGGCCCGGGGCACCGCCCCGGCCAGCGGCAAACTTCAGATTGGGGGATCGTCTAGTGGTAGGACTACGGACTCTGACTCCGTCAGCGGGGGTTCGAATCCCTCTCCCCCAGCCAATAATGAAAAGGCCCGCCTCGAGCGGGTCTTTTCATTATTGGCTGGGGAGAGGATCGGTTCGAGGCCCGCTTCGACCCGAGCCGCAATCCGCTCCGTCCCGTCCCGCACCCCAGCTTCTCTCAGGCTTCAATCATATGCGGCGGCGGTTTCCTGACACCGATAGACCAGGCCTGAAAATAGTTGACCTCTTTTTCCTGGAAAATGCGTTTAATAGTGTGACCGGCTGAAAATTTGGCTGCTCGATTTTCGGATGTACCCGCGTTCCGCGCGCCTTGCAGACGAGTAGCGCATAAGCTAAACTCCAGCGGAAGCCTCGAAAACAACGAGGCATCGGACTGGTTTCCTCGAGGGAATCGGGGGCAAAAAAGCTTCGAGTCTGCAAGTTCGAAATCGATACCGACGCCGAAAGACGTCGGTATTGGCATTAAAGAAACCGACGACTATGCGAAGTCCTTCAATTAGAGGTGTAAAAGAATGAATCATGATGATCGCCGAGGTTTGGGCCGCCCTGCTCATGCCGCCAAAGCACTGATCTCCGGGGTGGCGCTGTCCGCTCTCCTCGGTCTTTCCATGAACGCTCAGGCGCAAAGCTGCACGATTGGCAACTGGGCTGGTGGTGCTGAAAACGATGACGCATTGTTTGCCGGAAATCCAGGTGAGGGAAACCCTCGTTATGGTGGGCCGTGTAGTCTAGCGGTTTCACTGGACTCCGGTTTTGCCTACGTGGTCGATAACTCCCCAGTGGCCGAGCAAGACTATATTGCACGTTTCTACTTCAACCCCAATGGGAATGGTAGCAACGATGCCCCGATGGTGATTTTTGCCGCCAATGAGTCAACCGACGGAACGGGTTCTGACGCCCTCCAGCTCTGGTTCAACGTTGCCGACGCGGAGTCTCCGTTGAGCGCGCAAGCCAACCATGTCACCCTGGTTGTCGCCACAGAGACCGGATTCGAGCAAATTCAGGCGGGTGCTACCTCCATATCGCCGACCGGCTGGAATTCTTTCGAAATCGTATGGAGTGCCGATCCCTCGGCTGACATCATTCTTCGCGTCAATGACGGTCCTGACCTGAGCGTAGGTGGTGACACCAGCAATCAACGGATTCGTTCAGCATTGCTTGGTTTCGTCGATGAAGGCGCTTCGGTTTCTTCCACCGCGCCCCTGTTTTTCGATGACTTCGACTCGCGTCGCCAGTCGCGTCCTGGTCGTCTGTGCCGTGGCCTGACTGACGACGCTCGAGACTTCCTCTCTTTGGAAGATACCCAGGCCATCTTCGCCGAAGTTTCGGGCGGTGGTGCCTTCTTTGCACCTGGTCAGCCTGATTACGACGAAGATGGTGTCGTTGGTCTTGGCGACGCCCAGGCGGTGTTCCAGCAGGTGTCCGCGGGCGCCAACGCTTGCGCTGATAATTCATAAAAACGCTTAACTTGGATTTACAGAGGTATATATGAGAACTTTTACGCTTAAGAATGCCTTGGTCGGCTTCGGTCTTTTGGCATCCACAGGCATTGTCGCCGCTCAAGTATTTGAGTTAGAGCAGGTTCAAATCCAAGAAGGCGTGACTGAGGTGACGCTTAACTGGACTTTCGAGTATGAGTTTGATGGTCAGGGCACACCTTTGTCAGGTGTGGGCTTTGACATCACTTACGACGGGACCCTGGTTACCGATGTGGATTTGACGGATTGCCTGGATGATGTACCTGCGCAGTTGACCAACTGTGCTGATATCCCGGCCCCGAATACTTTCCGACTGAACTGGGGCAACCTCGACGCTAGCATTCCTATTGAAGACAGCAGCGGTTCAATGACCTTCACCATCGCCGCTGGCGCTGAGGAAGGGGATTCGGCTGTCATTGAGGTAGTGCAGGTCGCAGCTGCGACTTCACCGATTGATGCGACCTCCGATATCATTGAAGGGTCCGTAACCGTTATTGGCTCCGATGCCAACCTGGTTATCACCTCACCGTCTCTCCCCTTTGATTTTGGATCGATCGATCTGGATGATGCGCCGATCTGCCAGGACTTTGTTCTGCAGAATGTCGGTGACAACGATTCCTTGACCGTCGGTCAGGCGTCTGCACCGGCTCCCTTCGGTATTGGGGCCGACGGTTGCGACGGCGAGACTTTGGCGCCTGGAGCCAACTGCACGGTCGGTGTTTGCTTCAACCCGACGGCTGTTGGTTCCTTCAGCGAAGACGTGACCTTCCCGAGCGACGCGAATGACCTGTCGACGACGGTCTCCGGCCAGGCCACCGCCGAGTCCGATATCGTTATCAACCCGCCGTTTGGCCCGGTCAACCTTGGCTTCGGCGAGAGTGGTGACATCCTGACCGCCAACGGTACGGTTGTGAACAACGGCTCCTTGGCTGCTGACGTGTCGTGCGAGTTCACCAGCAATGACAGCGATGTATTCTCGATCGATCCGGACATTTCCGGTGGCGTATCCATTCCGCCCACCGGCGAGCCGGTTGGATTCGAGCTGTCTTGCGCACTGCCGGAAGACGCTGAAGAAGGAACGCAGTTCTTCGGCACCCTGGAGTGCAGCATTGATGGTGACTTTGCCGGTCAGCACGATCTGGAATGTGGTGTTCGCGCGTTCGATCCGCTTCCGGTTCCGACCATGCAGGCTTGGGCTCTCGGTCTCTTCGCCCTGCTGATGCTGTTGGTCGGTGGAATTAGCATTCGCTTCTTCCGCGCTGCCTAAACCGACTGTTCGTCGCTCTTCTAGCAGGAGCGATTGAAGTTCAAAACCCGCCGGTTCTACCGGCGGGTTTTTTTTGCCTGATTATTGCTGATGTTCGTCGGGCGTTGAATTCAGTCTCCAGCTGGGTGAGACCTTGGCCTGATTCGGCCTCTGGATAACCAGTCCTCTATCCAGCAACCACTGTCTTGCATCTTCTGCGTCGTCCTCGAACCAGGCTCGGGCCGAGCCAAGTCGAAAACTGTAGCCCCATCGATCCATATCCTGTTGTGCGCGTTCGCTGCTGCTGTCCGGGAGGTGATCGGCGAGCAGGATTTGGAGATAGCACACCGCATTTTCCTCATCGTAGTCTCCACCGGCATTGGTATCCAGGGATCGTCGACGCTCGGGCGGCATACAGATGAAGTGGCAGGCCTCGTGCAGTACGGAATGCAGAGGGGTATCACGCCGGACGTACACCCGGTTCCCGACCAGACCAGCCTCTTCGTCGCCCCAGAACGACCCGGGTATGCCTTCATGCATTGGTGTTTCGACGAGTTCCAGTTGGTACCTGCTCAACAGCTGCCTGAGGTGTAGCGCCGAAATGGCGTGGTAGCGCTGTACGTCTGTTTTCTGACTCACCCGCTTGTGAGCTCCTTTTGGTTGATACAGGGGTAGAATAAACTTATGGGTCAAGGTCGAGAAACGGTTTTCGGGAGTGATCGCTGGGGGCGACTGCTGCCAGTTGATTTGCTCAGGTATTTTGGAGTCCTTATATGGCTGCTCGCGGCCTTCTTGCTCCTATTGCTCCCGTTTGTGGGGGAGGAGGGGCTCAGCGGAGTTTCGCTTGCAGGTGCCTGGTCGGCGGCGCTGGTGTTTTTCGGCTTACTTTGGCACCCGGTTTTTCGTTCTCCAGAGAAGTCGTCGTTGCTGGCCAGGGGTATTTGCCTGGGGCTTCTGTCACTGTCTGCTTTCGCCGTCAGTTTTTTCAGTGCATCGGGCGTTGGAAGTTTGCTGGCCATGGTGGTGGCTGCTTTCCTTCCCTGGTTCGCGCCGTTGATGTTCGGTATTGGCTGGGTTTTCGTCATGGCGTTTGCCTTCGGTGCGCTGGTTGTGTTCATTCCTGATGGCGGCTGGCTTCTGGGCCTGGTGTTTGCGGTCATCAACCTGGGCCTGGTCTCGTTCCCTTTTCTGGCCTCTCAATTGGCTTTGGCCCAAGTCCATGCGCGACGTGAGCTAAGGCGCCTGAACTCCGAACTCCTGGCGACACGATCTCTATTGGCCGAAAACACCCGTGTTGCCGAGCGCGTTCGGATTTCGCGGGACCTGCATGATCTTGTTGGTCATCATCTGACGGCGTTGACATTGAATCTTGAGGTGGCCTCGCACACCTGTGAGGGCAGTGCGCGTGACCATGTCGACCAGGCCTCTTCGATTGCCCGTCTTCTGTTGTCCGACGTCCGCGAGGTGGTCAACGATATGCGGCAGGAGGACGAGATTGATTTTCGCGAGGTCCTGACGATGCTGGCCGAGGGGTTGCCTCAAATGGACATCCACCTGGACCTTCCCGAGAGTGACGCGCGAATTGACCCCCAGCGGGCCCAGGTGCTGCTGCGGTGCGCCCAGGAGCTATTGACCAATGCTGCGCGGCATTCCGGTGCAAACAATCTCTGGATCACCATGGAGCGGGGGCGTGACAACCTGGCATTGGTTGTACGTGACGACGGGCGTGGCGCTGAAGACCTCCTGCCCGGCAACGGTTTGAACGGTATGCGGGAACGCCTGCGTGAGTTGGGTGGCCGGCTGGAATTGTGCACAGCGGCCGGTGCCGGTTTGCTGGGTCGTGTTTGGTTGCCCCTGGGAGAAAACGGATGATTCGGGTATTGCTGGTGGATGATCAGAACCTCGTCAGACAGGGCGTGCGGTCGCTGCTCGGGCTCGCTGACGATATCGAGGTCATTGCCGAAGCCAGCGATGGCAGTCAGGCCGTCGAACTGGCAGAGGAGTTGACGCCGGATGTGATGCTTTTGGATATGCGAATGCCGGGCATGAACGGCATCGATGTACTCAACGAGCTGCGGGGCAAGGGATGTCAGCCGGCCACCATTATTCTGACGACCTTCGACGATGAGGAATTGGTGTTGGCGGGCCTCAAAGCTGGCGCCAGAGGGTTTCTGCTCAAGGATGTTGCCCTGGAGGTATTGCTGAATGGGGTGCGCGATGTGGC
Source organism: Gammaproteobacteria bacterium (assembly GCA_003567685.1). Lineage (GTDB taxonomy): Bacteria > Pseudomonadota > Gammaproteobacteria > Xanthomonadales > Wenzhouxiangellaceae > Wenzhouxiangella. The sequence continues at coordinate 75,112 of PWYW01000099.1, forward strand.
TGCTGGAAAATCGATGGTTCAACCGGTTGTTACCCAGCGCCTACTAAAAGGCCTGAGCAGTGTTCAGGCGGAATTCTCGAGTCTTGAACAACCCGACCCGCTGACCGAGCGGGAAACGGAAATTTTGCGGTTGATGGCCGGTGGCTATTCCAACAAGGAAATTGCCAACGCCTTGAATGTCGCTGAAGGGACGGTAAAGAATCACGTTTCAAATGTGTTGTCCAAGATGGGGGTGCGTGACCGGACCCGTGCGGTCCTGAAAGCGCTTGAAGCTGGCTTGATCTGAGCTGGCCGCATTGCCGGAAGGAGCTTGCTGCACTACACTGAAGGGCCGTCTGCCCGGTATTCAACATGATTCATCGCCTTGTTCTGGTTTTTACCTCAGTGGTTGTCCTCGGCGCTTGTCAGCCTTCTGATGAGAGTGCGTCAGTAGCGACGCACGACCAAACGCCAACACCGACTATCGCCCTGCCGGCTTTGCCTGGCAGTGGGGTTGACCCGGACTTCTACGCCGAGCGCTTGGCGCGACTGGCTTCCGACGAGTTCGAGGGCAGGGCTCCGGGTACCCGGGGTGAACGCTTGACGGTCAACTACCTGGTTCGGGAGTTCGCCGATCTGGGGCTTTCGCCAGGCTATGGCGACAGTTTTCTCCAGCCGGTGCCAATGGTCGAGTTGACCAATACCGAGCGTAGCGACCTGGCCGTTGATCATGGCGAGGATTCCTTCGTCCTGTCTTATCCCGATCAAATGATCATCGGCTCTCGCCGTCTTGGGCCGGAAGCGCACGGCGTCGAAGCGTCGGAACTGGTCTTTGTCGGCTACGGGATCGTGGCACCCGAATACGATTGGGATGACTACGCGGGTCTGGACGTTGAAGGCAAGACCGTGGTGATGCTGGTCAACGACCCTGGCTACGCCACGGGTGACCCGGACCTCTTCAACGGCAACGCGATGACCTACTACGGTCGTTGGACCTACAAGTACGAAGAGGCCGCCCGTCAGGGCGCGGCTGCCGCGCTGATTATCCACGAGACAGAGCCGGCCTCCTATGGCTGGGACGTGGTGATCAACTCATGGTCGGCAGCCCAGTTCGAGCTGGGCGATCAGGGTGATGAGCCGGTGATGGCCCTGGAAGGATGGATCACGGTGGATACCGCCGAGTCGCTGTTCGAGCGAGCAGGGCTGGATTTCGCCGTTGAAAAAGATCAAGCCGCACGCCACGGGTTCATGCCTCGATCACTGGAAATGGCTGCGACGGCGTCAGTAAGAAACAGTGCCCGAGAGGGTACCTCGTACAATGTCCTGGCCCAAATACCAGGTCATGAGCGGCCCGATGAGGTGCTCATCTATGTGGCCCACTGGGACCACCTGGGTCGTAACCTCGCTATCCCTGGCTCGGCAGGTATCTACAACGGTGCCATCGATAACGCGTCCGGGACTGCCGCTCTGCTTGAAATCGCCCGACTCTATCAAATGGGCGCTCAGCCGGAGCGTACCGTGTTGTTCCTTGCCGTGACGCTGGAGGAATACGGCCTGCTTGGGTCTCGTTATTACGCTAATCGCCCGGCTTTCCCCACGCGAAACACCGTCGCTGCGATCAACATGGACGCGCTGAGTTTGATTGGTCCCAGCCATGATGTCGTTGTCGTCGGTCACGGATCATCGGAGCTCGAGGATATTCTCCGGGTTGCCGTCGAGCAACAAGGACGTGAAATGGTGCCCGAGCCTACCCCGGAAGCGGGGTTCTACTACCGCTCCGATCATTTCAATTTCGCGAGGGTCGGGGTGCCGGCTCTCTACGCCAAGGGCGGCGTGGACCATCGTGAACGTGGTCGTGACTATGGCTTGGCCCAGGATCGCGATTACCGCGACCGCCGCTATCACCAGCCGGCCGATGAGTTCGATCCCGATTGGGATTTCCGCGGAGTGGCGGAAGATTTGGGGCTGCTCTACCAGGTCGGTCGTTTTCTGGCCGATGGAGACCAATGGCCGGAATGGTTCGACGGTAATGAATTCAAGGCCATTCGCGACGCAGACCTTCAGCAGGAATTGTAAGGGCACTGTGCCCGGCGTTTATTGGTGAGGGTCGTATCCAGGATGCGACCCGTAAGGCCCATGATCACGCCCGACCAACATCGCTGTCATTGGGGGAGTGCAGGTACTCGCTCTCTTCAGCCGATTGCATGACTTGACGCAGTAATTCCTCGAGGCGCTCGCGAGAACTCATCAGATCGTCAGGGTCAGGCAGATCCTGGGGCTGATGGGCGTACAACCAGAAATGAACCGCGCCGGCCAAAAGACCATCAGCCAATGCCCAAGGGTCCGTTTCGGGGTTTTGCTCGGCCAGTTGATTGCCTAACTCAACCACGGCATCTGCCGCTTCGTCAAACAGCGCTTCGTTGTGTTCCTGCATAGTCTCTTCCTTTCAAAAGCACCCCGTCAAAGAGGCCCGTCTATCCGGTCAACGGGTGGCTGTCGGGGCAGAATTGTTCGATGGCACGCTTTGCGTTGTTGGAGCCTAATTCGATCAAGGCTTCGGCGCGATGAAATTCATGCACCATTGCGGCGTTCTTGGGCGTGGAGATCACCAGGTCTGGCTGAAAGGCAGCCAGTTGCTGTCGCGTGATTGCGGCTTCCATGACGTCCAGGGAACGCAACATCACGGCCAGAAGACCTGGTTGGCTATCGCGTGGTTTCTCATCGCCAGAGAAGCTGTCGACAAATTCTTTCAACTTGTCGACCAGGCGGCTGGACTCCTTGGCTCGCTTTTCGTTGCCTTCATCGTCGTCCTTGCCATCCGCGTCTTCCTTGTCCACCATGCCCAGGCGTCGATCTTCGGGACCATTGACGTCGACAACAATCGTCAGGTCGGTCATGCAGCGCAGGGTGGGTGCCACGGGAATCGGATTGAGCAGACCCCCATCCACCAAGGTTCGGTCCCGATAACGGTGTGGAGTGAAAATGCCCGGGATGGCGATCGAAGCACGAATGGCGTCAAAAAGCGGCCCCCGGTCCAGCCATAGCTCGCGTCCTGCGTCGATATCGACGGCTACTGCCGTGAAATCGATTTCGCAGTCCTCGATATTGGTCTCGCCGACCAATTCCGAGAGCTTGTTGATGATTTTCTTGCCCTTGATGAAACCACCGCCGGAAAAGGTCCAGTCCAGCAAGGACAGTATGTCGGACTGTTCCAGCGACTGCACCCATTCGGTATAGGCTTCCAATTTGCCCGCCGCGTAAATACCTCCGACCAGCGCTCCCATCGAGCTGCCGGCAATGGCCTCGATTTTCACCCCGGCGCGCTCGAGTTCCTTGATCACCCCAATATGAGCAAGGCCGCGCGCACCGCCGGACCCGAGTACCAGCGATACGGTTTTGCCGGACAATTTCTCACCGTCAGTCATGCTAAGAGTGTAGCCCTGTTTCAGTCGGCTTGTCTTTGCCGTGTCGGTCAGTGGCCATGAGTGTCATCCATCGCTTCGCGGTCCTGGCCCCTGGGAACGGGCATTATCGAAACAATCTGGTTGATTGCCGCGTTAGTATTAGGTCATGTCTTCCGTGCAAGAATTTCGCCAGCGCTATCGTCAAGCACACATTGGACCGCGTTATCGAGGGCAGCTGCATCTGGCTTTCGTGGTGATCTTTTCGCTCGTTGGCCTGATTCTGGCCGGAGCGCAACTTGAGTCCGTCACTGCGCTGGAGTGGTTGACCGTGCCGCTGGCATTCCTGTACGCAAACGTGTCCGAATACGCGGGCCATCGCTGGGTCATGCATCGGAAAGTGCCTGGGCTCGGCCTGGTTTACAAACGACACGCTGGCCAGCATCATCGCTTCTTCACTGATCAGGACATGGCGCTGGAGAGCTGGCGGGATTGCCGCGCCGTGCTCTTCCCGGCGGTACTGATGCTGCTGTTCTTCGGCCTGTTCGCCACGCCGGTTGGGCTGCTTCTGTTCTGGCTATTCAGCGCCAACGTGGCCTGGCTGTTCGTGATGGTCGCGCTGGGCTATTACCTGAACTATGAACTGTTTCATCTGGCTTATCACCTGCCCGACGATTCTGCGGTGCTGAAGTGGCCAATGATCAAGCGGCTGAGGCGGCTGCATCATGAGCATCACCGCAGCGACCTGATGGCACACAAGAACTTCAACATTACCTACCCAATCGGCGACTGGTTGTTCGGCACGCGTCACTGACGGCGCAGGCTCCTGGTGCCGTCAATTCTCCGCGGTCGCAACCATGCCGTGCGCCTCGCGGCCAATCAGTTTTTGCAGCCCACGTACGATATCGTCACCAATCAGGTACAGCGTCGGGATCAGGCCCAGGGTGACGACGGTTGCAAAGACGATGCCGAACGCCAGCGAGGTGGCCATGGGGATGACGATCTGGGCCTGCAGGCTGGTTTCGAAAAAGATGATCGGTGCCAGTCCCAGGAAAGTTGTCATCGACGTGAGCACGATGGCGCGGAAGCGCGCGCGGGTCGCCTGGATGGCAGCCTCGACCCGCGTTTGGCCGGCACGCCGGTGTCGGTTGACGAAATCGACCAGGATGAGACTGTCGTTAACCACGACACCGGCCAGCGCGATGATGCCGAACAGACTGAGCAGGCTGATCGGAATGCCCAGGAACCAGTGGCCGAGAATGGCGCCAATCATGCCGAAGGGAATCACCGACATGATCAGGAAGGGCTGCAAGTAGGAACGCAGCGGAATGGCCAGTAGCGCATAGATCAGGAAAACGGCCAGCAGCGTGCCGTAGATTAACTCCAGAAGCACCTCCTGCTGGCTTCGGGTGGCACCGCTCAGGCGGTAGCGCACACCGGGGTGCGCGGCCATGATTTCGGGCAGGTGGGTCTCACGAATCTCACTGGAAATTCGGCCGGGCTCGGCCAGTTCTTTGTCGACGCGCGCGGTCAGGCTGATCGAGCGCTCGCGATCGAACCGACGGATACTTGAGGGGCTGGAGCCAATGTTGACCTCGGCGACGGCGCCGAAAGGCACGGCCTGGCCGTCGGCTGTCCGAATGCGCATGCTCTCCAGGTAACCCTCGGATTCCCGCTGGCCGCGCGGGTAGCGGACCATCACGCGCACGTCGTCCTGGCCGCGCTGTATTCGTTGGACTTCTTCGCCAAAGAAGGCCTGGCGCACCTGGCGGGCCAGGTCTTGCTGGCTCAGGCCCAGCACCTCGGCTTCGGGGCGGATGTTGAGCTGCAGCTCGCGGGTGCCACCTTCAAAGGAATTGCGAATATCAAAGGTGCCGTTGTAGGCCCGCACGCGGTCCTCCAGTTGGGCGGCTGCCGATTGCAACTGGTCGAGATCGCGCCCGACCAGCTGGAAACTCAGGTCAGGCCCGTCGCCGCCGGGGCCACCGGCACCGCCGATTTGCAGTGCACGAACGCCTGGAATCTCGCCGATTTCTTCTCGCCAGCGACGTTCCAGTTCGCGAGTCGGGATGCGGTTGGCCTCGTTGCGGTTCAGTTCCACCAGCATGCCACCGGTGGTATCCGACCCCGACCACGAAAACACGGTCCGGATCACTGGCTCGTCAAAGCCCATCTCGGACTGGACGGCCTGGTCGACCTGCTCAAGTCCGGAGAACAGCAAATCCATGTTGGCATGGGTCAGCGATGCCGGTGTGCCTTCGTTCATCTCGAGGTCGACGCGGACAAAATCACTGGCGAAGTCGGGGAAGAACACCACCCTCAGGAAGCCGCCAGCCACCAGGCCCAGCGCCAGGATCAGCACGGCCAGGAAGCCCGACAACGCAATGTAGCGATTGCGCAGCATGACCCTGAGAGAGGGCAGATAGATGTCGTCGACAAAGCGGTACAGATTGGTCGAGAAACTGCGCTGGAAACGAACAAACCGGTTGTGGGTATCCGGTTCAAAGGTCTTGACCCGCATGTGGGCCAGGTGAGCCGGAAGGATCAGTTTTGATTCGACCAGCGACATGATCAGGCAGATCACCACGACCCAGCCGATGGCCGCGAAAAACTGACCTTGTACCCCGCTGACCAACAGAATCGGCAGGAAGGCGGCAATCGTGGTCAACACGCCGAAGGTTGCGGGAACCGCGACCTTGTAGACGCCGTCGACAACGTTTTCGATGGAGTGCCCGCGGGCGCGTATCTCGGTATAGGCCGACTCGCCCATGACAATCGCATCATCGACCACGATGCCGAGCACCACCAGGAAGCCAAACAGGCTGATCAGGTTGATGGTGACGCCAACCGCTGGAAGCGCCCAGAGTGCTCCCATGAAGGCCACGAGCAGTCCCACCATCACCCAGAAAGCCAGTTTCAGGCGCAGGAACAGGGTCAACACGAGGAAGACCAGCAGCGCGCCAGTCAGCAAATTCTTGGCCATCATGCTCAGGCGGCCTTCCAGGTAGTAGGAGATATCCGCCCACCAGTCCACGCTGATGCCGTCCGGCAGGGTCTGCTGCATCTCGTCGATATAGCGCCGGACGTCGCGCGAAACCGCCAGCGCGTCCTGCTCGCCCACGCTCTGCACGCGAATGGCCACGGCTGGCTGGCCGTTGTGGCGGGAGTAAAACTCGCGCTCGACAAAGCCGTCGCGAATTTCGGCAATGTCGCGGATGCGCACTCGGCTTCCGTCAGCGTTGGTGCGGACCACGATGTCTTCAAAATCCCGCGCCACGTAGGCCTGACCCACGGTTCGCACCAGCACGTCACCGCCTTCGGCGCGGATGCGTCCGCCCGGCAGATCCAGTGACGAGCGGCGAATGGCCTGGGCGACATCGCCCAGCGTCAGGTTGAACGCCCTGAGGGTTTCCTCGCGCACCTCGATGCCGATCTCGTAGGGGCGGGCGCCGGTCAGTTCGGCACGGGTGACCGAGGGCAGGGCAGTAATGTCATCGCGAATCTGCCGAGCCGATTCCTTGAGCGTGCGCTCCTCGACATCGCCAAACACCGACACCCAGATGACTTCCTGGCTCCAGGTGTTTCGCTGGTAAATCGGTCGTTCGGTTTCGGCCGGGAAGGTCGCGATCGAGTCGACCCGGCTTTTGATGTTGTCCAGCACTTCAAGCACGTCGTAGCCGGCGTCGACCTCGACGGTTACGCTGCCAGAGCCTTCGCGCGCCGTACTGATAATCTCGCGAACGCCCTCCAGGTCCTGGATGGCTTCCTCAATCCGAATCAGTACGCCCTGCTCGACGTCCCGGGGGGTGCCGCCGCGGTAAGGCACCTGCACGGTGACGAAATTGGTTTCAATGCGTGGACTGATTTCCTTGGTGATCGTGAACGCCGTCCATAGCCCCCCCAACAACAGGCACACCATCAGCAGGTTGGCGGCCACCGAGTTGTGGGCAAACCAGGCAATGATGTTGCCGTACCAATTGCGCTCCAGTGGCTTCATGGCGTGGGCTCCGGATTTTCAGCTTCGACCCTGGCGTTGTCGAGTTCGTCGTCAGGCGCCAGCAGTCTGAGGCTGGGCTCGGGTGTTGCCTGCTCGCGTGGGCGAATGGCCATGCCGGGAACCGGGGCCTGGATGGCCGTGGTAATGATTTGTTCGCCGGCTTCGATGGCACCATGTACGTACACGCTGCCAGGTGTGGCGCGCACCACGTCCACCTGGCGGATTTCCAGCCGGTCGTCGGCCCCGGCAATCAGAACGGTATCGCCCTGGCGCAGGGCCGAGCGTGGCAGTTCAAGCAAGCCAGACGCCGATCGACCCTCGATTTCGGCCGACACGAAGGTGCCCATGGGCAGCGGCAGGCTGCGCTCCCGCTCAATCAGGCCATAGGGATCGGAGATTCGAACCACCGCGAAACTCAGCCGGGTGTTTTCGTCAATCACGCCTTCGGTTCGGACGATTTCCCCGTTCCATTCTCCGCGCTGTCCGGCCACCGTGCCGTGGAGACGCACTCGCGGTCGTTGCTGATCGTTGCGGCCGGGCGTTGGCAGATCAAGGAAGGCCAGGTCACTATCGGACAACGGCAGGCGTATTTCAGCCGTTTCGACGGCGAACACAGTGCCCAGTATCGTGCCGGTGGAGACAAACTGGCCAAGATCAACCTGGCGTTCCCTGACCATGCCGTCGTAGGGCAGCCGGATGCGGGTGCGCTCAAGATTGCGCCGGGCCCTGAGCACTGCCGCCTCGGCTGCCTGCACCGAGGCCTGGGCGCGGGCCACCTGCGGTAGACGCAATACCAATTCGCCGGGTTCGCGTCGGTCACCGTGGAGGCGTTCCCAATCCTGTCGGGCCTGATCGGAACGGGCCGTTTCATCGGCGAGGGTTGCGCGCGCCGAAGCCAGGTCGGCTTCGGCCTGCAGCAGTGCGGCCTCATAGTCGCTGGGGTCGATTTCAACCAGTACGTCGTCCTCGCGGAAGAAACCACCAGCGACGAAGGCGTCCGAGATGGCCACGATCCTGCCAGAGACTTCCGAAGCCAGCTGGGTTTGGGTCGTCGGGCGGACGGTGCCCTGGGCGCTGACACGGAATTGCTCGGCGCCGCCCCGGGCTTCGATGGTGTCAACCACCATGGCCGGCGTGGTGACTTCGCGCTGTTCCGGTTGTGGCCGATTCATGAAAAGCACGATCGCCACGGCCAACGCCGCGAAGATGATCGCGAAGAACAGAACGATGATCAGCAAGACGCGTTTCAATTCAGGCTCCGGGAAATCGATTCAGGGATATAAACAAGGATGCCAAGCTTGATCTCCAGCGTCACGTGCCAAAAGGCATGGATTCGCCTGACACGTTAAAATACCGGGCCAACTCGCCAACCGCCAGGCCGTGATCGTAATCAAGCCATGTCAAATGAAATCAAGCTGAAAACCACCGAGGAAATCGAGGCCATGCGTGTAGCTGGCCAGCAGGCGGCCAGCGTGCTGCGGATGATTCGCGAGCATGTCCAGCCCGGAGTGACCACGGGCGAACTTGACCGGATCTGTCATGACTACATCGTCAAGGAACTTGAGGCGATTCCCGCGCCGCTGAATTATCGTGGTTTCCCGAAGTCAATCTGCCCCTCGGTCAACCATGTGGTCTGCCATGGCATTCCCAGCGACAAGAAGCTGAAAAGCGGTGACATTGTCAACATCGATATCACCGTCATCAAAAATGGCTGGCACGGCGATACCAGCAAGATGTTTTTCGTCGGCGAGCCCTCGGTGAAGGCACGCCGCATCTGTGATGTGGCCCACAAGGCCTTGCTGATCGGCATCGAGAAAGTCCGCCCCGGGGTGACGTTGGGAGACATTGGCCATGCCATACAGACCTATGCCGAGGGCGAGCGTTGTTCAGTGGTTCGCGAGTACTGCGGCCATGGCATCGGACGTTTGTTCCATGAAGCACCGCAGGTGCTGCATTACGGCCGGCCGGGCCAGGGCGTGGTCCTTGAGCCGGGCATGACCTTCACCATCGAGCCGATGATCAACCTTGGCAAGGCGGCGACCCGTTTGTTGCCCGACGATTGGACCGTGATTACCCGTGATCGGAGCCTGTCGGCACAGTGGGAGCACACCATGGCGGTCACCGAGAGTGGCGTGGATGTCTTGACCTGTCTGCCGGGCGATGATCTGTAACGTATTTTCATGACCAGGGAACTCCCCCGGCAACCGCGGCCTGCCATGAACCAACAGCGAGCGACAACCGAATTCGCTATCGAACGTCTGGCCGCCGTTCCGGCAACCCGTCAATGCTTGAATCTCGCCCAATTGCAGGGGCTGCCATCGGACCCGGTTGCCTTGGCCATGGGTCTCAAGCAGGCTCTGCGCGGCGCTGCCAAGGCCTTGAGCAAGGCTTTTGAGGATGGTGAAAACGTCAGAGAGCTGGTGGCCGCGCGTGCCTGGGTGGTGGAGCAGCTGGTTCTGGCGGCATGGCAGCGACTGGTGCCGGACAGCAGTGAACTGGCACTGTGTGCGGTTGGCGGCTTTGGGCGTGGCGAGCTTCACCCGTATTCGGATGTCGACCTCCTGATTCTGCGCGAAGCCAACGTCGATGTGCCGGAATCCGTCCTTGAGCAGTTTGTCCAGGTCCTCTGGGATGCCGAACTTCAACCGGGCCAGAGCGTGCGCACGATTGAAGACTGCGTAGCTGAAGCGGCGGAGGACGTTGGCGTTGCCACCAATCTGATGGAAGCTCGCCTGCTGGCCGGCTCGGTGATGGCCTTTGCCCGCATGTGCCAGGCAACCGCGCCGCCCGGGCTTTGGCCGGCAGAACCCTTTTTTGCGGCCAAGTGCCAGGAACAAACCGAGCGCCACGCCCAGTTCGAAGACACCATCTACAACCTCGAGCCGAATCTGAAGGAGGGTCCGGGCGGCCTGCGTGACATGCAAATGATCGCCTGGGTCAGTCACCGGCACTTCGGGACTTCGACCTTGCATGGGCTTGTTGAGCAGGGTTTCCTGAGTGAGCGTGAACATCAGGACCTGGTCAGCGGGCGAGATCATTTGTGGGCGATTCGCTGGGCACTTCACGAAGTGGCCGGGCGAGCCGAAGAGCGTCTTTTGTTTGAATATCAGCGTCTTCTGGCGGAGCGGTTCGGCTATGGTCGCGCCGATGAAGCCGGCAACCAATCGGTCGAGCGCTTCATGCAAGGCTATTACCGGACGGTGATGCAACTCGCCCGCCTGAATGAGCGCTTGCTGCAGAGCTTCGACGAGGAGCTGTTGTCCGGGCGCAAACACTTGCCGTCAGCCGACATTGACGGCTCCTTTCGCCTCCATCACGGCTACCTGGAGCTCAAGGATCCCCACGCCTTCGTGCACCGGCCAAAGTTGCTGATCAAACTCTTTCTGGTGCTTGCCCGGCACCCGGAAGCGCGGGGCGTAAGGGCCTCGACCATTCGCCTGGTTCGTGAACACTTGTATTTGATTGACGAGACGTTTCGCAGCGATCCGGCCGTGATGGCCATGTTTCTGGAATTGCTGCGTGGCCCGCGTCTGGTCTACAGCCAGCTTGCGCGCATGAACCGCTATGGCGTGCTGGGCGAACTTCTACCGGAATTTGGCCAGATTACCGGGCGGATGCAATTCGATCTGTTTCATGTGTATACGGTTGACCAGCACACGCTGTTTGTCATCCGCAACCTCCGCCGTTTTGCTTACGCCAAGTATCCCGACCAATTCGGCCATGCAATTGAGGTGTTCAAGCAAATCGAGCGGCCGGAAGTGCTGTACCTGGCCGCGCTGTTCCACGATATCGCCAAGGGCCGGGGTGGTGATCACTCCGTTTTGGGAGCAATCGACGCTCGCGCGTTTGTCGACCGGCTCGATCTGCCCAAGGACGATCGTGACCTCGTTGTATGGTTGGTCGATCAGCATTTGTTGATGTCGAAAACCAGCCAGCGGGAAGACATCACTGACCCGGCCGTCGTCAACCGTTTCGCTGCAGCCGTGCGCTCCCGTCGCCGTCTCAACCACTTGCTGGTGCTGACGGTGGCGGATATTGCCGCGACCAGCCCCAAATTATGGAACTCCTGGAAAGACAGTCTCCTGTGGGGCCTTTATCAGTCCACGCTCGAGGCCCTGGAGAGAGGCCTGTCGCAGCCTCTCGATCGCGCAGCCAGTCAGGCCGAAACGCGCGACCTTGCCATGGGGCGGTTGGCTCAATCCGGGCATGAACGCGATATCGTGATGACGCTGTGGTCGCGGCTGCCAGCCCTGGCCTTCCTTCGGCTCGATGATGATCAGCTCGCCTGGGCGACCGGCGCGGTTCTGGGCGCGGCCGGCGGCTTGCCGGTGGTTGAAAGTCGCCGCCTTGCCGACAAGGGGATCAGCGAGGTTTTTGTTCATGCCGGGGATTTCCCGGGCCTGTTTGCCGTGGTCGCGCGTGAGCTTGATGCGATGCAGCTCAACGTGCTTGCCGCTCGCGTCATTACAAGCCATGATCAGCGTAGCTGGGATGTTTTCCAGGTGATGGATGCCAATGGTGGCCCGCTAAACCACTCCGACGCGCAGCGTCTGGCCCGGTCGCTGCGCGAGCAGTTGTCAGCCAGAACGGTTCGGCACTTTTCGCCCCGGCCTGTCCCGCGTCGCCTTCAACCGTTCATGGGTCGAGCCGAGATCAGCATGTCGGAAGAAGAAGGTCGAACCGTGCTCGAAATAGCCGCCACCGATCGTCCGGGGCTGCTCTCGGCCATTGCCGAGGCCCTGGTGGCTTGCCAGGTTCGCCTCATTGACGCACGTGTCGCGACCTTCGGTCAGCGCATCGAAGACGTTTTTCAAATTGTCGATGCCAGCGGCGATGTGCTTGACGTTGATGCGCGCCAGAATCTGGAGCGGGCGCTGCGCGAAAGACTGGATGTTGATCAAAACTGATCAAGAACACACTCTCTCAAAGAAAGGTTCCTCATGAAAACCATCATTGAATCCGCATGGGCCCGCCGGGCCGAGCTGTCTCCGGGTGCACACCCTCCCGAGTTGCGAGAGGCCATTGACGAGTGCCTGGTTGGGCTCGAAAGCGGCGATTTTCGGGTTGCCGAGCCGGCCGCTGGCGGCTGGCACGTCAACGAATGGCTCAAGCAGGCGATCCTTTTGCACTTCCGGATCACGGCCAACCGGGAAATGAACGGCGGTATCAGTCGCTTCTACGACAAGGTCGACTTGCGTTTCGCCGATGATCGCGATTCACCCGAGGCCAGCGGCGCACGCGTCGTGCCCACGGCTACCGTCCGGCGCGGCGCCCACATTGGCAAAGATGTCGTGCTGATGCCCAGCTACGTCAACATCGGGGCTTATGTGGGTGGAGGCAGCATGATCGATACCTGGGCAACCGTCGGTTCGTGCGCCCAGATTGGCGAGGGCGTGCACATTTCTGGCGGAGCCGGCATTGGCGGCGTTCTCGAGCCGCTTCAGGCCACACCCACCATTATTGAGGACGGCTGCTTCATCGGTGCGCGTTCCGAAGTGGTTGAAGGGGTGGTCGTTGAAAAGGGTTCGGTCATTGGTATGGGCGTATTCATTGGTCAGTCAACCCGGATTTATCACCGTGAAACCGGCGAGATCGTCACCGGCCGCGTGCCGGCCGGGTCGGTCGTGGTGGCTGGCAGCCTGCCGGCGGCCGACGGAAGCCACAGCCTGTATGCGGCCGTCATCGTCAAGCAGGTTGACGAGCGCACGCGCGCCAAGACCTCGGTCAATGAGTTGCTGCGCGGTGCCGGAGTGTCTTGATGAGCACTGATCGGACACTGAAAGTTTTTGGCATCAAGCAATGCGATACCTGCCGCAAGGCGATGAAATGGTTGGAAGTCGAAGGTCGGCGCTTTCAATGGCAGGACATCCGCGAGCAGCCGCTGAGCCAGGCTGAGCTCGCAGTCTGGGTCAAGGAGATCGGGCCGGAATCCCTCGTCAATCGTCGATCAACGACCTGGCGCCAATTGGGCGAGACCAAGCGCGTCCAGGCGATGGACCCCGAGGGTGCCGTTGAACTCCTGAAAAGCCACCCAACGTTGATCAAGCGGCCGGTTTTTCGTGCGGGTGATCACTGGCTGGTCGGCTTTAACGAGGCTGTCAGGGACAGTTTGTAAACTAGCGCAATGGAAATGACAACGCACCAACGCCCAAGCCTTGCGCCCGTTACCCGCCGTCAGCGCGAAGATCGTGAGCAGCACTTGTCATCACTGGCCACGCGGTCATCCGAGAGTCGAGGGCGTCGAATATCCGAGGAACCGGACCAGTACCGCACGGAATTCGAGCGCGATCGCGATCGTGTTTTGCATTCCAAGGCGTTTCGTCGTCTCAAGCACAAGACGCAGGTTTTCATCAACCCCGAAGGCGACCATTTCGTCACCCGCATGAGCCACACCCTGCAGGTGACCCAGGTCGCCCGGGCCATCGCTGTGGCACTGGGCCTGAACGAGGTGCTTACCGAGGCCATTTGCCTTGCCCACGACTGCGGTCACACGCCTTTTGGGCATACCGGAGAGGCCGCCCTGTCGGACTACGTGGAAGGGGAATGGCTGCACTCCGAGCAAGGCGTGCGCATCTTTGAAGTGCTTGAACCGCGCAATTTGACCTGGGAAGTGCTCGACGGTATCCGCGCCCATACCTGGCGCGTCAAGCCGCCGCCAAACACCGCCGAAGGCTGGGTCTGCCGCTTCGCCGATCGTATTGCCTACCTCAATCATGATCTGCAGGATGCACTGCGCGCCGGCGTGATTGGTATTGAGGATGTGCCGGCACCGATCATCGAGTGCCTGGGTGAGCCCGATCGCCGCAGCTGGATCAACGCGATGATCGAGGGCGTGATCGACGAGTCATGCAAGCGCGGTCGAGTGGCCATGAATGCCGACATTCTTCTTGCAATGAAAACCTTCCGGGAATTCATGTTCGAGCGGGTTTATCTGCGCCCGGAATCGGTATCTCAGGCCAGTCGTGCCAGAGGGGTCATTCATCAGCTGGTTGAACATTTGTTGGCCCATCCTGATCAGATCCCCGATTCCTATCGCATCGTCGAGGCAGAGCCGCTTACCCAGGTGCTCGACTACGTTGCTGGCATGACTGACCGGTACGCGCTTACCCTCCACGATCGCCTCTTTCGTCCGCAAGGCCTGGTCTGACGGCAGCGCTGTCAGGCCGTTTGCGTGGCCCATCAGCAACCTTTTCGCTGATTGCGCGAATTTGGCGCTTTCGAGGACAGGTATCGCGCAAAACTGTTAACGTGGATCTAACGATTTTTAAAGAGGGTCTACGTGATGAGAGTTTCTGCTGTCATTTTGGCGGGCTTGTGCCTGCTGCTCCTGTCAACGCTGGCTTGGGCTGATTCACCCGGGTCCGATGCCGAAAAAGCCGCGCTGCGGGCGCAAATCGATGAGATGCAGCGCCAGTTGGTTCGCATGCAACAGCAACTCGACCAGCTGGAGTCAGAGAGGGAAACCGCCAGTGAGGCTGCAGATGACGATCGGGTTGAAGAGCTGGAAAGCCGCCTGGCTGCGGTTGAAGACGCTGATAGCGGAGACGGAATCAACGTTGGGGGTGCGGTTCGTCTGAATTACGGCTGGCAAGATTATTCACCGCAGAACAAGGACCGTCTCGGCGACTTCGAACTCGAGTTGTTCCGTATCAACTTCAGCGGTTCCATCGGCAACGTCATTCTCGATGCAGAATGGCGTCGCTACAACGATTTCCAGGCGATCCACCATGCCTGGGTTGGATACGACTTCTCGGATGAATTGCAGATGCAGCTGGGTATATCGCGAGTGCCCTTCGGCATCCTCCCCTATACCAGCCACAGTTTCTGGTTCACCGGCGCCTACTACATGGGCTACGAAGATGACTATGACACGGGCATCCAGTTCATTCACCGCCCCAACGATGATTGGACTTTCCATTACGCTTTCTTCAAGAACCCGGAGTACGCCAACGATAGCCGTGCCGATCGTTATTCTTTCGATCTGGTGACCGAGGGGGACCAGGCCAACACAGAGACAAACCAGTTCAATTTCCGCCTTGAACGGCATCTCGAGCTGGCTGGCGACAGCCGCGTGGACCTGGGCATGAGCCTTCAAGCGGGTCAGATCTACAACCGGATTACCGAACGCAATGGCCAGCGCTGGGCAGCGGCCGCTCACATGGACTATTACAACGGTCCCTGGAACTTGCGTCTGCAGGCGATGCGCTACGAGTACGATCCGGAAAATCCCGAAGGCGTCTCGACTGACTTCGTGCAGAAAGCCGGCTTTGGTTTTCCCTTCCTGATGGCGTCGGAAGCCAACGTCTACAGCTACAGCCTGTCGCGTGCCTTTGATGTTGATTGGGGCCCCATCAGCAATATCCGGTGCTACAACGAGGGTACCTGGTTGGACCCTCGCGTCAGCAATAGTGCCGAATCCATCCAGAGTGTCACGGGCTGCTCGGTGGCCGCGGGCGGTGTCTTCACCTATTTCGACTGGATTGCCGGAAAGAACATGTGGTTTGCCGGCGGTGACGGCATTGGCCTTGATGGAGACAGCGCCGGACGCTGGCGGTCGCGTCTGAATATCAATATCGGTTACTACTTCTGACCAGACACCGCCGCATGATAAATACCTGAGCATCAACAAGCATTCCGGCCTGGCCGTGATGCTGCAAGGAGAATGTTTGAATGAATAATCCGCAGGAAAATAGCGCCGAGCAAGAGCAGCAGGAGATTGCTGAAGAGATCGAGCAGCTGGAAGAGGTTTACGAGACCGACTACGAACTGGGTCAGGACAACGTCGACTGGCTGGGTCTGGATTTGCACAACCCGGTTTTCATCGTCAGTGCATCGTTGATCATTCTGTTCGTTGTTCTCTCGCTCATGTTTCCAGAGGGGTCGAATGAAGTCCTGATCGGCCTGAGAGAGGCGATCCAGCAAAACTTCGATTGGTTGTTTCTGTCGGCGGGCAATATTTTCGTTGTTTTCTGCCTGGCTTTGATCCTTTTGCCATTCGGCTCGATTCGTCTTGGCGGCGAAGATGCCAAACCGGATTTTTCGAGGATGTCCTGGTTTGCCATGCTGTTTGCTGCCGGCATGGGCATTGGCCTGATGTTCTGGAGTGTCGCCGAGCCAGTCGGTTATTTCACCGAGTGGTTCGGCACCCCGCTGAACATTGAAGGTGGCAGCGAGGCCTCGCGGGCAGCGGCGCTGGGTGGCACCATGTATCACTGGGGGCTGCATCCCTGGGCCATCTATGGCGTTGTGGCCCTGGCCCTGGCATTTTTCAGTTTCAACAAGGGTTTGCCGCTCACCATTCGATCGACCTTTTACCCGCTTCTGGGGGAACGGGTATGGGGCCGTACCGGTGACGTGATCGACACCCTTGCCGTGCTGGCTACGCTGTTCGGCCTGGCCACCTCCCTGGGCCTGGGTGCTCAGCAGGCAGCTGGCGGAATGGCTTTCCTTAGCGACGGTGGAATCTCGGGTGGATTGATGACCCAGGTGGTGATCATCGCCGGCGTAACGGCAGTGGCACTGGTGTCGGTGCTTCGCGGCATCGACGGTGGCGTCAGGGTGCTTAGCAATATCAATATGCTGGTAGCCATACTGTTGCTGGCTTTTGTCGTGATCGCCGGCGGACTGGCTGCCTTTTTGTCCAACTACGGATCGACGGTGGCCGGCTACGCCCAGCTGATCCTTCCGCTGAGCAACCCGGTCGGCCGCGAGGATGAAACCTTTTACCACAGCTGGACGATCTTCTTCTGGGCCTGGTGGATTTCTTGGTCGCCGTTTGTCGGCATGTTCATTGCCCGGGTCTCGCGCGGCCGTACCATTCGTGAGTTTCTGATCGCCGTACTGTTGGTTCCAGTGGTGTTTACCACGATCTGGATGAGTGCCTTTGGTGGTGGCGGCATTGACCAGGTCCGGGAGGGTGTAGGTGCCTTGGCCGAGGGAATTGGTGACCATACGCTGGCCTTGTTCCAGATGCTCGAGCAGCTTCCGTTCTACCAGTTCACATCGCTGCTGGCGATTCTGCTGGTGCTGGTGTTTTTCGTGACCTCTTCGGATTCAGGTTCGCTGGTGATCGACACCATCACATCGGGCGGCAAAACCAATGCGCCCAAGAGCCAGCGTATTTTCTGGGTGATTGCCGAGGGCGTGATTGCTGCCGTGTTGCTGGCGGTTGGCGGTTCGGCCGCGCTGGAGGCCTTGCAAGCGGGTGCCGTGAGTGCAGGTTTGCCGTTTACGCTGGTTTTGCTGGCCATGTGCGTGAGCCTGGCGCTGGGCTTGCGACACGAGCGCCAGTTGCTGTCGCTGCAAGATCAGCACGATCAGATCTCGGAATAGCAGACAGATTGCGCCGCCGCTCTCGCGGCGGCGCTTCCTGCCTGGGCTTCAGACCAGCGCTTCGCCGAATGCCAAAACGCTGTTTTCCAGCCCTTTGAGGTCATAGCCACCCTCTAGGCTGGCTGCCAGGCGGCCCTGGCAATGCTGATTGGCCAGCTTGACCAGTTGCTCGCCAATCCAGTAGTAGTCCTCGTCCTTGAGGCGAAGCTGGGCCAGCGGATCCAGATAATGCGCATCAAAGCCGGCTGAAACGATGATCAGCTCCGGTCGATAGGCATCAATCGCAGGCAGCAAATGCTCCAGCCAAAGTTCGCGAAATTCATTGCTGCCGGATTCCGGTGGCAATGAGGCATTGATGACATTATCGGCTTGAGGATCTTCGGGTCGGCCCGTACCCGGGTACAGCGGAGACTGGTGCGAGGAAATGAACAGCGTGCCGGGCGCACCGGCCAACACAGCCTCCGTGCCGTTGCCGTGATGCACATCGAAATCGACAACGGCTACCCGCTTCAAGCTGTGCGCCTTAACCGCGTGCAGGGCGGCAATGGCCACGGTGCTGTACAGGCAAAAGCCCATGGCCTGAGCGGGCTCGGCATGATGACCAGGCGGACGGATGACGGCGAACCCTCGCTGTTTGTCGCCCAACAGGCAGTGCTCGACAGCCTGGCAAATGGCACCGGCGGCCAGTTTGGCGGCTCGGACGCTGCCAGGGCCCAGGTGGGTGTCAGCGTCGAGCGCAATGCGCGTGCCAGCCTGGTCCAGCGAATCAAGGTTATCAAGATAGTTGGGGCCGTGGGCCAGCGCCAGTTGCTCGCGAGACGCCTCACCTGCCTCGTGCTGATCGATGCGGTCAATCTGGTCGATGCCGCGCAAAGCCGCCTCGAGCCGCTCGGGGCGCTCGGGGTGCCCGTCCGGTGGTTGATGGGCCAGGCAATCCGCGTGGCTGAAAACGGTCAGGCTCATCGCTCGCGCTCGTGGTCCCAAAGAACCTCTCCTGCACCGGAAGCGCGGGCCACGGTGCGAGCGATCACGAACAGCAAGTCGGAGAGGCGATTCAGGTAACGAATCACAGGTTCATTCACCGGTTCCTGCCGGGCCAGCGAAATCACGCGGCGCTCGCAGCGGCGGCAAATGGTCCTGGCAAGGTGTGCCTGGGCGGCGGCCAGGCTGCCACCGGGCAGAATGAAGTCCTTCAGCGGTGGCAATTCGTCATTCAGCCGGTCCAGTTCCTTTTCCAACCGTTCGATGTGTCGATCGGCGATCAGCGTCATGTTTGGCACGCACAGCTCGCCGCCAAGGTCGAACAAGTCATGCTGGATATCCAGCAGCTTGCTGGACAGTGACTCATCGTCCAGCTGGGCAATCAGAAGCCCGATGGCGCTGTTGAGTTCGTCAGCGGTTCCGTAGGCTTCGACGCGAAGCGAATCCTTTTGTGTGCGGGAGCCGTCGCCCAGGCCGGTCGTGCCGTCATCGCCAGTGCGCGTATAAATCTTGGAGAGTCGGTTACCCATCGAAAACAGTCGGCTGAAATGAACTCGAATTATCGCAGATTGGGTTTCGCGATTCGGTAATGCTTGTTGCGACTTATCGAGTGTGGGTGAGATTGACGGTTTCACTGATGCGCAAGGCTGGACGCAATCCGGCCAGGTCGAGGCGAGCATTCAGGCGCGCGGCCATGGGCGTGGATCCGCCCGCCTGACTCAACTGGTTCAGCAGGCGCAGCCCGCCGAGCATGTCCGGGGTCATGTCGACGGTGAGGTTGGCGCTTCTGTAGGCAGGCACGGTCGGCAGGTCGCTGGTCGCGCCGCTGAGCAGGCGCTGGTCATTGATGAACAGCGAGTAACTCATGCCGGCCAGGGGCAGGGCTGCCCGGTTCGGGTTGCTGACCTGCAGGCCCAGCCGGATGGTGGGTGCCGTGCCGGCGGTCGGCCCCGGCAGCAACTGCACGCTGGTGACCGACACCGCCGGCGTCTCCCGGTAGGGCGACAGGCTGGCACAGGCCGAGAGCAGGAAAAGACCGACTAACGAGAGAAACAGAAAACGACACGGCATCACGGCAAGCCTCCTTGCTACTAAGGGCTGACACGGTAGCGCCGAAGCGTGGGGCCGGCAAGTGAATTTTCACAGCCTGGCCGAAGCCTTGCCGGCGGCGCGTTATTCTGTGCGCATGAATGCTGCTGAACTGATGATTGAATGCCTGGAAGCTGAAGGTGTCGAGCGCATATTTGCCGTGCCGGGTGAAGAAAACCTGGACCTGCTGGAGGCGCTGCGTCGCTCAAGTATTGATCTGATCGTAACCCGTCACGAGCAGGCTGCCGGTTTCATGGCCGCTGCCTGCGGTCGGTTGACCGGCAAGCCCGGCGTGTGTTTGTCCACGCTGGGGCCGGGCGCCACCAATCTGGTCACCGCTGCCGCCTATGCCGAACTGGGCGCCATGCCGCTGGTGATGATTACCGGCCAGAAGCCGATCAAGACCTCTCGCCAGGGCCATTTCCAGATCGTCGATGTGGTTGATCTGATGCGCCCGGTAACCCGCTATACCCGCCAGATCGTCTCGGCGGCGACCATTTCCTCACGCGTTCGCGAAGCCTTCCGGCTTGCCGAGGAAGAGCGCCCGGGCGCTACTCATCTGGAGGTGCCCGAAGACATTCTGCGCGAAAAGACTGACCAGTCACCGATCACGGCCAGCCGCGTCAGGCGTCCGGTGGCGGAAGAGAAAGCCATTGCCGCAGCGGTCGAGGCCATCGAAGCGGCCCGCCGGCCGCTGCTGCTGATCGGCGCCGGCGCCAATCGCAAGCTCACCTCGAAAATGCTCGCCCGCCTGGTCGGTCGAACCGGTATTCCCTTCGTCACGACCCAGATGGGCAAGGGCGTGGTCGGCGATAGCGAACACTGGCTGGGCACGGCCGCCCTGTCGGAAGGCGATTACGTCCACCGCGCGCTGGAAGCGGCCGATTGCATCATCAATGTCGGTCACGACGTGGTCGAAAAACCGCCGTTCCTGATGGGCGAGGGCAAGCGAACCGTCATTCACATCAACTTCTCCAGTGCCGAAGTCGACCCGGTGTACTTCCCTCAACTCGAGGTGGTTGGCGACATTGCCAATGCCATTTGGCAGATCGACGAGCGGCTTGAGATCCAGCCCCACTGGGATTTTGACGGCTTTGGCCGGGTCCGGCAGGCGATGCTGGCCGATCTCGACAGCGGTGCCGATGACGACGGTTTTCCGGTGCATCCGCGCCGCCTGGTGCATGCCGTGCGCCAGGCCATGCCGGATGATGGCATCGTCTCGCTGGACAACGGCCTTTACAAAGTCTGGTTTGCGCGCAATTACCGCACCACTCAGGCCAATACGTTGTTGCTGGACAATGCCCTGGCGACCATGGGCGCGGGCTTGCCGGTGGCCATGGGCGCCCGGCTGGTCCATCCCGACAAGAAGATACTGGCGGTGTGCGGCGACGGCGGCTTCATGATGAATTCCCAGGAGCTGGAAACGGCCGTCCGCCTGAAGCTCGACCTGGTGGTGCTGGTGTTGCGCGACAACGCCTACGGCATGATCCGCTGGAAACAGCAGGACATGGGCCTGGCCGATTTCGGCATGGACCTGGGTAACCCGGATTTTGTCGCCTACGCCCAGAGTTACGGCGCCCACGGCCATCGGGTCGGATCGGTAGCTGAACTGGACGAACAACTGCAAGCCTGCCTGGCCAGCCCGGGCGTGCACCTGATCGACTGCCCGATCGACTACGGCGACAGTCAGAAAGAGCTGATGGAGCGCATTGGCGAGCGCGCCGCGCAAATTGAGCTTTAAACCCATTCACTATCTCGTCCCTGCGATCACTCGCGGGGCTGACGCAGAGGAGCCTGATCATGATGCAGAAACGCTATCCCTATTACCTGGCCAACCGTCCGGTGCATGCCAACGAGGACCTGGCCGTGCTCGACAAGCACAGCGGCCAAGTAGCCTGCCACGTGGCCCAGGCCAGTGACGAACAAGTCGACCAGGCCATTGCCGCTGCCGTGGATGCGGCCGAGGCCATGGCCGCCATGCCCGCCTGGCAGCGACGCGACGTGCTCAAGCATTGCGTCAAGCGTTTCAAAGAGCGTGAGGACGAACTGGTCGAAGTGCTCGTCGTCGAGGGCGGCAAGGTCATCAAGGACGCCCGTGGCGAAGTCGCCCGGCTGATTGAAACCTTCGAGATTGCCGCCGAGGAAGCCACCCGCATTGGCGGCGAGGTGATCCCGATGGATATCGCCGAGCGGACTTCGGCTTTCTGGGGCCAGTGGAAGCGCGTGCCGATTGGGCCGGTGTCGTTCATCACGCCGTTCAATTTCCCCTACAACCTGGTCGCCCACAAGGTGGCCCCGGCGCTGGCCGCCGGCTGCCCGTTCATCCTGAAGCCGGCGGAAAAAACCCCTGTCGGCGCGCTGCTGATCGGCGAAATCCTGGCCGAATGCGATCTGCCGGAAGGCGCGTTTTCCATCCTGCCGGTGCACCGCGACGAGGCGGCCCGCTTCACCGAGGACGACCGACTCAAGCTGCTCAGCTTTACCGGGTCGGACAAGGTGGGCTGGATGCTCAAGAGCAAGGCCGGCAAAAAGCCGGTGGTGATGGAACTGGGTGGCAACGCCGCCTGCCTCGTCGATGCCGATGCCGATATCGATGAAGCCGTCGACCGACTGGTGTTCGGGGCCTTTTACCAGGCCGGCCAGAGCTGCATCTCGGTCCAGCGCGTCCAGGTACACGAGTCGATCTACGACCAGCTCAAGGCTCGGCTGATCGACAAGGTCAGTGCGCTCAAGAGCGGCGATCCGCGTGACCCGGACACCTTCATCGGGCCGCTGATCTCCGAGGACGACGCCCAGCGCGTGGTCGAATGGATCGCCGAGGCGGTCGACAAGGGCGCCAAATGCCTGGTCGGCGGCAAGCGCGACGGCGCGGTGGTGAGCCCGGCGGTGCTCGAAGGCGTCCAGCGCGACTGCCGGGTCTACGACGAGGAAGTATTCGGGCCGGTGCTGGTGCTCGAGCCGTTCAGCGACTTCGATGAAGCACTGGATCTGATCAATGCCTCACGCTACGGCCTGCAGGCCGGGTTGTTCCTGCGGGACATCGGCAAGATCCACAAGGCCTGGAACCGGCTGGACGTGGGCGGGGGGATCATCAACGACGTGCCGTCCTTCCGGGTCGACCACATGCCCTACGGTGGGGTCAAGGATTCCGGCCTGGGTCGCGAGGGCATTCGCTTCGCCATCGAAGACCTGACCGAAATCCGCCTGTTGGCGATCAAGAACGTCGACTAGTGGCTGACTAGACGCCGAACACCCAGCCCATCAGGGTGTAGGCCACGATCACGATCAACACGGCAAACAGCAGGTTCAGCCAGATGCCGGCGCGCACCATCATCGGCACCGTGAGCAGGCCCGAGCCGTAGACCACGGCATTGGGCGGCGTGGCCACCGGCAGCATGAAGGCGCACGAGGCGGCAATCGCGGCTGGCGCGGCAAACAGCAGCGGGTCATAGCCCAGTCCGATAGCCGCAGCCCCGAGTACTGGCAGGAAAGCTGCCGTGGTGGCGGTATTACTGGTGACCTCGGTGAGCAGTATCACGAGCACCACGGCCAGGCCAACCAGCAGAACGGTTGGCCAGCCGCCCAGAATCACCACCAGCTGGCCAATGGCCTCGTCCAGTCCGGTCTGGCCAATGGCGGCAGCCAGACTCAGGCCGCCGCCGAACAGTATCAGGATTCCCCAAGGCAAGTCCCGAATGGTTTCCCAATCGAGCAGGCCCCCTCGATGGCCGGGTCCGGCCGGGATCAGGAACAGGGTCACGGCAGCACCGATGGCAATGCCTGCATCGCTGAGTCCGGGCACCCAGTTCTCGAGCCACGGCCGGCTTATCCACAACCCGGCAGTCATCACGAATACCAACGCGACGCCGCTTTCCTGGCGGCTGATTGGCCCGAGAGCAAGTCGCTGTTCGGCAATCAGATCGTCTCCGCCGGGCAGGCTGGTCAGTGAAATCGGGAAAAGTACCTTGATCAACAACAAGAAGATCAAAGGCACCCCAACAACCACCAGCGGCAATCCAACTGTCATCCATTCGGCAAAGCCAATCGTGACCTGGTGACTTTCCAGCATGTAGGCGGCCAATAACGCATTCGGCGGCGTTCCGATCAGGGTGCCCACGCCGCCGATGTTGCAGGCATAGGCAATGCCCAGTACCAGGGTAATGCCGAAGGCCTTGATCGATTGCGCCTGCTCGACAGTCGCATCGGCAGGCACGGGGGCCAGCTTGACCACCGACAAAGCAATCGGCAGCATCATCAGCGCCGTCGCGGTGTTACTGACCCAAAGGCTCAGAAAGGCGGCGGCGATCATGAAGCCCAGCACAATGGCCTGGGGCGAGGTGCCGATGGCGCTGACGATGGTCAAGGCAATGCGTTTGTGCAAGCCCCAGCGCTGCATGGCCAGGGCGATCATGAAGCCGCCCATGAACAGAAAGATCAGCGGGTTGGCATAAGGGGCTGTGGCCTGACCAATGGAGCCAACGCCGAGCAAGGGCAGGGCGACAATCGGCAGCAGCGCCGTGGCCGGAATCGGGATCGCTTCGCTGATCCACCAGATGGCCATCAGCGCACCCAGGGCTGCGACCGACCAGGCGGCCGGGGACAGATCCCCCGGCGCTGGTAGCAGCAGCATGGCCACGAATATCCCCATCCCCAGCCATAGTCCGATTTGCTGGCGTGTTCCCCGTGAAGGGCGTTCGCGGCCCTGATCGCTTGACGATTTCATGGGTAGTCAGGATACCTGTGGGCTGCACAATGTGCCAATGGCTTACCGACTTGGTCCATGCCGTTCCTTTACTGACTCACCAACTCAGTTGCGTACAGAGTTCGTTGCCCGAAGCAGGCGGCGCATGTCGTAAACGCTTTTGCCCTGACTAGCGGATCCGTTGAGCGCAGTCCGGACAGGTCAGAGGTTGTCATCAAACTTGTTCAGGGCTTCGGCATGCGTACGCCCTTGAAGGGTTGAGGCTGGGTTGATGGCGCTTCGTCCCGCAAAGTCGCAACGGGTTATTCATCAATGTATCTGGTCCCGGGGCATTGGTAGCCCCGGGACATAAGCCGAATTTGAAAGTGGGCTATCCCATCAAGCGGGCCGCAGTCGCGCCTGCCTGATTCCGAACGCCAGCAGCAGCAACATCAGAGCCATCAGAGCCTGCCAGGTGAAAACAGGTACCCCGATGGCTTCTCCAAGCGGTGGTTCCTCGGTTGAGCCGAGGACTTGAACGTTCTGTTGCGACTGAGCCGTGCCGGATCCGAAGCTCAATCCGGTAGCCGAGGGAGCTGCCACAGTGGCCAGGTTATCGGCCGAGACTGTTGCTTCCGGCATGACCGCTTGGTAGCTGAATTGCAGTGAGGTATTCGGCCCCATTGTCGCAATCGTGGCGGAAAGGCCGGCGGCATTGTTGCTGATCGGCGGGCAGACAGCCACGCCCTGCGGGTTTGGGATATACGGTGCGTTCGACAGGTCTGTGCAGGTGACATTGCTGAACCCATTGGGGTTGGCCGCTGCGAGTGCGGCCGGCATCGGGTCGGTGAGGGCCGCGCCGTCCGCAGAAGCTAAGCCAATGTTCGTCACCGTGAGGGTATAGGTCACCGTCTGGCCGGCCTGGGCGATCTGCGGGCTCACCTGTTTTTGCAGGCTGAGTTCCGGCCCGGGCGGTGGACAGCTGAAGGCCGAATCCTGTGCCGGCACCCAGCCGTTGGGGTCATTGATCGCGCTGAACGTCGCAAAATTGGATATGCAGCTGAACTGCCGCCCCGGATTCGCCAGCTGCACAGTGACAATGAACTCCACCGAGCTTTGCGGGGGGAAAGTGTTGTTACCTGCGCTGCCCCACTCATGGTCGATCAACAGGTCATTCGACAACGGTGTCGTTGAGCCGGATGCGCTGGTCTGGACGCCTGGAATGACCGGCGTCGTTGGACACTGCGCGCCGCCAGAAAGCGGCGTGCAGTCCACGTTGATAATCTCCGCATCGACACTGAAAGCAAAGGTCTGATCGACCAGGCGTGGAATATCCAGCGTTTCCGTATTCGATTCATTGCTCAGGATGAGTGACCAGCTGATCTGGCCGTTCAGCGGAATGCTTTCTGGCGTCGCCGGCAGTACCAGTTGTTTGTCAAGGCTCAGTGTGCCCGGTGTGCACGCTGGCATGCCGATGTACTGGTCGACGATGCTTTGTGGCGTGGTGATGACGTTACCGAGCGGGTTGACGAAGCGACCCAACGCTTGGTTGGTGGTCAGGGAAGGTCCATGGCACTGGTCGAAATGCGTGGGCATGGTGAATGGCACGATATAGGTCAACGAACCACCCGGCGCCAGCTCAACCTCGCTCTGGCCAGCATGCAATGCCGGGTCATAGCTCAGGTTCAGCAACCATTTGTAGCCACTGGTGTTCAGGGAACTGACTAGATCATGGCAGTTTTCAGTGGCCGGGCTGGGAATGCACGTGATTCCCCAGTCGGCCAGGCTGGTGCCGTTGCCGACAAAGCCGCTGAGCACAGACAGGTCCACCCCCGCTACGCTAAAGTTGATATCGTCCACATCCCCAAGCAACACCGGGATCTGACTGTCGGGATTGCGTACCTCGATCCGATAGAACACTTCGGTGCCATCGGTAATGAAGTCCCCCGAGGTCTGGCCGATCAGGCCGGTATCGGCCTGGGCGTCGGCAGCGCTGCCGAAAGGTCCGAATTTTTCAACCTCAAGTCGGGTGGTCGGCCCGCCACCACCCGGACAGGTGGGCAAGTTGCTGACACTGGCCACCGTCTGCATGCCGTTGTTGCCAAAAAAGCTGTTGACGCCGGGGGTGAAGGGCGGTGGCATGGACGGGGTCGTCGCGCTATAAACCGGGTCAAACAGCGCCGGCGACGGCCCGGCCTGGCCGCTTAGGTTGATCAGCGCGTTGATGCTGCCCCAGCAGGCAGTGCGTGAAATGGTCACCGGCACTGACAGGGTGACGGATTCTCCCGGTGGCAGGGAGGCGACTTCGCCGGCGAACTGGAAACTGGAGCTGGTATTGGCGACGATCCCGTTTGCTAGTTCTGCTGGCGTTGGACACAGGCCAGCCGCTGATCCGCTGCAGGTCAATGTCCCGTGCGTTTTCGAAAAGGCGAAGCTGTGGTGCTCGAACGATACCGGCACATTGGTGGCCGTTCCGGCACCCGGACCGACGCTCAGATTGCTGACCGTCACCTCGTGAACCCAGCTCGCTTCGCCGTTGCCGTCCAGGCTCATGGTTGCAGGCACCGGCGTTGTTTCGAAGGCAATGTCGGCGGCTTCGCAGTTGCCCGGCACCTCGGTGATGACCGTGGCAACGTTATCGGCCGGACCCGGCGGCACAAGGTCTGTGCCGATCAGGCCCTCAACGCTGAATTCGAACACCAGGTCACGCACGCCGACTTCCGGCTCGGTGACACAGACTGGCTCGCCCACCTGAACCTGGGCGGTGAACCGCATGACACCGCCCGTCGGCGGTCCATCCAGCGTTCCCGGCAGGTTCTCAAGGAAAGGCACAGCCGGAAAGCCCGTCACGGGCTGTTCATTGTCCGCGCTGACGGGGGTCGGGATCGGGATCGCTGCACTGGACGGGCAGGTTTGCCAGGCGGCTGGGGGCGAGGGAAAAACCGACCCAGGTGGGTAAGCGCCCAGATCGACGGATACGCAGTCAATTGATAGCAACTCGGTCGCCGGCAAGGTGGAGCCCTCGGGACCGATCGGGTTGTTCACGAAGGTCAGCGGCGACATGTCTCCGGCTTCCCCTCGGATGTTGACGGCCAGCTCCAGCAGGTCAGACGGATGCAGGCCGAAGCTTTCCACTTCGAACTCGTATTCGATGATGTCGCCGGGGTTTGCGGTTGCCGGAAAGTCGGTAATCGCTACTCGGTATTGCACATCCGGCGGGAAGAGGAAGACGTTGGTGACGCTGTTGCTGGTCTGGGGGTTGACGTCATTCTGATCAGCGCTGACAGTGGCTGAGATCGGGAAATTGCCGCTCGGCACGCCGCGACAGATTACTTCTTGCTCACCACCAGGATCCTCACCCACCGGGTCAGGACAGCGAACCTGAGTAGAGAACTGGATCACCGCCTCGCTTTGGCTGGGAATGGATGGCAGGGTGACACTGAAGGTCTGGCCGCTGCGCACGAAAGCCGCCGACGGCGCCGTTGCCGAGCCGGCGGGACAAACGGCCGGACCGTTGGGGTTCGGACCAGGGATCGGCTGGCAGGTGGCTGTGTCTTCAAACGGATCATCGGCAATCGGGTGTTCGACGATCAGCAGCACATTAGTCGCGTTATTCGGACCATTGTTGGAAACCGTCACCGAGAAGGCTTGCATGTCCAGCGACATGTAAGCCGGTTGATCGCTGACGACATTGACAACCAAATCGATATCTTGAGCAGATGCTGTTCGAAACAGCATGGCCAAGAGCAGGGCCAGCATGGCTTGCTTCAGAACGACAGACTTCATTTTTATGACTCCCTCCAGGCGGGTAACCTGACAATCCATCCTCCCGTTGCGTTGATAGAGATTTTTTACGGAGAGAGATAGCAGGTCTTCTTCAAGGCCAATCAACATTACTCGCTTGGTTAATCCGGCACAAGTCGCCGCAGCCCCTCGTTTCGGGGCTGAATGAAGATGGGAGTCGGGAGCCCATCCACTGCGCTTCTTCATGAGGGGAGCCAGAATGGCCATGATGCAGCTGCTGAAAGCGGTCTTTTTGCAAGTGCTCTTGATTCGAATCTGCCCGATCCCCATCCTGTGGATAAGTCAAACAAAGTCATGGGAGTCAGCCCCTTATGCGTATGGACAAATTGACAGCACGGTTTCAGCAGGCGCTGGCCGAGGCCCAGAGCCTGGCCGTGGGCATGGATCATGCCCTGCTTGAGCCGGAACACATTCTGGTCGCCCTGCTGGACCAGGAAGGCGGCGGCATTCGCGGGCTGCTGGCCCGGACTGGTGCCCAGGTCAACAGCCTGCGCTCGGCGCTGGGTGAAAAACTGGACGGATTACCCAAGGTGTCGGGCCAGGCCGGGCAGATCAATTTGTCCAATGATTCCGGCCGGGTACTCAACCTGACCGACAAGATTGCCCGCGAACGTGGTGACGCCTACATCGCCTCGGAGTTGTTCGTGCTGGCCGCATTGGACGCCAAGCTCGGCATCAGCGAGATCCTGCACCGTTCCGGTGTGACCAAAAAAGCGGTGGAGACCGCCGTCGAGGCGATGCGCGGGGGCGAAACGGTCGACGACCCCAATGCCGAAGATAGCCGCGAAGCGCTGAAGAAATACACCATCGACCTGACCGAGAAGGCCGAGCAGTCGCGGCTGGACCCGGTGATTGGCCGCGACGAGGAGATTCGCCGCTGTGTCCAGGTGCTGCAGCGGCGCACAAAGAACAACCCGGTGCTGATCGGCGAGCCGGGCGTGGGCAAGACCGCCATCGTCGAAGGACTGGCCCAGCGCATCGTCAACGGCGAAGTACCCGAAGGTTTGAAGAACAAGCGCGTGCTGTCACTGGACCTGGGCGCCCTGATCGCCGGGGCCAAATACCGCGGCGAATTCGAAGAGCGCCTGAAGGCCGTGCTCAACGACCTGAAAAAACAGGAAGGCCAGGTCATCCTGTTCATCGACGAGATCCACACCATGGTCGGCGCCGGCAAGGCCGAAGGTGCCATGGATGCCGGCAACATGCTCAAACCCGCGCTGGCCCGTGGTGAGCTGCACTGTGTTGGTGCAACCACGCTTAACGAGTACCGCGAAAACATCGAAAAGGATGCCGCGCTGGAACGGCGATTCCAGAAAGTGCTGGTCGGCGAGCCCAGCGTGGAAGACACGATTGCCATCCTCAGAGGCCTGCAGGAACGTTACGAGGTTCACCATGGCGTGGACATCACCGACCCGGCGCTGGTCGCTGCGGCCACCCTGTCGCATCGCTACATCACCGATCGCAACCTGCCGGACAAGGCGATCGATCTGATGGACGAGGCGGCCAGCCGTATTCGCATGGAGATCGACTCCAAGCCCGAAGCCATGGACCGACTGGAACGGCGCCTGATCCAGCTCAAGATCCAGCGCGAGGCGCTGAAAAAGGAAACCGACGAGGCCTCGAAGAAGCGCCTGGCCGATCTGGAATCCGAGATCGACGAGCTGGAGCGCGAGTTTGCCGACCTGGACGAAATCTGGAAAACCGAGAAAGCCTCGGTCCAGGACGCCACCCAGATCAAGGAAGCGCTGGAGCGCGCGCGGGCCGAGCTGGAAAACGCCCGCCGAGCCCAGGACCTGTCGCGCATGGCCGAAATCCAGCATGGTCGCATTCCCGAGCTGGAAAAACAGCTGACCTCGGCCGAATCGTCCGAGTCCACCGGGCAGTTCCAGCTGCTCAGAAGCAAGGTCACCGAGGAAGAGATCGCCGAGGTGGTCAGCCGCTGGACCGGCATCCCGGTGTCGAAGATGCTGGAGGGCGAGCGCGACAAGTTGTTGCGCATGGAAGACGCCCTGCATGAGCGCGTGATTGGCCAGGACGAGGCGGTCAAGGCGGTGGCCGATGCCATTCGCCGCTCACGCGCCGGCCTGGCCGACCCCAATCGCCCGAACGGTTCCTTCCTGTTCCTGGGCCCCACCGGCGTCGGCAAGACCGAGCTCTGCAAATCGCTGGCCAACTTCCTGTTCGATACCGAAGACGCCATGATCCGCATCGACATGTCGGAGTTCATGGAAAAGCACGCCGTGGCCCGCCTGATCGGTGCCCCGCCCGGCTATGTCGGCTACGAGGAAGGTGGCTATCTGACCGAGGCGATCCGCCGCCGGCCCTACTCGGTGATCCTGCTCGACGAGGTCGAAAAGGCCCATCCGGACGTGTTCAACATCCTGCTGCAGGTGCTTGATGATGGCCGCTTGACCGACGGTCACGGCCGCACCGTCGATTTCCGCAACACGGTGATCGTGATGACCTCCAACCTGGGCTCTGATCGCATCCAGGAGCTGCAGGGTGAGGGCTACGACACGATGAAGTCGGCGGTCATGGAGGTGGTCGGCCATCATTTCCGGCCTGAGTTCATCAACCGGGTCGATGAAATCGTCGTCTTCCATCCGTTGGATCGGAAGCAGATCCGCGCCATTGCCTCGATCCAGATCGAGGGCTTGCGCAAGCGCCTGGCCGACCGCGACATGAGCCTGGAGATTTCCGACCCGGCGCTGGACCTGCTGGGTAACGTGGGCTTTGACCCGGTATTCGGGGCCCGGCCGCTCAAGCGGGCGATCCAGCAAAAGCTGGAGAACGGCCTGGCCCAGCGGATTCTGGCTGGCGACTTCGGGCCCGGCGATACCATTCGAGTCGAAGCAGAAGGTGGCGAGCTGCTCTTCAGCGCCTGAGCGACACAAGACCATCGGCTTCTGCGGCGAGTTTTTCTTTCACCAAGGCATCGCTGCACTGCGCAGAGACATCGGGCGAGTCTCGCCCGATGAAGGTCTTGCCGGCTGGCGGGGTGCGTATACTGATTCGCGTATCTTGAAATTCAGCTGGAGAACATTGTCATGATCCGTGCATTCTGGGTTGCGGCCCTTGCTTTGATGCTTGTCGGTTGTTCACCGTCCGATGAACAAACGTCTGTCGAAGACGGGGATGCGTTGCTCACTGAGACTGACCGCCCCGCACCCGCCGAGCAGCGTCAGGTTGTTGGCGGCAGCTCCCCCGAAGCCGTGGAAGCCGCGATCGCCCGGCGCGATCGCCTGCGCGAGCAGATGCAAGCGGCCGAACTGGATGCGCAGCGGGACCGCAGCTTGCCGTGGTGGCGTGACCCGGCCATTCAGGAAACGCTTGCGCTGTCGGAAAACCAGCAGATTGAACTCGAAGAGCGGGCTGCTTCGGTAAACCAGGCTCGGGAGCGACTCAATCGAGATGTTCAGGCGACTCAGCGCGAACTGGCCGAAGCCATGTCGCAAGATGACCAGGAGCTGGCCGATCAAGCCAGACATGCCCGGGCCAATTTGCAACAACAGCTCGACCAGCTTGACCAGGACTGGCGGCAACACGTCCGCTCGCTACTGGACGATGATCAACTGCAATTGCTCGAGGAAAACGAGTCTCGATGGGGACGGGTCGCGGGAGGTAGATAGGGATTCGGCCGACCAGATTGCCCCGGCACGATGCTCACCCGTATCACTTAGGCTCGTGTCTGGTTATTGATACGATTTGCAAGGAGCAGGCAAGTGGCCGATAAACCCATCGTGGCAAAACTCTCTCCCGTCGGAGTCACTGTCGAAGAAGGTAAAACCTACTACTGGTGCCGCTGCGGCCGGTCCAAGGACCAGCCGTTTTGCGATGGATCTCACCAGGGAACCGGCATCGAGCCCCTCGAATGGACCGCCGAAAAGGACGAAAAAGTCTTCTTTTGCCGCTGCAAGGCCACCGGCGACG